>NZ_JBGCCA010000002.1:0-359794 GCF_041261265.1 Streptacidiphilus sp. MAP12-33
TGGCGTTGACTTTTGGCACGCTGTTGAGTTCTCAAGGAACGGTCGCTTCCTTTGCTTCCCTTTCGGGCCGCTCCGGGCGCTTCCTTCGTTTTCTAGCTTAGCAGATCCGCCGGCTGGCTTTTCCGCTTCCCCGCTAGAAGTGGGGGTGTCGCTCGTTCGCGACCTCCGTTACGTTAGCGCATTTTCCGGAGACCCGGAAATCGGCTTCCGTCCGTCAATTCCCACCCCAAATAGAGCCCGCCTGGCCCCGGAATACACCGACGCCTACGAGATCGATCAAATGAGTGAATCAACTACGGGTGGTCACGTGTGGACTGGTGCGGCGGAGCGACGCTCCGTACGACGCATCTGTCCGATTCAGGCGACTCGACCTACATTAGCCCCTGCTTCGGGGATCGTCAAACACGAACGGGGAAGATCCTTGCGGATCTCCCCCGTTCGGGTGAACTGACCAGTTCAGCCTTGCAGTTCGACCGCCGCGAGGTTGCGCTTGCCGCGACGCAGCACGAGCCAGCGGCCGTGGAGCAGGTCGGCCGGCGTGGCGAGGGCCGCCTCGTCGTCGATCTTCACGTTGTTCACGTAGGCACCGCCCTCGTTGACCGTACGGCGGGCGGCCGAACGACTGGCCGAGAGACCGGTGGCGACGAAGAGGTCGACGATCTCGCCGAGTTCACCCACTTGGGCGCTCGGGAGCTCGGCGACGGCAGCGGCGAGCGTGCGCTCGTCCAGCTCGCCGAGGTCGCCCTGGCCGAAGAGCGCCTTTGATGCGGCGACCGCGCGGTCCAGCTGGTCCTGGCCGTGCACCAGGACGGTCAGCTCCTCCGCGAGCGCGCGCTGGGCGGCGCGCTTGAACGGGGCCTCCTCGGTCAGGCGCTCCAGCTCCTCGATCTCCTCGTGGGACTTGAAGCTGAAGATGCGCAGGAACTTGGAGACGTCGCGGTCGTCGGCGTTCAGCCAGAACTGGTAGAACGCGTACGGCGTGGTCAGCTCGGCGTCGAGCCAGACGGTGCCGGACTCGGTCTTGCCGAACTTGGTGCCGTCGGCCTTGGTGATCAGCGGGGTGGCCAGCGCGTGGGCGGCGACGCCCTCGGCCTTGCGGATCAGGTCGGTGCCGGCGGTGAGGTTGCCCCACTGGTCACTGCCGCCGGTCTGCAGCATGCAGCCGTAGCGGCGGTGGAGCTCCAGGAAGTCCATGCCCTGGAGGACCTGGTAGCTGAACTCGGTGTAGCTGATGCCGGCGTCCGAGTTGAGGCGTCGGGCGACGGCCTCCTTGGCGATCATGTTGTTGACCCGGAAGTACTTGCCCACGTCGCGCAACAGGTTGATCGCGGACATGCCCGAGGTCCAGTCGAGATTGTTGACCATCCGGGCGGCGTTCGGGCCCTCGAAGTCGAGGAAGCGCTCGATCTGGCCGCGCAGCCGGCCGACCCAGTCGGCGACGGTCTCCGGGTCGTTGAGTACCCGCTCGGCGGTGGGCTTCGGGTCGCCGATGAGACCGGTGGCGCCACCGACGAGACCGAGGGGCTTGTGGCCGGCGTCCTGGATCCGCTTCATGGTCAGGATCTGCACGAGGTTGCCCAGGTGCAGGCTGATCGCGGTCGGGTCGAAGCCGCAATAGAAGGTGACCGGACCGTCCGCGAAAGCCTTGCGCAGTGCGTCCTCGTCGGTGGACAGGGCCAGCAGGCCGCGCCACTTCAGTTCGTCGACGATGTCGGTCACGGTCTCGTCTCTTCCTTCGGTTGTTTCCGTCGGTCACCCGAGGGGCCGGGTCGGCTACAGCCTCCCCGACCGGGCCCCCTCTTGGCCAATCCGTTTCAGATGGCAGATACCGGGCTCGCGGCTGTCAGAGCCCGCTCGGCCAGCTGTAGCTGCTCGGGATCTGGATGGCGGAGTTCTGCGCGGCGGTGCCGTAGACGACCGCGATCTCGTCGTGGGCGTGGAAGACCAGCTTGGACGGGTCGCCCGAGGCCTCCTTGCCGTTGACGTAGACCTTCAGGGTGTGGGTCGCGTCCGTCTTCTCGGTGCCGAGCTGGGTCGAGCTGATCGGGACGCCCCACTCGGTCAGGAACTGGCCGAGTTCGTAGTCCTTCACCACCGGGGACTCGATGTGCACGACACCGGTGGTGTCGTGGGTGTGCAGCGGGCTGATGGTCCCGGCGCCTTCGTTGATGCCGACGAGCTGGGGCACGGTCACCTTCTGGCCGTTGACCCACACGTCCAGGTGGATGTGGATGTGCTCGGCGGTGCCCTCGGCGCTGAGCATGCTGAGGCCGGCCGCCTTGACGGCGGCGTCGGTGTCGGTGGGGGCGGCCCAGTTCACCGAGGAGGCGGAGGCGGTCGGGCTCTTGGAGCCCGAGTTGTCGACGGCCGCGGCGATGCCGAAGATCGCGGCGCCCGCGACGACGAGGGCCCCGGCGCCGAGGAGGATCTTGTTGCGGCGGTCGCGGGCACGCTCGGCCGCCTGCATCTCGGCGATGCGCGCGCGGCGCTCGGCGGCAACCTGCTTCTTGGACTGTCCGGCCATGGTGCTGGGCTTCCGTCTTCGTCGGTTACGTCGGGACTGCTGCTTCCGACGGTAAGCGAGTCGACGGTTCAAATGCGAACTACTGTGACGGATGCCTCCATCCCGCACCGAAGCTGTCACAATGCCGAACCGCCGCTGGTGAGGCCCCCTGCCGCTCCGGTACACCAGTCTCGCCATGCAGGGCGAAGAGCGGTTTCGAGAGGGGTTTTCACAGGTGACTCTAGGCAAGCTGACCTTGGTGGTCTGGATCTGGTTCGGACTGATGAGTGCGGGATTCCTGCCTCTGTGCCTGCTGGCGAGCCAGGTGCCAGGGCCGTACGCGCTGCACGTCGCGCTCTATGTCTTCGTCATCGGCGTCATGTGGTGGGGCTCCTTCGGGTACGGCATGTACCTGGGCCAGGCGATGCAGAACGGCGACAAGCGGGTCTTCAAGCGGGGCATCCGCGGGACCGCCACCGTCCTGGAGACCAAGGGCACCCACACCTACATCGGCGGGAACGACATGGGCTACGGCGGTTCCCGCCTCTACCGCATCCGCATGCGGGTGGAGCTGCCCGGACGGCAGCCCTACGAGACACGGGTCAGCATGACGAGCCACGGCTGGCGGGAGGGTGACCGGGTCGAGGTCGGCGTCGCCAAGCACAACCGCCACCGGGTCGCCGTCGACCTCAGCCAGGGCGCGCTCCAGCGCCAGGCCGCCCAGCGCGCGGCGGCCGCGCGAGCGGCTGCCCCGGCTCAACGGAACCACTCCGCGGGCGATTCGGAGATCCGGCTCGAGCGCCTGGCCAGGCAGCAGCGAGCCAGGGAGCAGAAGGCCATGCGGCAGCAGCAGGCCAGGCCCCCGTACGTCCCGGAGGACGCCGGGCCGCCGGGGTACGCCGCCGCTCACCCGGGCGGGCAGGGCGACGCCCAGCCGCACGCGGGGGGCAACGCGGGGGGCCACGCGGGAAGCCACGCGGGAAGCCACGCGGGCGATCACGGGGGCAGTCCGGAGGGCGAGCGGATTCGGCAGTTGTCCGAGCTGGGCCGACTGCACAAGGAGGGCGTGCTCAGCGACGAGGAGTTCGCGGCCGAGAAGGCCAGGATCCTCGGCTTCGGCTCCTGACGGTCGGCGCCGTCGGGTCCCGGACGGCCCTCAGTCCTTTTCCTTGCGGCGGCGCGGGACGTGGCGCCGGTAGGGGCTGACGGTCGGCTCGTCGTCGAGCCAGAAGCGGTACGGGGTGTCCGCGCCCTGGGCGACACCCGTGCGCGGCCCCTGCCGGATCCGCTCGGCCACGGCCGGGGTTCCGGGCAGCAGGGCGAAGACCTCCCCGCCGAGCCGTTCGCCGTCCTGTTCGCGGGCGATGCCGAGGGCCTGGGTGAGCCGGGCCGGCCCCTGGGCGAGCTCGGTGTCGCGTCGGGCGGAGGCGCGGCGATGCCGGGCCAGGTCGACGCCCTCCACGATCTCGCCGGCCCGCAGCAGCACGGCTCCGGCGGTGGTGCCGGGGCCGGTCACCACGTTCATGCAGAAGTGCATGCCGTAGGTGAAGTAGACGTAGACGAAGCCCGGCGGCCCGAACATCACGGCGTTGCGCGCGGTGCGGCCGCGGTAGGCGTGCGAGGCGGGGTCGTCCGGGCCGGTGTAGGCCTCCACCTCGGTCAGCCGGACGGCGACGCGGCCCTCGGGCCGGGTGCTGACCAGGACCCGGCCGAGCAGGTCGGGCGCCACCAGGGGCGAAGGACGGTCCAGGAAGCGCGGGTCTGCGGGCTCCAACATCACAGCCCGAGATTAGGCTGATCGCCAGCGATTCCCTACACGGCCTTGAGTTGCCGTAGTGCCCAAGGAGGCTGACGACATGTCGGAGCCCACGCGGCGTCCGCTCCCCCACGACTTCCACCCGCCGGTCGCCGAGTTCACGGTGACCAGCGAGGACCTGACCGACGGAGGTGTGCTGCCGGACGCGCACGTGTACGCGGCCGGGAACACCTCGCCGCACCTGCGCTGGTCCGGCTTTCCCGCCGGCACCAAGAGCTTCGCGGTGACCTGCTACGACCCGGACGCGCCGACCGGCAGTGGTTTCTGGCACTGGTCGGTCTTCGACATCCCCGCCGACGTCACCGAGCTGCCCGCGGGCGCCGGGACGGGCACGTTCGAGGGTCTGCCCGCCGGGGCGGTGCACGTTCGCAACGACTACGGCAGCCGCGACTTCGGCGGGGCGGCCCCGCCGCCCGGGGACGGTCCGCACCGGTACGTGTTCACCGTCTACGCGGTGGACCAGGAGAAGCTCGGACCGGACGCGGACGTCTCGCCCGCGGTGGTCGGCTTCAACCTGCGCTTCCACGCGATCGGCCGCGGTCAGCTGATCGCGAGCTACGAACACCCGTAGCGGCGGCCCCCGCTCGTCCGGCCGGATCCTTCGCACCATGAGGCCTTAACCGCGAGGCCACCGAAATTACGTTGTCCCGGCATCCGGCCCGCCCGCACAGTGGACCCACCGTCCACCGGGGGCGGCCCGGGAGCCGGAGGCAGGTGGCTGGCATGCGCAAGACGCTGGTGCTCAACGCGACGTACGAACCGCTGGCGGCGGTGACGCTTCAGCGCGCGGTCGTGCTCGTACTCCAGGACAAGGCCGTGGTCGAGCGGGCCCATCCCGGGCGCAGGGTGCGCGGCAGCACAGTCGAGATCCCACTGCCACGGGTGGTACGGCTGAAACGGTACGTACGGGTGCCGTTCCGACAACAGGCGACGTGGTCCCGGCGCGGGGTGCTGGCCAGGGACAACTTCCGCTGCGCCTACTGCGGTCGGCGCGCGACCACCGTGGACCACGTGGTGCCGCGCTCGCACGGCGGGCAGGACACCTGGCTGAACACCGTCGCGGCCTGTGCGCCGGACAACCACCGCAAGGCGAACCGGACGCCGGAGCAGGCCGGGATGCGGCTGCTGCGCCGCCCGTTCGAGCCGACGCCGGACGCGGCGCTGGTGGCGGCGCTCGGCCTGACCGCCGCCGACCTGGACGCCGTCGACCTGACCGGGGATCTCAGCGGGAACCTGGCCGGGGACCCGAACGGGGACGGTCTCGTGGAGCTCGCCCCGGCGGTGTGAGCCGAGGGGCGGGCCCCGCGAGGTCAGCCGGACGCGGCGGCCTTCCAGGCAGTCGCCGAGGTGTTGTAGCTGCCGGTGTACTCCGGCAGCGCCACCACCAGGCTGCTGCGCAGCAGCACCCGTCCGGATCCGAGCAGCGAGCCGGTGCCCTGGGGGAAGGTCCCGCCGACGGTCTCGGCGCCGGAGGTCAGGTCGAAGTGGCTGAGCCGGGCCGGCTGGCCGACACGCTCGTCGGTGGCGACCACCGCCGCCGAGCCGTCGATGCCGACCGGCACGGCGACGCCCTTCTCCTGGGCGGTGGTGCGCCACAGCTCCTTGCCAGTGACCAGGCTGTAGGCGGCGATGACCGTCGGCCCGGAGGCCGCCGTGGCGGACTGCGGCGAGGGGGACACCGCGGCGACCATCGTGGTGCCGGAGAAGAAGAGTGCCGGGTCGGGGTCGAAGCTGCCGTGGGTGGCGTCGAGGGTGCCGCCGGTCTGGGTGACCGGGATGGTCCCCTGACTGTCGCCCTTGGCGCTGAAGGACATGATCGTGTCCTGCGTCGGATCGGTCATGTGGACGCTGACCACGGCGGGGTCGGCGGAGAGCACCGTGTAGGAGGCGGCGCTCTGCGGCAGACCGCGCCACCAGCGCAGCTTCCCCGAGTCCGGGTCCAGCGAGACGATCTGCTGCTTGGGGCTGGTGTCGGCGCAGGTGGTCTGCAACAGCAGTGAGGTTCCGTCGCCGTTGCCGGACAGGGCGCAGTACTTGCCGGGGCCGGAGTAGCTCCAGGCCTGCTTGCCCCCGGCCGCGTCGTAGCCGACGGCGGCGGAGTCGGAGACGGCTACGACGTGGCTGTCGTCGACCATGACCGAGGCGCCGTAGTTGGTTCCGCCGCTGGAGGGCAGCTGGGCCTTCCACTTGGTCTGGCCCGACCCGGTGTCGACGGCGACGAGCTGGCCGCAGGCCTGGCCGTTGCCGGGCTTGCTCTGGAACAGGACCGCGCCGATGCCGGAGGTGTCGACGGACGGGGACATGGCGCAGGGCACGCCGCCGGCGCTGGGCGCGGCGACGCTCCACAGCTTGTGGCCGTCGGTGGTGGAGTAGGCGGTGACGGCCTCGCCGTCGCCGCGCACCACGGCGTCGCTCGTCGCCCAGGCTCCGAGCAGTCCGTCGTTGGCCGCGCCGTTGGCGCTGCCGCCGGTGGTGGCTCCGGCCGCTGCGGGGGCAGCCCAGGACTTGGTGTGGTTGACGCCGATGTCCGCCTGGCTCTGGGCTGCCGGGCCGGTCTGCGGGCCGCCGCCTCCGGAGCCGCCGCCCGCGACGAACCAGCCGGCACCGGCAAGGACCACCAGCGCGGTGCCGCCGATGGCGAGGCGGGTGAGGTAGCTCTTGCGGTCGACGTTCGGGCCGCGGCCGAGGGCGGCGTCGCGCACGCGGTCCTTCAGCCCGGCGGCGGGCGGCTCCTCGCCCCGGCCGACGGCCGTGGCGCCGGACCGCCCCGAATCGGCGGCCAGGGACTCCTGCTCGGGCGCGGACGCCTGCGCGGGGACGAACGGCTCGTCGGTGGCTTCCTCGGCGGCCCAGTAGGGCGCGGCCTCGGCGTCAGGGGTCCCGTAGTACGCCGCGTGGTCCTGGTGCTGCTGCTCGGCCGGGTACGGCTGCTGCGCGTACGTGGCGGCGGGGTCGTAGTACTGCTGCTGCCCGGTCACGTACTGCCCGGTCGCCGGGTCGTAGACGTAGGCGGGCTGCTGCTCGTAACCCTGCTGTTCGTAGCCCGGCTGCTCGTAACTCTGCTGTTCGTAGCCCGGCTGCTCGTAACTCTGCTGTTCGTAGCCCGGCTGCTCGTAACTCTGCTGTTCGTAGCCCGGCTGCTCGTAACCCTGCTGCTGGTACGCGGCGGGGTCGTAGCCCTGGCCGTGGGCCTGCTGCTGGTAGGCGGCGGGGTCGTAGCCCTGCTGCTCGTAGCCCTGGTTCTGGTACTCGCCGTAGGCGGAGTAGTCGTACGACTGCTGACCGTGCTGACCGTAGGGCTCGTACTGCTGCTGCGGCTGCTGCGCCTGCTGCTGCCAGTACTGCTGGTCCTGCCCGTTACCGGTCTCGTCTGCTCGTTCCATGGCTGCCGTACCACTCCCGCCTGCCCGATGCGCGAGTCAGCATCTCATGCCTCCGCCGCCACGGCGGCATCGATGAGCGAGGCGAGCCTCAGATCGAGCGCGGTGATGCCGCCCGAGGAATGGGTGGACAGGGTGAAGTGGAGGGTGCGCCAGCGGATGTCGATGTCCGGGTGGTGGTCCATCGCCTCGGCCTGCACCGCGACGGCGTCGACGACGCGGATCGCCGCGGGGAAGTCCTTGGCCTGCACCGTCCGCCGGATCGAGCCCTCCTCGCGCCGCCACTCGGGCAGGGCGAGGAGGCCGGTCGTGATCTGCTCGTCGCTGAGGAGGTCGCGGTTGCCCATGGGCAGCACGCTACCTCCCGGTCGGGCGCGGGGCGCGGTTACGCCGTCACTCGGGGTCGAGTTCGGGGCGCTCGGTGCGGCGCTCCGCGCCGGGGCTGCCGTTGGCTGCCTTGACGGCGGTGTCGGCGGGCGTGGGCGCGCCGGGGATCCTCGGCGCCATGCTCTGGAACGCGCCGCCGACGCCCTTGAGCGCGTCGCTGACCTCGCTCGGGATGATCCAGAGCTTGTTGGCGTCGCCCTGGGCCATCTGCGGCAGGGTCTCCAGGTACTTGTAGGCGAGCACCTTCTGGTCGGCGTCGCCGGAGTGGATGGCCTCGAAGACGGTGCGGATCGCGGCGGCCTCACCGTCGGCGCGCAGCACCGCGGCCTGGGCCTCGCCCTCGGCCTTGAGCACGTCGGCCTGCTTCTGGCCCTCCGCCTTGAGGATCGCGGACTGCCGCTCACCCTCGGCCTGGAGGATCGCGGCGCGCTTGTCGCGGTCGGCGCGCATCTGCTTCTCCATCGAGTCCTGGATGGAGGTCGGCGGCTCGATCGCCTTGAGCTCGACGCGGTTGACGCGGATGCCCCACTTGCCGGTGGCCTCGTCCAGGACGCCGCGCAGGCCGGCGTTGATGGTCTCGCGGGAGGTGAGGGTGGACTCCAGGTCCATGGAGCCGATGATGTTGCGCAGCGTGGTGATGGTGAGCTGCTCGATGGCCTGGAGGTAGCTCTGCACCTCGTAGGTGGCCGCGCGCGGGTCGGTGACCTGGAAGTAGATGACGGTGTCGATGTTGACCACCAGGTTGTCCTGGGTGATCACCGGCTGCGGCGGGAAGGGCTGGACCTGCTCGCGCAGGTCCAGGCGGTTGCGGATGGTGTCGATGAACGGCACCACGATGTTCAGGCCCGCGTTGAGCGTGCGGGTGTAGCGGCCGAAGCGCTCCACGATCGCCGCCTGCGCCTGCGGGATCACCTGGATCGTCCGCAGGAGCATGACGAACACGAACACCGCCACCAGAACCAGGACGATGATCACGGTTTGCACAGGGACTCCCTCGACGGACCCGCACCTTGTAGCTGACCTAGCTGACGCTGTGTTGCCTTGCCTACCCCGGCACGGGGCCGGCGACTCAGAGAACGACCGCGGTCGCGCCGTCGATCTCGGCGACGCTGACCTTCTCCCCCGGTTCGAAGACCTGCCCGGCCGCGAGTGCGCGGGCCGACCAGACCTCTCCCCTGAGCTTGATCCGACCGTCGTGCTCGTCGACGCGTTCCAGGACCACGGCCTCCGCCCCCTTCAGCGCGTCGATCCCGTGCCGGACCGACGCGGCCTGGCGCCGTTGGCGCCTGGTGATCGGCCTGACCAGCAGCAGGAGTGCGAGCGTCGTGGCGAGGAACACGACGAACTGGAGGACGACTCCGCCGCCCAGCCCGGCCGTGAGCGCTGCCGCGCCCGCGCCGATGCCGAACATGACGAACTCGAGCAGTGCCGTGTGCACCACCGGGGCGCACAGCAGCACGGCCACCAGCAGCCACCATGCCCAACTCTCCACGGCCCTCATGGTAGTTGCGCAGGTGGCTCCCCGTCAGGCGACGGGGAGAAAGATCATTACGTATCGGTCACCGGATCGCCGGAGCACCGATCACGGTCGACCGGATCACAGCCGACCGGATCAGAGTCGACCGGTCACTTGGCCAGCGGCAGGCCACGGGCGGCCCAACGGCCGTCCTGGTGCTCGAGGGTGAGCGGCAGGCCGAAGCAGAGCGAGAGGTTGCGCGGGGTGAGCGTCTCGATGATCGGGCCGGCGGCCAGCACCTTGCCCTGACGGATCATCAGCACGTGGGTGAAGCCCGGCGCGATCTCCTCGACGTGGTGCGTCACCATGATCATGGCCGGGGCGACCGGGTCCTGGGCCAGCGCGCCCAGGCGGCGGACCAGGTCCTCGCGACCGCCAAGGTCGAGGCCGGCGGCCGGCTCGTCCAGGAGCAGCAGCTCCGGGTCGGTCATCAGGGCGCGGGCGATGAGGGTGCGCTTGCGCTCGCCCTCGGACAGGGTGCCGAACCGGCGCTCGGTGTACTCGGCCATGCCGAGCAGGTCGAGCAGCAGCCGGGCGCGGGCCTCGTCGGCCTGCTCGTAGGTCTCGCGCCAGTGCGCCGTCATGCCGTAGGCGGCGGTGAGCACGGTCTCCAGCACGGTCTGCCGCTTGGGCAGCTTGTCGGCCATCGCGGCGCCGGCGAGACCGATGCGCGGGCGCAGCTCGAACACGTCGACGCCGCCCAGCTTGTCACCGAGGATCGAGGCGGTTCCCGTGCTGGGGAACAGGTAGCTCGACGCCACCTGCAGCAGCGTGGTCTTGCCGGCGCCGTTCGGTCCGAGCACGATCCAGCGCTCGCCCTCGGCGACGGACCACGACACCTGCTCAACCAGCGGGCGGCCGTCCCGGATCACGGAAACGTCCACCAGCTCCAGCACGTCGCTCATTGCGTACGCCTTCCCCAATGAAAAGAAGAGTTTTCTCACGGCCGCAGCCTCGTGAGCCGGTCCAAACCTACGCCACCGAGGTGGCCGGACGCTCCGTAGGCTTGGCCCATGCCGCAGACGGAAGCCCATGAAGCGTACGAAGAGCCCCGGTCCGCCCGACTTGTCGCCTGGGGCAACGCCTGGTTCGCCGGTCAGGCCTCCCCCGACGACACGGCCGACGCGGTGCGGGGCGACGACGAGTCGCACGTGGTGCGGGGTCTGCCGGGCGCCGACGGGGTCGGTCTGACGCTCGCGCTGGGGCGCCTGCGCGCGCTGGGGGCGAGCGGGCTGCGGCTGGCCCTGCCGGCGCCCGGCCACCCGCTGGGCCTGACCGGTCCGGCGGAGTTCAACGCCCGCGCGCTGGAGACCGGCGAGGCGGTGCTGGCGGTGGGCGCGCCGTGGGGCTTCGTGCCGGAGGCCCTGTGGCACGGCGCGGACCACCAGGACGACGGCGTCCTGGCCGTCACCTGGCACGCGCTCCCGGTCAACCCGGGCTTCCCCGCGGACGTGCCCGCGCTGCGGGACGCGGAGCGCGAGCTGGTGGAGGGCATGCGCGACGCGACGGAGGCGCTGACGCGCCTGGACGTCGCGGGAGCCGGCCCGGAGGTGCAGCGGGCGCTCGGTCGCCTGCGCACGCGCGACGCCGAGGCGGAGGAACTGCTGGCGCCGGGGTATCCGGCGCGGGCGGTCCGGGTGCTGCAGAGTGCGCGCCGGGTGGCCGCGCTGGTCGCCCTGGCGGCGGCCACGGAGGGCGCGGCGGTCAGCGCCGGCGAGATGGCCCAACGCGCGGACGCGCTCCGCCCGCTGGAGCGGGCAGCGCGGCGGGCCCGGGTGGCGGCCTACAACGCGGCGGTCGACGAGGGCTGACGTTCAGTCGCAGCTGCCCCCAGGGGCGCGGGGCTCTGCCCGTGCGGCTCCTCCGCGTGGGTGCGAGGAACCCACCCCAGGCGGATGGCCCTGCTCGCTCGGGATCTCAAGGCCGTGGATGGCTTGTCGCACGGTTCCCCGCGCCCCTGAGGTAGTGCGACTGCACCTTTCAGCTCTTGATCCCGTTGCGGACGGCCCAGAGCGCGGCCTGGGTGCGGTCCTGCAGATCCAGCTTCATCAGGATGTTCGAGACGTGCGTCTTGACCGTCTTCTCCGAGAGGGTGAGCGCCCGAGCGATCTCGCGGTTGGAGCGGCCGTCCGCGATCAGGCCGAGCACCTCCTGCTCGCGCTCGGTCAGCGTGCCCCCACGCCCCTGCGGGGCGCGGGTGGAGCCGTCCTCGGACAGCAGCGCCTCGGCGAGCTCCGGCTGGAGCAGGACGTGGCCCGCGTGCACGCTGCGGATCGCGCCGGCCAGGGCCTCGGGGTCGACGTCCTTGTAGACGTAGCCCGCCGCGCCCGCCTTCAGCGCGGGGACGACCGTGCGGTGCTCGGTGAAGCTGGTGACCACCAGCACCTTGGCCGGGTTTCCACGCTCCTTGAGCATCCGCAGCGCCTCGATGCCGTCCGTGCCGGGCATCTTGACGTCCATCAGGACCACGTCCGGCCGCAGCGACTCGGCCAGCTCGACGCCCTCCGCACCGTCGCCCGCCTCGCCGACCACGGCGATGTCCGGCTGGATCTCCAGAAAGGTGCGCAGTCCGCGCCGGACGACCTGGTGGTCGTCGACGAGCAGCACCTTGATGGTCACGTCACCCACCGGGGACCTCCAGTTCCACCACGGTCCCCGCTCCCGGGGACGATTGGATGTGCAGGGCGCCGCCGACGCTGGTGGCGCGGTCGCGCATGGAGACCAGGCCGAGGTGGCGGCCGGCACGGCGGGTGCTGTCGGGGTCGAAGCCCTTGCCGTCGTCGGTGACGCGCAGCCGCGCGCCGCGGTCGGTGCCGCCGGGGCCGGGGGCGCTGCGCAGTTCGACGGAGACGGCCTGCGCGCCGGAGTGGCGGAGGGCGTTGTGCAGGGCCTCCTGCGCGACGCGCAGGACCGCCTCCTCCTGTGCCGCGGGCAGCGCGGCGACCCGGTCGTGGGCGAAGGCGACGCTCGCGGTGTGGGCGCGGTTGAGCACCTCGACCTGAGAGGCAAGGGTGGGCAGCAGGCCGTCCTCGTCGAGGGCGGCGGGCCGCAGTTCGACGACGACGCCGCGCAGTTCCTCCGCCGCCTCGGCGGCGAGGCGGGAGACCTCGGCGAGTTCGGCGCGGGCGCGGGCCGGGTCGCGGTCGACCAGCGCGGCCGCGGCCTGCGCGGTCAGCCGCAGTGAGAAGAGCTTCTGGGAGACGGCGTCGTGCAGCTCGTGCGCGATCCGGGCCCGTTCGCCGGCCAGGGTCAGCTCGCGGCTGCGCTCGTAGAGGCGGGCGTTGACCAGCGCGAGCGCGGCGTGCGCGGCCAGGATGCGCAGCAGGTCCTCGTCGTGAGCGGTGAACCGCTCGCGGCCGACGGGGTTGGCGAGGCTGTGCTTGTTTGCAAGAAACAGCGCCCCGAGGATCTCGTCGCCGTCCAGGATCGGCACGCCGAGGAAGGCGCGCATGTCCGGGTGGGCGCTGGGCCAGCCGCCGAAGCGCTCGTCGGCGCGGACGTCGTCCAGGCGGGTCGGGTCCTGCTCGTGCAGCATCGCGAAGAGGATGCCGTGCTGGCGGGGCAGCGGGCCGATGGCCCGCCACTGGGCCTCGCTGACGCCGTCGACGACGAACTGGGCGAAGCCGCCGTGGTCGTCGGGGACGCCGAGCGCCGCGTACTCGGCGCCGACGAGGGTGCGCGCGGAGGCGACGATGCGCTGCAGCACCTCGCGGACCTCCAGGTGGCGGCTCATCGCGAGGACGGCGGCGCTGATCGCCTCGATCCCGCCGAGGCAGGGATCGCCGGGCGGCTGCGCCTGTCCGCAGCGGCATGCGTTCGTCGACATGCCGTCACGGTACCGCCCTTGATCGCCAGGGGCATCGGACGCGAGGTGGTGGGGAGCAGGGCTGCGGTCCTAGGACCAACGGACCCGGCGGGCGGCGGCTTGTGGCCGAGGTGGGCGGGACCCGACCGGATCTAGCTTCGGCGGTGTCAACAGGATTCATCGCACGGGAGGCATGGCCATGGCTGTCGCCATTGTGACGGGGGCGTCGCGCGGACTGGGCCGGGTGCTGGCGCTGGCGCTGGCCGAGCGCGGCTGGGAGGTCGTCGTGGACGGGCGCGGCGCGGAGGCGCTCGCCGAGGCCATGGACGGGCGACCGCGGATCCACGCCGTGCCGGGGGACGTGACCGACCCCTGGCACCGCACCGCACTGGTCACCACCGCGTTCGACCTCGGTGGGCTGGACCTGCTGGTCAACAACGCCGGGGTGCTGGGCGGCCGGGGGCTCGCCCAGGTGGCGGAGCAGGGTCTGGACGAGCTGCGCCTCGCGTTCGAGGTCAATGTGCTGGCGCCGCTGGGGCTGGTCCAGGAGGCGCTGCCGCTGTTGCGGGCCTCCGGCGGGGCGGTCCTGAACATCACCTCGGACGCGGCCGTGGAGGCCTACCCGGAGTGGGGTGGGTACGGGGCGACGAAGGCGGCGCTGGAGGCGTGGTCGGGTTCGCTGGCCGCGGAGGAGCCGGGACTGCCGGTGTGGTGGGTGGACCCGGGCGAGATGAACACGGCGATGTACCGGGCGGCCGACCCGGGCGCGGCGGCCCAGTCGCCGCTGCCGGAGGAGAGTGCGGTACCGGGTCTGCTGGCCCTGCTGGACGACCGTCGGCCGAGCGGCCGCTACACGGCGGCCGGGCTGGCCGTCGAGGAGGAGGCGGCGCGGTGACGGGGAGGGCCGAGGTGACGGCGGAAGTGGCTTCCGGATCCCGGGACGGCGGGTTCGTGGACGGCCGGTTCGTGGACGGCGGGTTCGGGGACGGCCGATCCGGGGACAGCGGATCCCGGAACCGCGGGTCCGGGGACGGTGGGTTCGGGGACGGCGGATCCGGGGACCGCGGATCGCGGAACGGCGGCTCGGGGGACGGCAGGTTCGGGGACGGCGGCTCCGGGGACGGCGGGTTCGTGGACGGACTGGGCGACTGGGAGCTGCCGGCCGAACTGGAGGCGGCAGCGCCGCCGGAGGAGCGGGGCCGTGACGGCCGCGGTGACGTGCGGCTGCTGGTCGCCGAAGAGCGCGCGGGCGCCGGCCCGCTGATCACGCACCACGCCTTCGGCGAGCTGCCGGGGCTGCTGCGGCCGGGCGACGTGCTGGTGGTGAACAACTCCGCCACGTTGCCCGCGGCCCTGGACGGGCGGGTCGCCGAGACGGGCGAGCCGGTGGTGGTGCACTTCTCGACCCGCCGCGCCGAGAGCGAGTGGGTGGTGGAGCTGCGCTCCCCCGACGGGCACGGCAGCACGCGGCAGCGAGTGCACGACGGCACGCTGGTGACGGTCCGGTTGACGGGCGGCGCCCGGCTCACGCTGCTGTCCCGGGTGGGCGACCGGGCCGGAGGCAGCAGCCGGCTGTGGCGCGCGTGCTTCGCGGCGGCGGATCCGCTGGCGTACCTGGCCCGCTACGGCCGGCCGATCCGGTACGGGTACACCAGCGCGGACCGGCCCCTGTCCGCCTATCAGACGGTCTTCGCCGAGCCGGTGGCCTCCGCGGGTGCGGGGAGCGCGGAGATGCCGAGCGCCGCCCGGCCCTTCACGGCGGAGCTGGTGACCCGGCTGGTCAGCCGGGGCGTGCTGGTCGTGCCGATCACGCTGCACACCGGCGTGGCGTCGGTGGAGTCCCACGAGCCTCCGTACGCCGAGTGGTTCGAGGTGCCGGAGGTGACGGCGCGGGTCGTCAACGCCGCGCGGGGGGCGGGCTCGAGGGTGATCGCCGTTGGCACGACGGCGGTGCGGGCGCTGGAGTCGGCGACCGATCCGGAGGGAGTGGTGCGAGCCCGGTCCGGCTGGACCGAGCTGGTGATCACCCCGGAGCGCGGGGTGCGCGCCGTGGACGGCCTGCTGACCGGCTTTCACGAGCCTCGGGCCTCGCACCTGATGATGCTGGAGGCGGTCGCCGGACGGCCGCTGCTGGACCGCAGCTACGCGGAGGCGCTGCGCGAGCGCTACCTGTGGCACGAGTTCGGCGACCTGCACCTCATCCTGGCCTGACCGGATCCCGGGCCGGTCGCGGCCCGCGATCCCGGCCCGGCCCGACCCGACCCGACCCGACCCGACCCGACCCGACCCGACCCGACCCGACCCGACTAAGGCTGCATGAGCTCCGGCGCCGTCGCGCTCGGGCGGGTGGCCTCCGTCGGGGACATCATCACGATGATCGCGCCGGCGGTCAGGAACACCGCGACGCCGACGGCGAGCGGCAGGATGAACTGCGAGGCGGGCATGCCGCCCTGGGCTGCCCGCCCGTCCAGGTGGACGGTCACCGCGGCCATCGCCGTGTAGTGCATGGCCACCACCGCGACGCCCGCGACCAGCGCGGAGCCGAGCGCGGCCCCCAGGCCGCGGACGGTGAGCGTCATCCACAGGGCCGCCGTCGAGGCGAGCACCGCGATGACGACGGAGGCCACCACGTACAGGGGGCGGTAGGAGACCTGGCCCTGGACCTCCATCGCGGCCATGCCGAGGTAGTGCATGACCGCGACACCCACGCCCATCAGCGTCCCGCCGACGACCAGGGTCACCAGACCCCGGGGCCGATATCCGACATAGACGACGCCGATGCCGACGACAAGGATCGCGAGCAGAAGGCTGGCGACGGTCGTCGGTACGTCGTAGACGATCGTCGATCCGGTGACGGTGAAACCGAGCATCGCAATGAAATGCATGGTCCAGATTCCGCATCCGATGGCGGAGGCGGCGAACAGCAGCCAGCCCACCCGCTCCCTGGCCGGGAGGTCCAGAGAGCGGACGGTGCAGCGCAGGCCAAGAGTCGCGCCTATGCAGGCGATCACGTACGCGAGGACGGGATTCACCATGCCGTAGTGAAAACCGTCGAGGTGGGCCATGGAGGCGGGGGTCACAACCGGTCCTGACTCGAAAGCGGAATGAAAAGAGCGGGGAGCCGCCGAGACAATACATCCCGGGCGCTCCCCGCTCCATACACGTTCCACTCCGCGTCAGCGGCCATGGCAATGGCAGCGGCACAGCGTGCGTCAGCGGCTGCGCATGACCTCCGGCTCGTGGCGGCGCAGCAGGCGGGCCACCAGCACGCTGCAGACCACTCCGAGCAGCACCAGCACGCCCACGTCCATGCCCCACTGTGCGACGGTGTGCGTCCACAGCGGGTCGTTCGCCGGCTTGCCGTCCGAGCCGAGGCCCTGGATGTGCAGCAGGTTGATCGAGGCCGCCTGGGCGGCGACCGCCCAGCGGGAAGGCACCAGCCAGGCGAGCTGCTCCAGGCCGATCTGGCCGTGGACCGGGATCAGCGAGCCGCAGAAGACGACCTGGATGATGGCGATCAGCACCAGCAGCGGCATGGTCTTCTCGGCCGTCTTCACCAGCGCGGAGACCACCAGACCCAGCGTCATGGAGGTGATGCCGAGCAGCATCACGACCAGGACCAGCTCCGGCAGCGCCGTGCCGGAGACCAGCAGGCCGCCGCTCGGCAGCTTGCGCGGCAGCAGACCGATCATGGCGACCATGACCGACTGGAGCGCGGTGATCGCGCCCAGCACGATGATCTTCGAGGCCACGTAGGCGGAACGGGAGAGGCCCACGGCGCGCTCGCGCTCGTAGATCACCCGTTCCTTGATGAGCTCGCGGACCGCGTTGGCAGCGCCGGTGAGGGAGGCGCTGACGGCCAGCAGCAGCAGGACCGTGGCGGCGTCGTGGTTGCCGGCCTCCGGTGGATCGGAGGGGCCGAGGCCGAACTTGGCCGGGATCGCGGCGCTCATCGCGCCCATGATCAGCGGCAGGGCGAAGAGCAGCACCACGTAGCCGCGGTCGGCCGCGATGACGGAGACGTAGCGGCGGACCAGGGTGGACAGCTGCGAAGCCCAGCTCTGCTGCTTCGGCGGCTGCGTCTGGTGCTGCTGTATCCCCGCGGACTGGGCCTGCACGGCGTCCACGTCGGCCGCGTACATCTGGAAGTGCACCGAACCACGGAACCGGCCGCCCCAGTCGTGCTCGGCGTGGTTCTCGAAGGCCTGGAAGACGTCGGCCCAGGTCTCGCACTGGAAGAAGTGCAGCGCCTCCTTCGGCGGACCGAAGTAGGCGACGGAGCCGCCGGGGGCCATCACCAGCAGCCGGTCGCAGAGCGCGAGCTCGGCGACGGAGTGGGTGACGACCAGGACGGTGCGGCCCTCGTCGGCCAGATCCCGCAGCATCTTCATGACGTCGCGGTCCATGCCCGGGTCCAGGCCCGAGGTCGGCTCGTCCAGGAAGATCAGCGACGGCTTGGTCAGCAGCTCCAGCGCAACGGACACGCGCTTGCGCTGGCCGCCGGAGAGCGCGGTGATGCGGTTGTCGGCCCGCTTCTCCAGGTGCAGCTCGACCAGCACCTCGTCGACGCGGCGCTGGCGCTCGGCCTTCTCGGTGTCACCCGGGAAGCGCAGCTCTGCGGCGTACTCGAGGGCCGTGCGCACGGTCAGCTGCGAGTGCAGGATGTCGTCCTGGGGGACGAGGCCGATGCGCTGGCGCAGCTCGGCGAACTGCTTGTAGAGGTTGCGGCCGTCGTAGAGGACGTCGCCGCGGTCGGCCGGGCGGTAGCCGGTCAGCGCGCGCAGCAGCGTCGACTTGCCCGAGCCCGAGGGGCCGATCACCCCGATGAGCGACTTCTCCGGCACGGCGAAGCTGACGTCGTTGAGCAGGATCTTCTTCTGGCCCTTGTGCTCGACCTCGACGGTGAGGTGGCGGGCGGAGAAGGAGACCTCACCGGTGTCGACGAACTCCTCGAGCCGGTCGCCGACCAGCCGGAAGGTGGAGTGGCCCACGCCCACGATGTCCTGTGCGGACAGGATCTGACGGGAGATGGGCTGACCGTTGAGGTAGGTGCCGTTGTGGCTCTCCAGGTCGACGATCTCGTAGCGGCCGTCGGCCAGCTGACGCAGCTCCGCGTGGTGCCGGGAGACGGACAGGTCGGAGACGACCAGGTCGTTGTCGAGTCCGCGGCCGATGCGGAGGGTCTTCAGACCCGCCGCCAGGTTGCGGATCATGGTGGGGTTGCGCGCGCCGTAGACGGGCTCGGGGTAGGCCTGGGCCGGCTGCGCGGGCTGGGCGGGCTGCTGGTAGCCGCTCTGGACCGGCTGGGAGGGCTGGACCGGCTGCGCGTAGCCGCCGCCCTGCTGCTGCGGGAACGGCTGATGGGCGGGCTGCTGCTGGGCGGGCTGCTGGTAGCCGCCGCTCTGGCTCGGCTGGGCGTAGCCGCCGCCCTGCTGCTGCGGGAACGGCTGCGGCTCCTGGCCGGGCTGGACCCGGGCGGTCTGCTGGTCGTACCAGTCGGAGCCCGTGCCCTGCCCCGGCTGGGACGCCGGCACCGCGCTCGGCAGGCCGGAGAAGGCGAGGCGCGGACCGTTCTCGGCGTTGCCGAGGAGGATCACGCTGCCGTCCCCGAGGTAGGCCTGCGTGGTGCGGCGGCCGTCCTGGAAGGTGCCGTTCGTGCTGCCCAGGTCCTGGAAGAGCCAGGCGTTTCCCGCGAAGGCGATCGTCGCGTGCTGCCACGACACGCGCGCGTCACTGATCGTGAAATCGCACTGCGGGTTGCGACCCACGCTGTATGTGTGCCCCGGTTCCAGCGTCGACCGCTGTCCGTTGAGTTCAAGTACCAACTGCGGCACTGTTGCCTGCCCCACGATGTAGTCCCCCGAGGTTGCCCCGCTTGCCAGGGGGCAGTGTAGGGATGCCGAACGACTGGGGGAATCATTCCAGCTCGGTCACTGTCCACAGAACCGGAACCGTCCTGCTGACGCCGGACCGTGACCGTGTGGCAACCTGACGCCTGGGGGCGGACGTTGCGGTCGTTCGCGGTGGCGTACGGGAATGGTGGACGAATATGACGGTGTACCAGAGCGGCCGCCCGGTACCGGGCGGCCCACAACCGGGCGGCGGCAGGGCCGGCGGAACTCTGCTGCGTGGCCTCGTCTCCGCCGCCATGTCGGCCAGTTGGGCCTTCGTGGCCATGGCGGCCGTCGGTGCGCTGGGGGTGCACCTGCTCGGGCTGGACACCCACGCCAAGCTCGGACCGGTCACAGCAGCCCTGGTCGCGATGGCCGTCGGCGGAAGGATCAGCCCGACCGGTGACGTGTCGGTGTTCGGAATTGACGCCGCGGCGGCGCAGGGATCGATCGACATCATGCCGCTGGGCCTGACACTCGTCGGGGCGGTGGTGCTCGGCTGGCTTTTCACCCGTCCGCTGCGCCGGATCGCGGTGCTGACGGCCGGTGAGCTCCTGGTGCGGGCGGCGGGGGCCGTGATCTCGTTCCTGGTGCTGCTCGCCGTGGTGGCCTGGTCGGGCAACGGCACCGTCTCGGTGGACATCTCGTCGCTGACGGGCGGCTCGGGTGGGTCGGGCGGCTCCGGCTCCGGCGGTGGTGACGACCCGTTCGGCGGATTCGGCGGCCTGATCGGTGGCGTGGTCGGCGGCAACACCAAGCCGACCGTCGGCTTCAAGGTCGACCTGGCCCCGACGCTCGGGATCGGGCTGCTCTGGGTCGTGGTCGTGCTGGCCTTCTCCGTCGTCGCGGCGCGACGCTCGCCGCTGCCGGTCGGCTGGCAGGGCCTGGCCCGCACGGTGCGTCCCGTCGCCTCGGCGATCACGACGGTGTTCGTCGGCGCCTGTGTCGTGGGCGGGCTGGCGGGCCTGGTCGTCGGCCTGACCGGGAACGGCGGCGCGAAGACCGTGGGCGGGGTGCTGCTCGGCACGCCGAACGGCGTATTCCTCGCCGTCCCGCTCGGCATGGGCGTCAGCCTGGCGGGCAAGGCCTCCGGTCCGCTCGCCCACGTCCTGCCCGCGCCGATCAACACCTTCCTGGCGGGCGGACAGGGCAAGACGATCACCGTCTCCTCGCTGGCCGCCCAGGACGGCCGGGTCTGGCTGCTGCCGGTCGCGGTGCTGCTGATGCTGCTCGCCACGGGCGTCTTCGCGGCCGTCCGCACCCCCCGCAGGAGCGCCTCGGCCGACCCGCTCGGCGCGGAGGTGGGCGGCGCGGCGGTCCGGCTCGGGGTCGCCCTGCTCGTCGTCACACCGGTGCTGCTGGCACTCGCGGACGTGACGGTGAACGCGAACCTGTCGGTGTTCGGGTTCGACGCGGTGGGCGCGGGGCTGAGCGTCACCGGGAACGTCGCGCTGGCACTGGGCCTCGGCCTGGTAGAAGGCGCGGCGATGGGCGCGCTGGGAGCGCTGCTGGTGCGGCGCTTCGCGGAGGCGAAGCGGGTCGGCCCGGCGACCGCCCTCCCCGGCGGTGGGTTCGGTGCCGGTGGGCTCGGCGGCGGTGCGTTCGACGGCGGACCGGGAGACGGGTTCGGTGGCGGTGGGTTCGGCGCGGTGCCGCCCGGTCCCGCGCCCGCGCCGCAGCAGCCCGGGGCCTACCCGCCGGGTGGGCCCGGCCCGTACGGCCCGCCCGCGCCGCCGCCTGCGACTCCTGCTCCTCCGGCTCCGGGCGGCTATCCGCCTCCCCCGCAGAACCCCTACGGCGGCCCTTCCGCTCCCCCGCCACCACCCGCCCAGAACCCGTACGGCGGGCTCCCCCAGGCGCCACAGCCCCCGTACCCGCCGCAGACGCCTCCCCGCACGCGCCCGGAGGACGACAACCCGTACCGCTGATCCTTCGGGGTTCGCGGGGCGCGCTGGCTAGGCTGGGGCGCGTGCCACGTCGACTGGTGAGTGTGAAGACGACCGGGACCGCCCGGATCGACGCCGAGCTGGACGCGCTCCGCGCCCGGCTGGGGCTTCCGGACGGGTTCTCGCCTGCCGTCCTGGCCGAGGTCGAGGCGGTCTCGGCCGCCCCGCTCACGTTGCCCGGCGCACGCGTGGACGCCACCGACCTGCCGCTGTTCACCATCGACCCGCCCGACTCGCGCGACCTCGACCAGGCCATGCACCTGGAACGCCTGCCGGGCGGCGGCTACCGCGTCCACTACGCCATCGCCGACGTCGCCGCCTGGGTCCGCCCGGGCGGCGCGATCGACGCCGAGGCGCGGCGGCGCGTCGAGACGCTCTACTTCCCCGACATCCGCGTCCCGCTCCACCCGCAGCGGCTCTCCGAGGGCGCGGCCAGCCTGCTGCCGGGCCAGGACGTGCCGGTCCTGCTGTGGCAGCTGGACCTGGACGCGGACGGCGAGCTGCGCACGACCCGGCTGCGCCGCGCCACCGTCCGCAGCCGCGCCAAGCTCGACTACGCGGACGTGCAGAAGGCCCTGGACACCGGCACCGCCGACGAGGCCCTCGCGCTGCTCGCGGTCGTCGGCCCGCTGCGCGAGGAGCGCGAGCAGACGCGCGGCGGCATCAGCCTGCCGATCCCGGAGCAGGAGGTCGAGGAGGTCCCCGGCAACGGCTACACGCTCGCCTACCGGGCCCCGATGCCGGTGGATGGCTGGAACGCGCAGATCTCGCTGCTGACGGGCATGGCGGCGGCCCAGCTGATGCTGGCGGGCGAGGTGGGCGTGCTGCGCACCCTGCCGGGCGCTCCGCCGTCGGCCGTCGCCAAGCTCCACCGCGTCGCGAAGGCGCTGAGCGTCGACTGGCCCGACGACCTGCCCTACGCCCGCCTGATCCGCTCCCTCGACCCGCACCTGCCGGCGCACGCGGCGTTCCTGAACGAGTGCACCGGCCTGCTGCGCGGCGCGGGCTACACCGCCTTCGAGGGCGCCGTCCCGCCCGACCCCGGCCACGCGGCCGTCGCCGCCCCGTACACCCACTGCACCGCCCCGCTGCGCCGCCTGGTCGACCGCTTCTCCGGCGAGGTCTGCGTGGCCCTGGCGGCCGGGACGGAGGTCCCCTCCTGGGCTCGCGACGCGCTGCCCTCCCTGCCCGCGCTGATGTCGGGCGGGGACCACCGCGCCCACGAGGTCGAGCGCGCCTGCGTCGACCTGGTGGAGGCGGCGCTGCTGACCGGCCGGGAGGGCGAGCTGTTCGAGGGCATCGTCATCGACGTCGACGAACGCCGCCCGGCCCGCGGCACCGTCCAGCTCTGCGACCCGGCCGTCCGCGCCCCGCTCACCAACGGCGACGGCCCGCTCCCGCTGGGCGAGGAGATCCGCGTCCGCCTGACCGAGGTCGACCTCTCCCAGCCCACCGTCCGATTCACGACGGCGTGACAGGAGGGCCCGTCAGGAGAGCCGGGGCCAGTCGGAGGTGTCGAGCACGAACTCGGTGTCGTCGGCGGTGAACCGGACGGTGTCGCCGAAGGCGAAGTCCTCGCACGTCTCGTACGCACCGTCGAGCGGGCGAGTGTGGAGCTTGCAGGTGCCCTGCAACGGGTCGGCGATCAGGTAGGCGTCGATGCCCGCACGCGCGTACTCGGCGACCTTCACGCCGTAGTCGTTCGCGCCACGATCACCGGAGACCACCTCGACCACGGCGGCGATGTCGGCGGCGGGCCGGGGCTTCACGCCGCGCTGTGCGGAGCTGCGCAGCACGGACACGTCGGGGCAGAAGCCGTTGCGGTGTTCGGGGAACGGCGTCAGCACGTCGGACGTCGCCCGCCAGCGCGGCAGCCCGGCGGCAAGCGCCGCCACCTGGGCGGCCAGAATGATCTCGCTGTGCTCTTCGCCCTGCGGTGACAAGATGATCTCCCCGTGCAGCAGCTCCGACTTGAAGCCGGGGGGAGCCTCCAGCCGCTCCAGAACGCCGAGCAGCTCTTCGAAGGTGAACACGTCGTGCTGAAGCGTCATGCGAGTCTGCCCCTCCCCGGTCGAGCCGGATCGGCGTTCTGGGTGGCCATCCGCTCCGACTGTACTGCTCAACGACTCGCCCCGACCCGGGTCACCCGGACGGCCGACTGCGTGGAGCCGCTACCATGGTCACCACGGCGGACGAGCCGGCCGGGCGGTCGCGTCGGGTCCTCACGGGGATCCGCCGAGGAACGTCCGGGCTCCACAGGGCAGGGTGGTGGCTAACGGCCACCCGGGGTAACCCGCGGGACAGTGCCACAGAGAACAGACCGCCGGGCGCTTCGGCGCCCGGTAAGGGTGAAACGGTGGTGTAAGAGACCACCAGCGTCCAGGGTGACCTGGACGGCTAGGTAAACCCCACCTGGAGCAAGGTCAAGATGGGTGTCGGCAACGACACCCTGCGCTGACGCCTGAGGGCTGCTCGCCCGAGTCAGCGGGTAGACCGCTTGAGGCGGCCGGCAACGGCCGCCCTAGATGGATGACCGCCTCCTGCGGCCCGGCAACGGACCGCGGAGACAGAACCCGGCGTACAGGCCGACTCGTCCGCCGCCTGCATTTATGCAGGTCAGAGGCTATTTTCTGCATACGTCTCAACTGTCGGGTCGAATCCGGGGCGAATTCCGTACGGCAGAGGGTCAACGACGGTGGGGCCGGACGCGAAGGCTTCCGATGTCATTCACCGCGGTAGTCAGCAACCCATGGACGGCATACGTGCAGGCCAGCGAGGGTTCGCGGTGCGGCAGGGCCTGGCTTGGACCCGTCCCCCTTGTGTGACAGCTCCAAAGCGGCCCGGAACGGACGGCCTGCGGACCACAAGTTTTGTCTTTTCTGTCCCGGACTCTCAGGTCAGAGCCGGTTCACCGGCTAGGGGGTTTTGTCTCCCCCGTCCGGGGGGGTGGAGCGCGTCGGAGCCCTGAGGGGTGGCCGTGCCGAATGCGCGTGTGAATGTGGTGACCGTGACACCTTCCACTGCCAGGGGCGGGTGGGCGTAGGTCTCCCAGGTCTGGGCGAAGTCGCCGTGCCGAGAGAGTGCTTGGACGGTCTTGGGGTCGTGATCGCCACAGGCGCCGAGGCGGGTGGTGTAGAAGTGCTTCAGGTCGTGGAACCGCGTGCTCGCAGGAAGGCCGGCTCGTTCGGCCGCAAGGTGCCACTTCCTGTTGAGGTCGCTGCGTTGCACTGGGCGACCAAACCTGTTGGTAGTCAGCAACTCCTCGCCTCTGGCGCAGAGTCGGCCTTTCGACGGTTGGCCGGACGCGGCGCGGGAACAGTGCTCGCCTGGGTGCCCAAACCGGGCATGGTGCTCTGCGAGACGCTCGACGAGGAACCGGTCCAGGGACGGGTAACTGACGGCCATTGGGCGCGAGGTCTGCTCACTCCAGTGACGTTTTCTCAACGGTAGTCATTTCCATACCCGGTTGAGGACGAGGGCGGCGGCGGGCGATGGCGCCGATCCGACTGGGGCTGAGGGTGACGCGCTGCAGGGCGCGCCAGCGCTGCTTGAGCTCGGCGGCAACGCGTTCGCCGAGGGCGCGGATCAGGGCGTTGGTGGTGCAGGTATCGATGTCGAGGGCCTGCTCGGAGCGGCCCTTTGGACGCCGGACGGGGACAAAGATGGCGATGCCTGCGCCCACATAGCCTTTGTCCGCGAAGGTGGGCAGGCCGAGGGCGGCCGCCCTGTACAGCGCTGGGAGGACGTGGATACGGGCCGCAGTGATGTCGGGGGTAGGGCCGCCGGGCTCGACCTCGAAGACCCACAGCGGTGCGCCGTTCGGAGCCGACAGGAACTGCACGTTCCCGCCGAACGCCTTGTGCTTCTGGCTGAACCACCGGTCATTGATGTTGGGTGCGGTTCCTCTGAAGGGAACGGCTGAACTCCGAGGCCACTGACTGGGGCTGTGCTCGCGGCCTCTCCTCTCTACCGTGGTGGTGGAGGAGGGGTGTCGGATGGGCTCGCTGTTCGAGGAACTGGAAGCGCGCGAGGCGGCTGCCCGGGTGCGCGTGGAGGAGCTCGAAGCCGAGCTGGCCGAGCTCTCGGGAAGGCTGGATCTGGCGCGGGAGGGCTTGGAGCGGTTGCGGATCGCGCGGGAGACGGTCGCCGAGGTGCTCGCGGAGATGACCCCGGAGATGTCGGCGACGGCTGTCGATGACGACCTGCCGACCGCGGGCGAGTCGGTGGCGTCTGCGTATGCCGGGGTCTAGCGGCGGGTCATCGGGGTGCTGACCGTTCCGAACTGGCAACTCGGGATGGGGGTGGACGTCCTGCCGCAGGTATATCGGGATATTTTGGAGGTGGTGGCGGACGCGCCAGGGCCTGTCCGTGCGAAGCAGATCGTGCCCAGGATCGGCCTGCCGGCCGAGACCGGAAAGATCGAGGGAACCCGGTCGAAGCTCAAGCGGCTGGTGGAACGCGGCTGGCTGGACGAGGACACACCAGGGATGTTCACTCCTGCCCGGAGGCGGACGGCCAAATCGTCCAACTCTCGTTAACAGCAGGGCTCTTCCGCGTCTACATTCGAAGGTGCGACCCAATCGATGCTGGACGGGAAGAGCCCTGGAGATGACACCGTACGACACCCGATGCACCGCTGACCCCCTTGCGCGCTCCCTCAGCGCCTTCGAGACGCTGATGGATACGCTGTCAGGCAGTCCGGCGACCACCTGGACCCACGCCGAGCTGGAAGAACACCTCGACGCGGCCGGGCGAGAACTGCTTCGCCTGCTGCTGCAGGACCACCTGAACCTGCGGGCCAGACAGGAAGAGCACCAGGTCCGCGCCGGTGCCGGCCCGGCGGTGACGGGTCCGGAGGGGCGAGTGCGGCCCTGGCGGGAGACCGGGCACTCGCTGTGGCTGGCCACCGTGTTCGGGACGGTCCGAGTCACTCGGGTCGCCCACCGCGGCCCCGGTGTCTGCAACGTCCATCCCGCCGACACCGCGCTGTCGCTGCCTGCGGGCCGACACTCGACGGGACTACGGCGGCTCGCCGTCACCGAGGCCGTCCGCGGCTCCTTCGACCAGGCCCACGACGCGGTGACACGCCGCTGCGGGAACGTGCTCGGCAAGCGCAGGCTCGAAGAGCTCGTGGTCGCTGCCGCGGTCGATGTCGACGACTTCTATCGGAAGTTGATCCCGGTTCCGTGCAGCCGCGAGATGCCGCTGGTGGTCCAGGTGGACGGCAAGGGCGTGGTCATGCGGCCCGAAGCTCTGCGCGAGCCCACCCGCCGGGCCGCCCAGAAGGCCGCGACCAGCCATCGCGGGCCGGCTCGCGCCAGGCGAGAAGCCGAACCGCAAGCGGATGGCGACCGTGGCCTGCGTCTTCGACACCCGTCCCGCACCCAGGCGCCCGCATGATGTGATCCACCCACCCGGCGGCCGCAGCGGCGAGCTTCCGGCGCGTCCGGGGCCGAGGGCCGAGAACAAGTGGTGCACCGCCTCGCTGGTCCGGTCGCCCGAGCAGGTCATCGCCGACGCCTTCGACCAGGCCCAGGCGCGCGACCCGAAGCACCTGCGTCCGTGGGTCGTCCTGGTCGACGGCGCCCGCCACCAGCTCGACCTGATCGAAGCGGAGGTCCGCCGACGCGGCGTCAAGGTCCACGTGCTGCTGGACTTCGTTCACGTCGCCGAATACGTCTGGGCTGCCGCGCACGCCTTTCACAAACCGGGCACTATCGAGGCCGAGGCATGGGCGGCCGATCGTCTGACCGCGATCCTCTCGGGCGACGCGGCCCGCGCCGCCACCGAGATGACCGCCCAGGTCAAGCGCCAACGCCTGCCCGCCGCCCGGCGCGAGGCCGCCGACGCCTGCCACCGCTACCTGACCGGCCACCTCGACCAACTCCACTACGACACCGCGCTCCGCAACGGGTGGCCGATCGCCACCGGCGCAGTCGAGGGCGCCTGCCGCCACCTGATCGCCGACCGCCTCGACATCACCGGCGCCCGCTGGGGACTTCCCGGAGCAGAAGCCGTCCTGCGACTACGCGCCGTCGTCTCCAACGGCCATCTCGACCGTCACCCGCGATCGGACTTCCCTCGAAACGAACTGCACCCATTGATGTTCGCGCGGACGCCGGCAAGGCGGTCCGATTCGATCAGCGTCCCGTCCAGGATGACGTGCTGGAGCGGTGGGCGCCACGGGCTCATGAGGCACGGACGCGACACTCCGTCCTGAGGTGATTCCGGCATGGGGGCCATGCATGTCGCGATGCGCCACTCCGGCAGGCCTGGAAGCATGGGCACCGTGATCGACCTTAGTGGCGACCTGCAGCAGTCTCAGTGGGCGCCCCTGCCCCTGCCACAAGCCGCCAGGCTGTTCGAGGAGGCGGAGTTCCGCTGGTGGGAAGCAGGCGGCTTTGCCCAAGGCCGTGGCCGTCCACATCGCCGGCCCGCGGGTGACTCACGGCCGCGGTCCCTCAACCCCGCTCGCTGGCGGGCCTTCGGTTGGACCTACCGCGCGCTGGGCCGCCCGTAGCTTGGAAGCTCAGCCCGCGAACCGTCAGGGACTCACCCGTTCCTCCAGCTCCGCCCCGAATGCGAGCAGGAGCTGGGTGACCGGTGGGCTATCCGCTACTCGAGCCCGGACACGGTACAGACCGGGCTCCTGCAGGGTCACGCTGGCGCCCAAACAGTCCTCCATGGTGAACAAGCGCGGCGTTGCCACAACGACACCCGTCTCTGTATTCACGACCTCGCACCTGACCCGAACCGGCCGGTCGCGACCAGTCACTCGCAACTGCCACTCCCGACCGGCGATAACTCCTTCGTCCGGCACGTCCAGTCCGACTTCACCGGGCCCCATCGGCGGGCCCGCGTACACGCTCTCCTCGGTCAGCACACCGTGGACATAGCGGAGTGCAACGTGGTCCTTCGAAGGCCCTCGTGGCGTTCGACGGGCACGAAGGCCAAGTACGAGCCCTGGCCGCGTTCGACGAGCCCTCAGGTCGTCCTCTGCTTACCATCGGCGGGAGCGACGGGGTCGTGACCGTATGGGATCCGCTGACCGGGGAACCGGTGGGAGAGCCACTCCAGGGCCACAGGGGCGCAGTAACTTCCTTGATCGCCTTCGTGGGCCCGCAGGACCAAGTACTGCTGGCCACTGGAGGCAAGGACCGCAACCTGCGGGTTTGGGACGCCCATACCCGTCAGTGCGTGCTCCGCATCGTCACATCCAGTCCCCTTAACGCCCTCTTCGCGGTCAGGGGCGACCGCGCGGGAGCGTCAGGGCTTCTGGTAGGCGCTACGGCCGGATTCGCCTTGATTGATGTCGATGTGCCCGCGTGAGCACCGACAACGCCGCAACCGGCGCTCGGGCTCACGACATCCGGGCCTACGACGTCAGCCCTCTCCGCTGTGACGCCGGCCCACCACAGCAGCCACAGGGAGATTGACAATAGCTCGTTAGCACTGTCAACGCGCTCACGGATTCTGATGCGCGTGCTCTCGTGTACTGTTGCCGCCATGGAGGACGAAGGATCCACACAGCCAGTCGTCACCGCAGCCCAGATCGCCCGGCTCGCCGGTGTGACGCGAGCCGCAGTCGCCAATTGGCGACGTCGACACGACGACTTCCCGGCCCCCAGCGGCGGCACGGCGGCAAGCCCGCTCTTCTCCTTCGCCGAGGTCGAGGCATGGCTAGCGGGACAGCGCAAGGGCCGAGGAGTCTCGGCGGAGGTCGCTCTCTGGCAAGCCCTGCGCGCTGCGTACGGCGACGACATGACGGCGGCGCTCGTGGACACCGGCTCCCATCTGACGGGCGAGACCACCACGGCCCTCCCGGACCCGATCCGTGAAGCCGTGGACCGGCTGGCCTCCAAACGCGCTTCCTCGCAGCTCTTCGAGGACCTGCTCACCCGGCTCCTCACCTCGGCCAGCCGCAGTGGCGTGCAGGCGGTTACGTCTCCTCGCCTCATCCGGGCCTTCGTCTACTTCGCGGGGGCGACCGAGGGACTCGTCTACGACCCGGCCTGCGGGACGGGATCGCTCCTGCTGGCAGTTGGCGGGCGGACGTCTGCCGTTCACGCTGGCCAGGAGATCAGCCGTGGACTAGTGCGGCTGACTGAGCTAAGAGCACAGCTCGGCGGCTCTCGCACCGTCCGGATCGAAGCCGGAGACTCACTCCGGAACGACCAGCACCCCCACCTCCGGGCCCAGCTCGTCGTCTGTGAACCGCCGTTGGGCCAGACCGACTGGGGCCGTGAAGAGCTCCTACTCGACCCACGCTGGGAGCTTGGAGCACCCCCGCGCGCAGAGGGCGATTTGGCCTGGCTCCAGCACTGCTACTTTCACACCGCGCCCGGCGGCCGTGCTCTCATCGCCCTCGCCCCGTCCGCCGCATACCGCAGGAGCGGCCGCCGGATCCGAGCGGAGCTAGTACGCAGGGGGGCCCTCTCCTCGGTCATCTCGCTGCCGTCGGGATTCGCGACCAGTCACAACCTGCCGCTCCACCTGTGGGAACTGTGCCGGCCAGGGACACCGGGCAAAGAGGTCCGATCCGTCCGCATGATCGACCTCACGGCGAACAATCCGGACGGCCCCCTGGAACCGACCCCAGACCAGATCGCACACGTACCGTTGATTGACCTCATCCACGAGGAGGTGGACCTTAGCCCGTCCGCGTACGTGACTGCGACCCAACCCGACTACTCGGCCGAATACACGGCGCTCCGCGACTCAATCGAACAGCAGCTACGACAACTGGCCGAGTTGCTGCCCGCGCTACCACCGGGACCTGGAGCGGGATCCCTGGACGAGATCGCCTCGGTGGGGGTCGGCGACCTGGTTCAGGCGGGCCTGGTCCGCACGGAGGACGGCGAGGCGTCATCCGCCAGCGACCAACTCGACACGGACTACCTGCGAGGGTTCCTTCGCAGCGCAGGCAACACGCGCCGCAGCACGTCGGCCACCGGCACGCACAGGGCAGAACTCCGAAGCGCCCAGCTGCCCCAGATGGACATCCAGCAGCAGCGCCGGTACGGACTGGCCTTCCGCGACTTGGGCGAGTTCGAGCGAAGGCTCAAGGAAATTGCCAGGATGGGCGACCAAGCCGCGCGCCTGGCCCACGACGGACTGACCAACGGAGCCCTGGGGCCGCCCCGGACCGCCGCAACGGAGCAGCCCCACGCCATGCCACCACGTAGAGCGACACGAGAAGGTGCCGAGTGAGCAACACCAACCAGGAACTTGCCGACTTCATCTGGTCGGTGGCCGACTTGTTGCGGGGAGACTACAAACGCTCGGAATACGCCAAGGTCATCCTGCCGCTCACGGTACTTCGCCGCTTCGACTGCGTGATGGAGGCAAAGGGAACCCGCCAGGCGGTGCGGGACCGGGACGCCTCGTACGCCGGCGAGAAGAAGGACGGGCTGCTGCTTGGCATCTCGGGGCTCCCGTTCTACAACATCTCGAAGCAGAACTTCGAGACCATCGGCAGCGACGACAAGAACGTCTACGCCAACCTCAGGGACTACATCCGTGGCTTCTCCAGCGAAGTCACCGAGATCATCGACCGCTACGACTTCCACATTCAGATCGAGCGCCTCAAAGACGCCGATCTTCTGTACCTGGTGGTCCAGGAGTTCGCGGCAATCGACCTCAGTCCCGAGAAGGTCAGCAACCACGACATGGGCTACGTCTTCGAAGAGTTGATCCGCAAGTTCGCGGACGCCTCCAACGAGACGGCCGGTGAGCACTTCACCCCGCGCGAAGTGGTCAAGCTGATGGTCGAGCTGCTGCTCGGTCCCGACGAGGCACGCATCCGCAAGCCCGGGGCAGTCCTCGACATCCTGGACCCGGCCTGCGGCACCGGCGGCATGCTTGCCGCGGCCGAGGAACACATCAGGAAGATCAAGCCAGGCGCACGCATCAACCTGTTCGGCCAGGAAATCAATGCCGAGTCGTACGCGATCTGTCGCTCGGACATGCTGCTTAAGGGGCACAAGGCCGAGAACATCCGGTTCGGCAACACCTTCACCCGCGACTGGCACGAGGACCGCAGCTTCAGCTACATGTTGGCCAACCCGCCGTTCGGCGTCGAATGGAGGAAGTCGGAGAAAGCTGTCCGCGAGGAGCATGAAGACCTCGGCTTTGCCGGCCGCTTCGGGGCGGGCCTCCCGCGCATCAACGACGGTTCGTTCCTCTTCCTCCAGCACATGCTCCACAAGATGCAACCCTTGAAGAAGGACGAGAACGGGGACGAGATCGGCGGCTCCCGCATCGCCATCGTCTTCAACGGCTCGCCGCTCTTCACCGGCAGTGCCGGTTCCGGCGAGTCGGAGATCCGCCGCTGGATCCTGGAGAACGACTACCTAGAGACCATCGTCGGCCTCCCCGACCAGCTCTTCTACAACACCGGCATCTCGACGTACTTCTGGATCCTCAGCAACCGCAAGCCCGCGCACCGCAAGGGCAAGGTCATCATGATCGACGCCCGCGGGGAGTGGGTGAAGCGGCGCAAGTCCCTCGGCGAGAAGCGCAAGGAGATCGCCGACGAGCAGATCGCCGACATCTGCGCGATCTACCGCGACGCGGAACAGATCGGGCAGGACGAGTCACATCCGCAGTACGCGAAAGTCAAGATCCTCCGCAATGAGGCGTACGGCTACCAGCGCATCACGGTCGACCGTCCGCTGAAGCTCCGCTTCGAGGTCACAGAGGACACCCTCACAGCACTGTCCGCGTCGGCGGCACTCCAGAAGGTCCTCGGCGACAAGACGATGGACGAGGCAGAGGTGGCCAAGCGGCAGGCCGAGTTCGTAGCGGCCCTGCAACTGCTGACCGGACAGACCTGGCCGACCAAGGCCGAAGCCTGGGACGCTTTGCACAAGGCCGTCACCTCAGCTGGCCTGATCTGGCCCTCGAGCGCGCTGTTCCAAAAGGCACTCAGGGAGGCAGTTGGCGTACGCGACCCGAAGGGCGAGGTCCAGTTCGCGAACCCGAAGACAAAGCAGATCGAGCACGACCCTGACCTCCGCGACTCGGAGAACGTCCCGATGGACCAGGACATCGACTCGTATCTGGCGGAAGAAGTCACTCCGCACGTCGATGACGCGTGGATCGCAGAGACAAAGAACCAAAAGACCAAACTCTCCGAACGCTCCAAAATCGGATACGAAATCCCGTTCACGCGCCACTTTTACATGTATGAGCCTCCGCGACCGCTGTCGGAGATTGATGCGGATCTCAAATCCCTTGCGGCGGAAATCCAGAAGCTTCTGGGAGAGGTGACGGAATGAACGGGATGAGTGAAATCAGGTTCGCGCAAACTCCCCTCCGGCGATTCATTAGGAATATCACCGACGGGCCATTCGGGAGCTCCTTGACGAGTAGCCACTACTCAGATGAAGGTGCGCGGGTAATTCGGCTTGGCAACATCGGGGCTGCACGATTCAAGGATGCGGATGTCGCCTACATTCCGATGGAGTACTTCAGGGAGCTTCGGCAGCATGAAGTGAATCCTGGAGACTTGATCATTGCTGGTCTCGGTGATGCAAACAATCCTGTCGGTCGTGCATGCGTGGCACCCAATGACCTTGGCCCCGCAATTGTGAAAGCGGACTGCTTTCGCGCCCGACTCGACGAAGACCGCCTCTCGCATCGATTTGCCGCCTGGGCCTTGAGCTCATCCTTCGTGTCAAGTCAGGTGAAGACACTCACTCGTGGGTCAACTCGCGCTCGCATCAATCTTGATGTGGCGCGCGAGATCGAGGTACCCCTCCCTTCACTGTTGGAACAGCGCCGCATCGCCGACTTTCTCGACGCCGAGACTTCTCACATCGATCGGCTTTTGGCACTGCAAACCACAGTTCTGGAACGACTTGACGAACGCGAATCAGCAATCGTGGATCTCGCCATCGATGAGTTGATCGATCGCGTGGGCACCACGCCGTTCCGACGCTTCGTCACTGCAATGGATCAGGGATCAAGTCCGCAATGTGACGCGGTCCCCGCAAGTGATGACGAGTGGGGTATCCTGAAGGTAAGTTGCCTCAGGCCAGGTTCATTCTTCCCCGACCAGAACAAGCGACTTCCTGAGGGCGTCGTACCAGACGTGCGTAACGAGGTTCATGAGGGTGACGTACTCATCACGCGCGCCAACACACCCCAGTTGGTGGGCTCAACAGCAGTTGTACCTGCGGTTCGCCGTAAGCTACTACTCTCTGACAAGATTTTCCGAGTCGGCCTCTCGCCCCTGCTGGACGCTCATTACGTCGCTTGGATCGCACGCGGAACCCGCGTGCGATCCTTTTCCTCTGCCTCATCGAATGGCGCATCTCAGTCGATGGCGAATATCCGCTTCGAAGAAGTGAAGGAGTGGCCGATTCCGCATATTGGCCTGCCCGAGCAGAAGAGGGTCGTAGCCGAGTTGGATCGAAGCCGCATGCAGACGGAGGCTCTGCGCAGCCGTATCACCCGCCAGCTCATCCTCCTCACCGAACGCCGCCAATCCCTCATCACCGCCGCCGTAACCGGCCAGTTCGACGTGCCCAGTGCATCTGGTCAAGGAGAGGACTGACCCATGACTCACGTGATCCGCGTCGATGACGAAAAGGCCTTCGAGGACGCCGTAGAGGCAGGGCTCCGCAAACACGACTGGGAGCGGGGCCTGGCCAACACCTACAACCACGAACTCGGCATCGACACTGCCGAGTTGGCCGCTTTCCTCAGCGCATCGCAGAAAAATGCCTGGCTCCGCCTCCAGGCCGAGTACGGAGAGGATGAGAAAGCCTCCATTCAGCGCTTCGCCAAGCGCGTCGCCCAACAGATCGACGCGCGCGGAGTGCTCGACGTGCTACGGCGCGGGGTGAACGACCGCAATGTGAAGATCCAGCTCGCGTACTTCCGGCCAGCGCACACGCTCGCCGCCGACGCCCTACGTGAGTACGACGCCAATCGACTCACTTACGTACGACAGTTCCACTATTCGGCGAGAACGCCAGCCAAGTCCGTGGACGTGGCCTTGTTCCTCAACGGGCTCCCCCTTGCCTCGGTCGAGCTGAAGAACCACTTCACCGAGCAGAGCGTCGAGGAGGCTCTCCACCAGTACCGCACCGACCGGGATCCGAAGGAACTCTTCTTCGCCAAGCGCACCCTGGTGCACTTCGCCGTCGACCCGACCCTTGCCTTCCTCACCACCCGGCTGGCCGGGAAGAAGACCCGGTTCCTGCCGTTCAACACCGGCTCCCGCGGGCCCGGCGTCGACGGCACCGCGGGCAACCCGCCGCGCGCCACCGAGGGTGAGAACGACAGCACGTACCCGGTGTCCTACCTCTGGGAGCACGTCTGGGCGCGGGATAACTGGCTCGAACTGCTGGAACGGTTTCTGCACGTCGAGGACGAGCAGGCCAAGGCTGGCAAGTCCCCCTCGTACCGCCCCGGCCTCGCGCATACCCAGCCGCTTATCTTCCCCCGCTACCACCAGTGGCACGCCGTCCGGCAGCTCACCGCCCACGCTGGCCGCGTCGGCGCCGGGGAGAACTACCTCATCCAGCACTCGGCGGGATCTGGCAAGTCCAATACCATCGCCTGGCTCGCCCATCGGCTGTCGTCCCTTCACGCTCCGGAAGACGTCGCGCAGCTCAGTGAGGCCATCCGCGAGAAGGGAATGGAGCCCAACCAGCCGGTCTTCGACAAGGTGATTGTCATCACCGACCGGAGAGTCCTAGACAAGCAGCTCCAGGACACCATCTACCAGTTCACCCACACCCCGGGTCTAGTGGTACGGGTCGACGAGGACTCCAACCAACTGGCCGATGCGCTCACCGGTTCCACCGCGCGAATCATCATCACCACCCTGCAGAAGTTTCCGTTCATACTGAAGAAGGTCGGCGGGCTCGGCAGGCTCCGCTACGCGGTGATCATCGACGAGGCGCATTCGTCACAGGGCGGCGACGGCTCGGCCGCGCTGAAGAAAGCCCTGGGCGCCAAGGCCGTCGACGCGGACGGTGACCCGTTGACCGCTGAGGCGCTGGCCCGCGGACAGCAGCCGAACATGTCGTTCTTTGCTTTCACCGCGACCCCGAAAGCGAAGACCCTCGAGCTCTTCGGTACCAAGGCCCCAGACACTGGACGGCCAAGCCCGTTCCACGTGTACTCGATGCGCCAGGCCATCGATGAGGGCTTCATCCTCAACGTGCTCGACACGTTCATCACCCACGCCACCTACTTCAAGCTGCACAATGACGCGGTCGAAGAGGTCGAACGCCAGGTGGACCCGCGCAAGGCCCGCTCCCAGCTCGTGCGTGCGGCGCTGTTGTCCGAGGCATCGATGGACCAGCGGGCGAAGATCATGGTCGATCACTTCCGCGCCCACAGTGCGGGCCGGCTCGGCGGCCGGGCCAAGGCCATGGTGGTCACACCCAGCCGCGAGCACGCGGTCCGGCTCTACCAGGCCATCCGCAAGTACGTGGACGAGCGGGGTGCCACCGACTGTGCCGCGCTCGTCGCGTTCTCCGGCGCGCTGACCGTGAACGACGTCGAGTACACCGAGTCCAAGCTCAACGGCTTTCCGGAGAAGGAGCTCCCGGCCCGCTTCGCCTACGTGCGCGCTGACGACCCGAACCCGCTGTCTGTGCCCAAGCCTGAGTACCGGATCCTCGTCGTCGCCGAGAAGTACCAGACGGGCTTCGACCAGCCGTTGCTGACGACAATGTACGTGGACAAGCCGCTCGCCAACGTCGCCGCCGTACAGACCCTCTCGCGCCTCAACCGAACCCACCCGCTGAAGTCCCAGGAAGACCTGTTCGTTCTGGACTTCGCCAACAAGTGGGAGGTAATCCGGGACGCCTTCCAGGACTACTACGAGACTACGCGCACTGAGCCGACCGACCCCAACCTGCTCTTCGACCGGCAGGACGAGGTCATGGGCTACCGGCTGCTCGTGGAATCCGAAATGGATGCCCTCGTCAAGGCGTACTTTGATGCCCTTGACGAAGGCCGCGCCTCCGAGGATGAGGTCAAGAAGGCACACGCGCGGCTCTACCACTACACAGCGCCCGCAGTGGACCGTTTCACTAGCCTCCTCGCTCAAGAACCGGACAAGGCACAGGAGTTCCGCCGGGCCCTAGAGTCGTACGTCAAGGCGTACGGCTGGCTCTCCCACGTTATCGGGTTCGAGAACTCGGACCTGGAACGACTCTTCCAGTATGGGCGGTTCCTGCTCCGACGACTCCCCCGCCCCGACGGCACCGCCGCCGCCGACATCGGCGAAACGGTGCCCAGCCACATGCTGGTCAAGCGGACTGGGACTCCCGAACTGCAGTTGGAGCCAGTGGGTGGTCAGGTCCTGCCGAGCCTTGTCGCCCAGGCGGCCGGTGCGTCGATCGAGGTCGAGGAGAAGACGCTCGCCGAGGTCATCCAGTCCATCAACGACGAACTCGGTGCCGAGCTCTCCACGGCAGACCAGATCCTCCTCGGCCAGCTCGTCGCAGTCATCTCCGAGGACATCGACATGCAGGAGGTGGCCCTCGCCCAGGACGAGGAGACGTACGGGCGAGAACTCGCCAAGGACATGGATGCGTTCGTCATAAAGCAGGCACAGTCCAACGATGCCCTGATGGTGCGGTACTTCGACGACGAGAAGGTGAACCGCCTGTTCCGGCAGGTCGCCACGGCCCAGTCGTACCAGCTGATCCGCCGCCCCGCGCGCAGGGCAGCGGAGATCCAGGCAACCGCGGAACGCGCGGCCGAGCTGAAGGTCCGCGAATCCCAGCGCCGAAGTCCTGGCGCACCGTAGCCTGCACGGACGATCACGACGATCATCACGAGGGAGAGGGCCGGCATGGGGGACGACATGGCGCCGACCAAGGACGCAGGGCAGCCGGCGAGAGTGCTCGCGGGCCGGTACCGGCTGCACTCGCCCATCGGCCGGGGCGGCATGGGTGAGGTGTGGCGCGCCTACGACGAGCGCCTCGACCGGCGCGTTGCCGTCAAGATGATGCTCGACGAGCAGCCGAACTCCTATGCGATGCAGGACAGCGCCCGCCAGAGCACTCTCGATGTCCGCCGTCAGCGCTTCCTGCGCGAGGTGCGGACGACCGCCTCTCTCCACGAACACCCTGGAATCCCCGCGGTCTACGACACGGGGTTCGATGAGAAGGGTGGGCGGTTGTACGTGGTGATGCAGCTGCTCAAGGGGCGTGAAGTCCAGACTCTCATCGACGAGACGGATTACGATTACGAGCCGCTGCCTGTCGCCTGGGCAGCAGCCATCGGTGCCCAGATCGCCTCCACCCTGGACGAGGTCCACCGCCACGATGTCATCCACCGCGACATCAAGCCGGCCAACCTTATGTTGACCCCCGGCGGAATCGTGAAGGTCCTAGACTTCGGTATCGCGGCCCTCCGCGGATCCGGCTCGAACCCCCATCTGACCCAGCCGGGAATGACCGTCGGCACGCCCGCCTACATGTCTCCGGAACAGAGCCTGGCCAACGCGGTCGGACCGGCCGCCGATATCTACGCCCTCGCCTGCGTGATCTACCAACTCCTCACAGGGACCACCCCCTTCACCGACTCCGGCGACAAGTCCCTCCCCTGGCACCATGTACACACCCCACCCCCCGCGGTCGGCACGCTCCGGTCCGACGCACCCAAAGAGATCGAACAGTTGCTGCTCGGCATGCTTCACAAGGACTCCGAGCACCGGATGTCCGCGGCAAAGGTCTACGAAACACTGCTGCCTCTGGCGGCCCAGGGAGCCCCGCCCGGCACGCCGCCGCTGCTCACCGCCGACGGCCTCGACCTCGACCCGTGTACGCCCTTCACCCTGCCGTTCAGCGGATCGGTGCGGAGAGGAGGCGGGCGGGCAAGCGCGTACACACCGACCGAGGTGAACACCCCGGCCGCGGTGGAACCGGACAAGCCGCCGATCGGCCCCGCCGAGGCCGACAGAATCACCGACCGCGCATCCGACCTCGCCGCCCTCGGCCGGTTCACGCAGGCTATCGACGTCCTGGCAGAGGCGCTTGACAGGGTCGTCGACGACACTCTGGCAGACGAGTTGACACTGTCCCTGGCCCACGTCCAGTTCCTCGCTGGCGCACACAGCGAAGCGCTGGATCTCTTCCAGCGGGCCGCCGATGGATTCGGCAGACGGTTCGGCCCGGATGACGACGATGTACGGCTCTGCCTCTACTACATCGCCGTCTGTCGCATGGAGCTTGGAGAGACCACCGCCGCGGTCGCCGCGTACCAGGCCTACGTCCAGTACGCGCCTGACGAGGAGGATGAAGCCGCCGTGGCCCGCCAACTGGATGCACTCGCGCAGATTATGCGCCTGGAAGCGGCCTCGGAGCGGCACATGCAGGCACAGGCCGCCGCCCTCACCCTCCGCGAGGCGACGCACCGCTACCGCGGGCCGCAAGCCCCAGAACTGGCCGACCTCGAGGGATTCATCCAGCGGCTCCGGCGCTTCGAATAGACACAGTTCGAATAGACACAGGGAGAGGTCCGGTCCTCCCGAAGACCGGGCCCCTTCACCGTGTGCCCTTTCAGTCGTCGTCGTTCTGGTCGTCGAGCCATTCGGTGGCCAGCTCGTACAGATTCCGCTTGCCATCGGCGGTCCAGCGCGCCGGCCCTTGGACCGAGACCGGCGTCTCCTCCCAACCTGCGAGTTCCCACATCTTCAGAACCAGCTTGTTGGCGCTGTACGCTTGCCGGTCGTAGGCCCAGAGCAGCGGCTTGCCGCGATCGTTCTGCCATGTGGCCTGCGCCCTGAGGGAGTCGGCCGCAAGCCAGGCCTGCAGCGCACGCTTCTCCGGGTCGCTGCCCGGCACGTACGTCAGCGGAGTGTTGTCGGCCAGGATCCCGGCGTTGACCAACGTCGGCACTGTGTTGGGGCGCCGCCCCTTCCGGGCTCGCTGAGCAGGTACCTGATAGTTCTCCGGCATATCGGGTACGTCTCCGCCGCTTCGAACATCGGGCAGCACCAGTCGGGCAAGCTCCCGGCAGCGTGTCTCATTGGTGAACGTGCTGGTGAGGAAGGACGTAGAGCCGTACGTCCCGTCGACATGATGGATCAGCCAGGCGAGAACGGATTCGGTGTGGGCTGGCACAGACACCAACACGCGAGAGATGTCGAATGCGGGGTCGTCGATCTCCTCGATGTCGACGAGCTGGAACACCAGATGGGAAATAAGCAGGTCTCCGCGACGTGTGGCCTCTTCTGCTCGGCCGTTCACACGTTTGCGCTGGGCGTCGAGGGCCTCCCCCACCGCACGGTGGATCAGCACGCTGCGCCAGATTCGGAATGCGCTGGGGGCCTCGCCGAAAAGGCGCGGGTAGGCTCCGCTGCGGCCACGCTCCCATAGCAGATCTGTGTCCCGCTTAGCCCGCACGGTGAGTTCGGGCGTCCGGTGAGCGCAGGCCAGCGCGATTGCCGCGTGGACGACGGAGCAGCCGGACTCCGGTGCGGGATCCGCCTCTCCGCGCTTGAACACATACGTTTTCTGCAGGGAGAGGTCGAAGTCCTCACGGATGGCCGCTTGTGTGTCGTCGAGTGCCACAAAGTCGCGCTGGGAAACGTCGTTCTGGGTGTTCGTCGTCTCCGTGATCCGGGCTGCGTACCGCTGCCGCTCGCTGCCCAGCGAGAAGACCCTGACCGTCACGTCCGCGCTTTCGACGGTTCGGGGGGTCAGCATCATCGCTTTGTGAATCTCACTCACGGTCTGCGCACCGTTGACCACGCTGGCGTTCTTGATGCCGAGTTCGACCGGCTCGTCGGGGCGCCGCCGTCCCGGCCAGGTGGGTTCGATCTCGTCACAGAGTATGGTGATGCCGTTGTTGAAGTACCAAAAGTTGTCCGGCTCCTCGGCGAGAGTGGTCTGGATACCGGAGTTGATACGTGTGAGGCCGAGCGACTGGCGAATGTTGTCCTCGAATAGCCTGGCCCCGTGCTCCTCGTACCAGTTCGCGACATCGGAGGCGGCGACCGATCCCTGATAGGCAGGAAACGGCAGATCACGCTTGATCCATTGCGGCATGCGGACCTTGATGCCGACCGGCTCTGGCTCAAGGTCGTTCTTCAGCTGCTGAAGCAGTTCACCCGCGCCCATGAGCCGGTGGTCCAGCATCGGGCCAAGACCGTAGTGATCCTCGGCCGCGCGGTCCAGGATAGCGATGGTGTCCGCGTGCAGAGGGTCGTTTCCGACGACCGCAATTACCAGTGTGATCTTCAATCGGGTGTCGGCGAATGCCGAGTCGAGCTTGGCCGTGAAGGGTTGCAGCTTGCTGTTGAACTGATCGAACTGACGTTGTTCCAGAAGGCGCAGCCCGTCGATGAACGCACGCGCCGCATCGGTTTGGAATCCAGCGGTGCCCGAATCCTTCCACTTCGCCTGAACTAGCCAAATCTGAGCGCCGTCGGTCACGGCGACTGCGTCGATGCCGTTGTCCCGGCTGCCGTCGATCACTGCCTCCGCGCAGACCTTGGCGTCCCAGCCCGTCACCCTGCGGATGGCAGTCGCGGCTACGGCACGCGATAGAAAAGACCGATCACGCTCCGTCTCGGAGTTCCGCTGCAAATCGCTTTCATCGATCAACCCTCGGTACCCGCGTACGAGACCCTCACGAATCTGATGCAGCTCCAACACCGTCGGCCGGACCGGCCCTCGCCCCGCGTTCCCCGCAGCCACGCTCGCCCCACCTCGTCTTCAATTGAGCGATCATCTGAGCGTTGCCAGGCTATCCGCGCAGGTGGCGTGTCATCTACGGTTTCAGTCACCATGGCCGCTCCACCACCCTCGCCATTGACGGCGAGCCGCTGCGAGAGATGAACGCCCTCGGCCAGCTCCGCCTCGCGGTGCGTGAGCCTGGTGGCTCATGTACAGCCACCAGGCCCCGGCAACCTCACGAGCCGTTGCGGCGGTCGGGGTGTTCAGCCGAGGGGCACGGCGGGGCGCCATCGGCTGTGTCGCGGAGCTGCTGCACGATCTCGTCCACGAGTCGGCAGTATCGGTCGGCTTCCGCCGCTGTCGACGGCGCGGCCACCACGGACTCGGAGCTGAGGATCTGTCGGATGTCCTGCACGCGCTGCAGGGCATCCCGCAGGACGTCGACGGCTCGGGGAGGTCCCATTGCGAGGGCTGGCTGTTCCACGGCCGAGACGTCGGGGGCCGCGCCAACCGAAGCCGTTGCCACTCCGTGACTTTCTGCGAAATTTCGCAGGTCCGGCACCGGGGTACCCACGGTTCCGGCCCGCGGCGGGGCGGTCGCCACGGGATGCTCCTCCCCCACGTCTCGGGTGAGCGAGTTTTCCGGCAGGACGGGCTGGGGTGCCGCTGCGGCTGTCACCGCTTCCCCGTTTCCTGCGAATTGCGCAGGTTCGAATCTGGCTGGCCCGGGAGCGGAGCCGTCTCCGCGCCGGAGCGAACGGCGGTCGCCAGGGTCGAGGCCGGTCCCCGCCCGATGGCCGGCGGCAGGGAGTCCGCTGCCATCAGCTGTCGCGCGGCGGCCCGGAACTCGGTGGCCTGGGTATCCCTCGCGGCAACCTTGAGGACGGCCTTGACGATCTGTCCGGTCAGGGCAGCGGTCACGCGCACCCCTCAACCTGCGCACGGTCACGCAGTTCCTCGTACAGGCCAGCGGCCGCGTTCAAGCCGTCCGTGCCGAATCGAGCGACCACCGGCAGCAGGGCGCGGGCGTGGGAGGCGGTCGCCGGCTTGCCCAGCGCGTGGTTCAGGCGCTCGGCAAGCGGCCACTCCTCGATCATCTGGTAGGCGGTGCGCTCGCCGATCTCCCAGCGTTCGGTGACATAGTCCTCGAACGTGCCGTGGGTCTCGCGGTAGAGCTTGCCGTCGCGGATGGCCTGCAGAGCCTTGCCTGCCAGCCAGGTCGCGGTGGCCAGATTCTCCACGGCCCGCTCGCACGTGCCCAGGGAATCAACCTCGTCCGGGGAGAGCTGTCCCGTGGCCTGAACCTCGACGGGTGCGGGGATCATGTCGGAGGTGACCACAAGATCGGCCGGTCGTCCGGTCGGACGCACCATCGGCTGGCGGCCCACCGGCGGGTTCTGCTGCTCCTGGCCGCGGGCACGCAGGGCAGCGGTACGGTCCCCGCTCACCGGGTCACCCCGATCTGGGGCAGCAGGCCGCGGGTGAACATCTCGGTCGTGAGCTCGTCGTAGGCCGATCCGTGCGCGGTGACCGGCAGCAGCATCGACTGGGCATAGAGCTGGGCGTTGGGGATAGTGGTGGTGAACACGTTCCAGCCACGCTCGCGCAGATAGTCCTTGTACTGCTAAGTGGCCTTCGCGCCGTTGGCAGTGCGGTTGAGCAAGACCCAGGTTGGCGGCGGGGCATCGTCGGCGCGCAAGGTGGCGATGTCGTCGATCAGAGCGCGCATTGGCAGGCGCTCGATGCGGTCGATGTCCGCGCTGGTCGGGGCCGCATTGAGGATCGCAAGGTCCGCAACACGCAGGACGGACTGGACGATGCCGCGGTGGTCCTCGGCGTGGCCGCAGTCAACGACGCCGATCTGTCCGGGGGCCATGGTCGACGGGACGTTCATGTGGAACATCGGGCTGGCCTGCTGCTGAACAGGGAAGGGGAACCCGCCGGAGCAGGCGTCCCATTCGGTGAGCTGCCTGCTGTAATCCGCCTCGAACGCCTGGACGTCGTAGCCGCGCTCATGGAGCGCGTGAGCCTGCCATCCGGCGGAGGTGGTCTTGCCTCCGGTACGGGGGCTGATGCGGGCGATGATCACGATTGGGTCCGTTCGCTTCGTTGGGGTGAGACGTGCTGTGGCGCGGTTGACTTGGGGCAGCTGCCAGGCCTCGAAGGGTGGGTTCACGGGGACCGATCCCGTTCGGCTCCTGGTGCCGGTTGGCTTCGGGGGCGGAGCGCGGTTCCTGCCTGGTGCAGCAGCCGGTAGACCGTGCTGGTCGAGTAGCCGCAGCCGGCGGCAAGCAGGGGCACGGACGCTCCCGCCTCGTAGCGGGTCCGCAGCGAGCGCATCAGCTCCCGGCGGCTCTTCTCGTCGGTGCTCAGCGCACGGGTCTGTCCGGGTGAGCGCAGGGTGGTTCCGGCCTGACCAAGGCGACGCCGAACCGTGCGTGAGGAGCACCCGAAGACCGCCGCCAGCGCGGGGACGGAGGCCCCCGCCTCGTACCAGCGCCGCATCTCGGCGGCGAGCTGGACGCGGGCAGCGGTCTGCTCGGGGTCCGCACACAGGAGCCGGGTCTGCTGGGGAGTCCGCATCGGGGTGTCCACCAAGCGCAGCCGGTTGAGGACCGTGCCCTTGGACAGGCCGCTGATGCGGGCGAGCTCGCTAATGCTGGCGCCGTGCAGGTAACGGGCGGACAGGTCCAGCGCCTGCCGCTGGCGGGCTGCGGACCAGGTCGCAGAACGAGTCTTGGTCATGCCGCGGTCTCCCAGGATTCGAGGGCGAGAGTGTTGGCAGCGACCAGTTCGTCGTAGGTGAGCTGGTCGCCGGGGCTGTGCAGGATCAGTCGGCCGTCGGTCGCGACCCGCCAGCCAGGGACGGGCAGGCGGGTGACCGGGTCCAGGACGCTGCCGTCCTCGGCCCACCAGCGGACAGGCACCTCGTCCGCCCGCTGAGCGGGGATCAGGACGGTTTTGCCGTCGCGGACGATCGTCAGCGCGGGGGTGCGATGTTCGGCCAGGGCCGCGAGGGCGGCCCGGTATGCGGCGCGCTCGGCCGCGTGGAAGGCCTTGCGCGCGGCGGCGGTCCCGGTGGTGCCGTAGGCGACGGCGAGGCCAGCCCAGCCCGGACCCGGCTCGGTAACAGCCTCCGGAGCAGCCGTACCGATGCCCTCCAGGGCGCGGGGCGTCAGCGTCCACACGAAGTCGTTCTGCTGGACCAGGCCATGGCCCTCCAGCCGCTGCAGCGTCCGATACACCGTGGCGCGGGACACCGAGGAGGAGACGACGAGCTCCGCGGCGCCCTGTCCGGGGTTGGCGTGCAGGGCACCGATGACCATCAGGGCGGAGCTGCCAAGAGCGGCATGGGCGAAGGCGTCATTGGCCATGAGGCGTCCGATGACCCTGGAGTCGACGTCCGGGGAAATCGGTGTCTCAGGGTTGGACCACAGCCCCTGCACAGCCGAGACGGGCCCTGGGCCGGTGGCTTCTTCAGGGGTGCCCTCGACCCCCGACTCACTTTCGGTCTCGCGAGTCACTGCCGTCTCAGGGGTGGACCACTCCCCAAGGGCCTCGTCGGGGGGCACTGACTGGTACGGACACGAGACGACAAAGCGACGGAGGGGCCGTTGCCCAGGTACCAGGTGGAGCCCTCGGCGCCGTGGCCGACTCGCAGTCGGCGCAGCCATCCGCCGGGCTTGAGGACGGCCTCGTACGCGTTGCGCAGGGTCTGCCGGGAGATCCCGGCTTCCTCGGCGGTCTGCCGCTCGCTGGCGGCGTGCAGGCGGCCGCCGGCGGTCTCGGCGAAGTTCAGGTGGGCCCGCAGCACCCGCAGGGCGGTACGTCCGCGCTCCCCGTGCCACGGGGTCGTCTCGATCCGCTCGCGCAGGGCCACCAGGTCCTCGTGCGCGCCATGCCGCGACCCGATCGTGACGGTGGCGGCGACCTCCGCGCTCGCGTTGGACCAGACGCGCTCGATGTAGGCGCGGGCGCGGGCTTGGCCGGAGCGCAGCTCGATGATCTGGGCGTGTCTGCCGCCCTCGTGGTCCGGGTGTAGGAGCAGTCGGGTCAGCTGCTCGGCGGTGCCGCCGGCGCGGGCCACGTGGCAGGCGATGGCCGCGGTGATCCGGTGGCCGTGGTCCGCCACGCCCTGGCGGTCCACACGCCGGACCACGGCCCCGCCCGAGCTGCGTCGGGTGTAGCTTCCGGTCGCGTAGCGGCCGGTCAGGACACCCAGCAGAATCAGGTCGACCGCAGCCGGGGGAAGCCGGTCGAAACCGAGAAGTGCGTGGTGACTGCCTCTGATTGCCTCTGACTGCCTCGAAGTTGGCAGAGCCATCTCGGGCGAGTCGAGGGACTGGGCGGTGCGGTCTGGCATTCTGGTGACGTCTCGCAAGGACGTGAACACCACCGCAGACCGCCAAGATCACGGGTGGTGTTCGGTACCGACCTCCGATCGGTGCCAGCGAAGCCTCCAGGACGGTCATCCTGGGGGCGTTCGTATTGCCCTGGCACTACTCGAAGGCAGACGTCACTCTCGCGGCGGGGCAGGAGGCCGCCAGCGGCGAGCCAGAGTGACTGCCTCTGACTGGCTCCGACTGCCTCCAAATCGACCGGGTCGAATCGGGGTCGAATCAGAGTGATTGGCTCTGACTGCCTCTGGTTGCCTTCGACTGCCTCTGACTGCCTCCTGCAGCAGGTCAGAGCGGGTCCGATCCACGTAAGCCCAGGTCAGAGCGGTGGGGCAGAAAAACCCGGCGTACAGGCCGACTCGTCCGCCGCTCAGGCCGCTGACGCGTAAATAGCCCCAGGTCGGGGTGGCGTGGACAGGCTTGTGGTCCCGGCGGCGCGGTGCGCTGTCGGGGCGGGGGTGACTGTTCAGGCTGCGGGGTCGAGCGGGTTGAGGGTGACGCTGTAGCCGAGCTGGTTGAGCTGGGTGATGGCGCGTTGGGCGGTGCGTTCGGGGTTGAGCTGGGCGAAGTACTGGCCGCCGAGGTCGTGGTAGGGCGTGCGGGTGGTGAGCATGTGCCAGATCGCGGTGATGATCGAGTGCTCGACGGCGACGAGGGCCTTCATCATGCCGCGGCGGCCGACCAGGCGTCGGTAGCGGGCCTGCAGGAAGGTGTCCTTGGTATGGCTGGCCCCGAGGGCGGCGAGGCCGAGAGCGCCTTTGAGGTAGGGGTTGCCGGGGCGGACCTTGGTGCTCTTGGCGCGGCCGGCGGATTCGTGGTGGCCGGGGCAGACCCCGGCCCAGGAAGCGAGGTGCTTCGCGGTCGGGAACCGGCTCATGTCCCCTCCGGTCTCGGCGACGACAACCTCGGCGACCGCCCGGTTGATGCCGGGGATGGTGTCGAGGAGTTCCAGGACGGGACGAAAGGGGGCCATCGCCTCCTCGATCCGGGCGGTGAGTTGGTCGATCGCCGTGGTGATCTGGTCGTAGTGGTCCAGGTGCAGCCGGGCCAGGAAGGCATGGTGTTCGCGGAAGCGCCCGTCCAGTGCCTGGGCCAGTTCCGGGATCTTGTGCCGCATCCTGCGCTTGGCCAGGTCGGCGAGGGTCTGCGGGTCGCGCTCGCCTGCGATCAGGGATTCCAGCATCGCGCGCCCGGATACTCCGGTGATGTCGGAGGCGACTGAGGAGAGCTTGATCCCGGAGTCTTCCAGCAGCTTCTCCAGGCGCTGGACGATCTGGCCGCGCTGGCGGGTCAGGTGGGTGCGGGTGCGGGTCAGGTCGCGCAGTTCCCGTACCGGCTCGTCGGGGACGAACGATGCCCGGAGCAGGCCGTGCGCGCCGAGTTGGGCCAACCAGGCAGCATCGGAGACGTCTGTCTTGCGGCCCGGGAGGTTCTTGGCCTGGCGGGCGTTGACCAAAATGACGTTCAGGCCCTCGGACAGCAGGTAGTAGAAGCCCTTCCAGTAGTCGGAGGTGGCTTCGATGGCAACCAGGGTCACGCCGGCGGCGAGTAGGTGTTCGCGCAGATCCAGGACCGCACCGGTGGTCGCGCCCCAGGTGGTGGTCGTTGCGGTGAAGCTGCCCTTGCGGCGCGGGTTCGGCACGCGGACGCACACTTTGGCGTCACGCTTGCTGATGTCCATGCCCGCGCAGCGCTCGTGGAGGATCTCCATGGCCCGCTCCCCTCGGGTCGGCGGTGGTCGTGACGGGTGCCGCCCCGGGAGGGCACTGGTGGATCAGGAATCTGACGCTCGTGCTCAGGCAACAGTCCACGGTTCCCGTGGCGGCCCTCACCACCATGCTGACCTACGAACTGCGAGGTATCACAGGGGCACCGGTGTTGGCCGGGACGGCACCACCATGCTCCCGGCCACCGTGCCCACCCGCCCACGGCGCACAGACGCGCCCACGGCACGCGCCCGGGATTTACCCGCCCCCGGCGCACGCCGAAGGCGCGCTGCATTGCTGACCTGCGCGTTTGCTGCGCGTGCCCATCGGACTTTGCCCACTGATTCTCTCCGACTGGCTTGTTCAGGCGGCTGACCTGCGGTTTTCCCCGAGCGAGTTCCCTGGACTCCCCTCGCGATCGGTCCGACTTCCTCGCCCGGAGTGGCGGTGGCGGTCGGCGGTGGGACTGCCTCTTCTCGAGAGCGCCACGGCTTCACCCAGGTTGAGGTGGCGACCTTCCCCGGCCGGGAACCCGGCTGGCTCGGGACCTCGATGGGCCCGGCCCACGCACCGCAGTGACGGTCGGGCGGCAGCGCCCCTCCGGGAGCGCCGGGTCAGCCCTCCCCGCCGAGGCTGGCCAAGCGCCGTTCCAGAAAGGCCCGTTCCGTCGCGTTCGCGGTCAACTCCAGGGCGGTGCGGTACTCGGCGGCCGCCTCCGAGGCGCGGGATGCGCGGCGCAGGAGGTCGGCGCGGGCGGCGTGGAGGGGCTGGTAGCCGGACAGGGGTGTGCGGAGGGGCTCGACGGCCGCGAGGCCGGAGGCCGGGCCGGAGACCTCGGCGAGGGCCACCGCGCGGTTGAGGGCGACCACGGGTGTCGGGGCCAGGCGCAGTTGCAGGTCGTAGAGGGCCAGGACCTGGACCCAGCGGTCCTGGCGGGAGAGCGACTCGTCGCCGTGCGCGGCGTTGACCGCGGCCTGGATCTGGAACGCGCCCGGCGCCCCGCGCCGCAGGCAGGCGCGGACCAGGGTGCGACCCTCGGTGATCTCGTCGTGGTCCCAGCGTGCGTGGTCCTGGTCCTCCAGCGGGACGAACGAGCCGTCCGGGCCGGTCCGCGCGGCACGGCGGGCGTGGGTGAGCAGGAGCAGGGCGAGCAGGCCGACTGCCTCCGGCTCGTCCGGCATCAGCTCGACCAGCACGCGGGCGAGCCGAAGCGCCTCGGCGCACAGGTCCTCGCGGACCAGCTCCTGGCCCGTCGACGCGGTCCAACCCTCGTTGAAGACCAGGTAGATGGTGTCCAGCATGCCGCGCACGCGGTCCGGCAGCTCAGCCTCGCGCGGGACGCGGTACGGGATGCCCGCGTCCCTGATCTTGCGCTTGGCGCGGACCAGGCGCTGCGCCATGGTCGCCTCCGGCACCAGGAAGGCGCGGGCGATCTCGGCGGTCTGGAGGCCGCCGAGCAGGCGCAGCGTGAGCGCGACCTGGGCGGCCGGTGCGAGGGCGGGGTGGCAGCAGGTGAACAGCAGTCGCAGTCGGTCGTCGGACACGGGTCCCTCCTGCGCCGCGCGTTCCTCCGGGGTGGTCGCCGTCGCGTCGAGCAGGCGCTGCGCCTGACGGTGGCGGTCGGGCCGGGACACCTCGCGGCGCAGCCGGTCGACCGCGCGGTTGCGGGCGGTGGTGGTGATCCAGGCGCCGGGGTTCGGCGGCAGGCCGCGTCGCGGCCACTGTTCGAGGGCGACGGCGAAGGCGTCCTGCACCGCCTCCTCGGCGAGGTCGATGTCGCCGAGGAAGCGGATCAGGGCGGCCACACACCGGCCGTACTCCGCGCGGAAGACCTGCTCGGTCTCGCCGCGGGCGGCGCTGTGGTCGCACGGAGCGGCGCGGCGGTCGCGCGGGGCGTCGTCGGACACCGGCTCAGCCCTGCAGTTCCGCCGTGTCGTCCTGGAACGGGCGCACCTCGACGGGGGCCTGGCAGGCCCTGCTGCCCTCCGCGGCGAGCGCGAGCGCGGCGTCCAGGTCGGCCGCCGTGACCACCCAGAAGCCGCCCAGGTGCTCCTTGGTCTCGGCGAACGGACCGTCGGTGGTGAGCACCGTTCCGTCGGGCCGCGCGCTGACGACGGTGGCGATGTCCGCCGGCAGCAGGCCGCCCGCGAACACCCAGGCACCGGCCGCCTGGAGCTTCTCGTTGAAGATGTCCACGTCCGCGTACATGGTCTGCAGGGCCTCCTCGGACGGGGGCTCCTGGCCGTCGACCATGTGGACCGAGAGCAGGTACATCTTCGTCGTGGTCGTGGTGCTCATGACGCGCTCCTCGTGGCGTTGCGGGTCGATCCGGCGTGCTGCCGGGCTGATACCACCACTACGAACGGGCTCGGCCCGGATCGACACTCCGCGCGGTCCTCCTCGGGGAATCCTCACGGCCGTGCCGTCTCAGCCGGCCAGGACCTCGCGGATGACGTGGCGGGCGTTGGCGGAGATGACCGTATTGGTCGTGCGGTAGTACGGCAGCTGGATGACGGCCATGGACAGCGCCCAGCCGCGGCTCCGGGCCCAGGTCGCCTCGTCCACGTCCACCCCGTCGCGGAAGACGCCGCGCGCCGAGGCCGGCAGCAGGTTCCAGGCGGGGATGAGGTCGGTGGCCGGTTCGCCCATGCCGACGGTGCCGAAGTCGATGACCGCGGAGAGGCGGTCGCCGGTGAGCAGCAGGTTGGTGGGCATCAGGTCGGAGTGGGTCCAGCACGGCGGGCCGGGCCAGGTGGGCGCGGCGAGGGCCTCGTCCCAGGCGGCGGTGATCGCGTCGCAGTCGAAGGGTTCGTCGGTGCGGCGGAGCGCCTCGATGGCCGCCCGCATCTCCCGGTCCTCGGCGATCAGCGGCGCGCCTCGGTGGGCGGGCGGGCCGTCGGGGAGGTCGATGGCCCGGATCGCGACGGCGAACCGGGCGAGGTCGCGCGCCACGCCCTCGGGGTCGTCCAGCCGGCCCTCGACCGGGTTGCGGCCCTCGATCCAGCGGTGCACCGCCCACGCGTGCGGGTAGCCCTCGCCGGGAACGCCGGTGGCGACCACCTCCGGGACGGGCAGCGGCAGCAGCGGTGCCAGCTGGGGCAGCACGCGCTCCTCCATCAGGACCGTCTCGGCGCCGCCTGGACGGAGCGGCAGACGGACCGAGAGGTCCGCGCCGAGACGGTAGATCGCGTTGACCGTGCCGCCGGAGGCGATGCGGGTGACGGGCAGGTCCGCCCACCGGGGGAACTGGGCGCCCAGCAGCCGCCGGACGAGGCCGGCGTCGGTCTCCGCTTCGTCCGCGTGCATCCTGGCCATGGCTCCTCCTGCTCCTCCCCCGGCACAACCCGCTCAGGCGGACAGGTCCTGGACGTCGATCCGGCGGGTCTTCTCGGTGAGTTCACCCAGCTCCGCCCGCGGCACCTGCGCACGCCAGGCGTGGCGTCCGGCCGGGGTGAGGGCGAGGGCGGCGGCGTGCTCGGTGTTGGCGGTGGCCAGCGCGAGGGTCGCCGTGTCCGGGCCGGCGGCGAGGACCTCGAAGTCGACGCCGCGCCAGGTGGTCAGCAGGCGGCGGAGGAAGACGTCGTCGCACTGCGCCCCGTCCAGCTGACGGGACATCATGGTGCCGTCCGGCGCGGCACGGTAGGCAGTCAGCTCGCCGTCGTTCGGTCCGAAGTCGGCCGGGTACGCGTCGCCCTGGACCACCGCGCCGAGGCCGCGCGCGATCGCGCCGTCCGGCGCGGGAGCTGGGCCGGGAGCGGGGGTGAGGCCGCGCTGCGCGGCGGTGGGGAAGGCGTGCCAGCCGGTGTGACGGCCCGCGTAGCGGGCGAGGCCCTGCTCGTAGCCGTCGCCGCCCTGCTCGGTCATGTGCCAGATCTCGGCGCCGATCGGGACCTCCGCGAGCTCCATCCAGTACTCGGGGACGGCGGCCGGGGCGTACTTGGTGTAGCCGGTGCCGAGGAACGGGTCGGGCAGGACGAGCTCCGAACCGAGGCGCGCGGCGCCGACGGTGGTCGCGCCACCGAAGGAGGCGCGGAACAGTCCCGGCCAGCTCGCGAGGAAACGGATGACGAAGAGGCCGTCCCCCTCGGGGAATTCAGTGCCTGCCTCGGCGAGGCCGTGGACTGCGCGCGCCTGGGCCCCGGAGTCGACGCGGGCGACGTCCACCATGCGCGAGCACAGGCCCCACATCCGGTACGGCTCGAAGAGGCCCGGGACGACGGCGTTGGCGACGTACTGCTGCGCGAGGGCGCGCGTGATCGGCAGCTGGATCACGGTGCGCGGGGAGAGGCCCGCCGTGGAGGTGGTGTCGGTCATCGGTGGTGCTCATCCTTCCAGGCCGCCATCAGGTCCTCCCGGTGCTCGGTGAGGTCGGTGACCTCCGCGAGCGGAAACGTGCCGGTCCAGGCACTCGCCTCCATCCGCTCCAGATGGTCCTCGATCAACCACCGTTCGCGTCCGGCGTACCAGCCGGTGATCCGCCCTTCCCCTGAGCCGATCGCCTCGAAGGGCTGGTCGCGCCACCGGAAGGTCCACCGGGTGCGGTACCAGTCGTCGAGCTGCGACGGATCGGCCCAGAAGACCCGGTGCGGGGCGCTCGGATCGGGATCGAGACCAGCGGGGATCGGATCGTCCGGCTCCTCCAGCGCGAGCGAGACCACGGACGAGCTGCTGTCGCCGAAGACGAGGTAGACGTTGCCCTGGTACACCGCGTACTCCCCGGCGCGGTGGAGCATTCTCTCGGTCATGAGCCCACCTCGGTCCAGGCGCCACGGTCGTAGTAACCGATCATGGTCTCGCGACCGTCGGCGGTCATCTTCCACATCTCCGCTCGGCCGGGGAACCGCGTCCCCAGTGGAGCCAGCCACTCGGGTACACCACCGGCGGTGTAGCCGGTGCCCGTGAACGGATCGGCCATCACTGATCCTCCGGCGTCGTGCCCCGAAGCGATCGTGGCAACGGAGTCGGCCTGCCCCTGGAGCGAGGGGTCGACCTTCGTGTCACCGACCGCCCCGTAGCTCGGCACCGCGCGGTCCCCCAAACCCTTCGGGGCCTCGAACCGCAACTGGTAGGCCTCCGATGCCCCGTCGGCGATCGGTGTCCAGCCCTGGCCCTTGTCGTCCAGCGCGAGACCGTCGCGAAGTTGCGCCGGTGTCCTCAGGTCTGCGGTGTCCGTACCACGGGCGATGGAGTTGCTGAACGCGCCGGGGTCGAACTTGCCACCGTAGAACCCCTTGTCGTTCCTCAGGAAGGCGTCCTTCACGTCCGCCCTGACGACCTTGGTCATGATCTGCCCGTCGCTGATCCGGATCTTGTTGCGGACCGCGGCGACCTGGCGGATCTCCTCGGGGGTCAGGTCGTTGGTGGGGCTGAGGCGGAGGCGGTCGTACTCGGCGCGGCTCATGCCGGTGCCCTCGAGGGCCTTGTCGATCTCCTGGTCGGCGTTCGGGCCGTCGCGCAGGGCGTCGTTGCCGAAGCGTGGGGTGGCGACGTCCGCCGGGGCGTGGACGTCGCCGCCGGTGAGGGCGTGGTCGATCTTGGAGGCGTCGCCGGCGCGTGGGGCCGGGACGGGCTTGTCCTTGGGGAGCTTGGCGCGGAGGTCGGCCGCCGTGCGGGCCTCGTTCTCGGCGTGGGCGGCGAGGTTGCGGGTGCCCTTGTCCACCGCGTCGTCGACGACGTGCGCGGTGCGGTGGGCGATGTTCGGCACGATCTGCTCGACGTCGCCCTTGAGGCCCTGGAACAGGGCCCGCTCCTCGCCCCCGGCGGCCCCCATCAGAAGGCCAGCCCTTCGAGGCCGCTGTTCAGGGTCTGGGCGTGGCCCCGGAAGGTCTCCGCGTGGCCGCGGAGGATCTCCAGGTGGGCACCGGCCGTCGCGTGGTCGAGGGAGAAGCCCTCGACCGTGCCGGTGCCGCCGGAGCCGGAGGTCTGGGACCAGTCGAGACCGGACATCGCCGCCTCGATCTTCGCGAACAGCGGCTTGGCCGCCGCCTCGATGATCTGGCCGGTGATGTACTGGATGATCTGCTGCTTGAGCGTCTCCAGCAGCGCCTTGCCCGTCTCGATGATCACCGGGACCGCCGCCTCCGCGAGGCCCGCCGTCGCGATCGCCGCCGCCTGGTCGGCGACGAAGGTGGCGGCCATGGCGACGAGTTCCGCGAGGGCCTCGACCTTCTGGGCGACGATGACGTCCGCGCCCATGTCGAGGGCGTCAGCGAGGATCCGGCAGCCCTCGACCAGTTCCTGGACGTGCCGCGCGGACAGCTCCGCCCAGCCTGCCTGCATCCGCTGGGTCGCCGCGCCCTGGTAGGCCTGGGCGAAGCCGGCGAGGGCCGCCGTCGTGTCCTGGTGGGTCTGCTCCACGGCCTGGCCGAACGCGCGGACCATGGTCGCGAAATGGCGGACGTCGTCCTCGTTGAGATAGGGCCAGGGAACGCCGATCACGTTGAGGAAGGTCACCACCGGGCCCGGCAGGTCGTCCACCGCCATGGTCGTTCCCCCCTCCGTGATCGCGTCTCCGCGGCTGTCCGTGAGCAGACGGCATCCTAGCGAGCTGCCTCCACAGCCACGGCACCCCCGTCGGACGGCGGGTGTTGGACCGCCGGTCGGGGGGCTCGTGATCGTTGATGTTTCGTGCGCGGTGCGAGTGGTCTGTACTGGCCGCGCAAGATCCGGAGCTTCACTCGAACGAGGGGGAAACAGGATGCGCTTCAAGCGCACGCTCACCGCGGTCGCACTGGCCGCCGGGCTCGTCGGCGCCGCGGCGATGCCCGCGTCGGCGGCCACGCACCAGGGCGGGTACGGCGGTGCGCTCGGATTCGGCTACGCCGGGTCGATCCACGCCGGCAAGGCCTTCACCTTCCAGCTGGACGGGGAGGTCGACGGCTACAAGGGCCTGATCGTGGCCTGCCTGACGGCCACCGACAACCTGAACAAGTCGTTCAAGCGTCTGGTGTGCACCAAGCCGGGCCACCACAAGGTCCAACTGCTCAAGGGCCACGCCGTGCTGAACCACGCCGGCAACTGGCTGCTCGCGCCCGAGGTCGACAAGGTCCTCACCGTGCACGGCAAGCAGGTGCTGGTGCCGGTCTTCAGCATGCAGAACAACCCGCAGTTGGTGCACGTCTTCAAGTAGCGGCCCGCCCGGTCTCCGGGGCGCGGCGCCGACGCGGCGTCAGCGCGCCGGGGGCCGGAAGGCCGGGTAGCCGAGGATGACGAGGCGCTCGGCCGGGTTGAGCGCGTACGGGACGCGCAGGCCGGTCGGTTCGAAACCGAGACGGGCGTAGAAGGAGCGGGCGCGGACATTCGACTCGTGAACGCCCAGGGTCAGGTGCCCGACCTCGATGTGGGACTCGGCGAAGGCGACGGCCGCCCTCACCAACGCGGCGGCCGGTCCGTTCGGGCCGCGGCGGGCCGGGGTCACGTACACGGAGTAGACGTGGGCGTGGTCGGGGACGTCGGGGATCGGGGCCGCACCGGCCATGCCGATCCAGGAACCAGCCGGGCCGACGGCCACGAAGAGCGCGGTCGACGCCGAGGTGGCAGCCTCGGTGGCCTGGGCCTGCCAGGCCGTGTCCGCGAGGAGCTCCGTCTCGCCGTAGCTCCTGCTGAAGGCGGTCGGCGCGTCCTTGAGGGCCTCCAGGCGCAGCGCGCGGAACTCACGCCACTCTCCGGCGGTGATCCGGCGAACGGTGAACGCCTCGGGCATGGCGGATACGGCGGATACGGCATCGGTCATGGGTCGATCTTCTCTCAGGCGCGCCTGCGGCCGCAGGCTGCGGCTGCGGGCTGCGGCTGCGAGCCGCGGGCTGCGAGCCGCGGGCTGCGAGCCGCGGGCTGCGGGCTGCGGCTGCGGCTGCGGCTGCGGCTGCGACAGACCGCTGCGAGCCGCGGGCGGGCCCGCGCGAGCCGCGGTCCGGACGGCGGCGTCCGCGGCGGTCCCGGTAGCGTCGGGGTATGACGCCTGCCGCACCCTCCTCCCCCGCCGAGGCCGCCCGCACGCTGTGGCTGCGGACCGAACCCCTGCACGCCGTCGTCTACTTCGACCCCGAGTGCCGGTCGCTGGGCCGGTCCCTGGGCCTCAAGGGCTTCTGGCACAGCTACTTCCCGCTGCGGGTGGGCCCGTTGGGTGCCGTGGGGGCCGCACTGGCCGGGTCCGTGCTGGGTGCCTTCGCGCCGGGCACGGTGGCGAGGGCGCTGCCGGCGGCGTGGGAGGTGGTCCCGCCCGAGCGGGCCGTCGCGGAACGGGGACGCGCGAGCGCGGCGGCGTTGCGGCGCGCCGTGCCGGGGATCGAGGAGCTGGCGGAGGAGTTGGCGACACCCTCGGCGGCGCTGACCGCGATGGTCGAGGACGCGCCCACCCTCGCCCGGCCGTTGTTCGCCGCGAACCAGCCGCTGCACGCGTCGATCGGTGATCCGGTCGAGCGCCTGTGGCAACTGGCCACCAGTCTGCGGGAGTTCCGTGGCGACGCACATCTCGCGGTGCTCGCCGACCACGGCCTGGACGGCATCGAGTCGCTGGTGCTGGCTGCGGCGACGGGCCGGGTGCCCGCCGAGACGATGCGTGTGGACCGCGGCTGGACCGAGGACGAGTGGGCGGTGGCGAGCGAACGGCTGGCCGTTCGTGGCCTCGTGGACGCGGGTGGTCGGGCGACGCCGCAGGGCGCGGCTCAGCGGCAGGAGATCGAGGACGCGACGGACCGCCTGGCGGCCAGGCTGCTGCGACCGGTCAGCGGCGCCGGCGCCGACCCGGTCGCGCTCGCGCGGCTGCTGGAGCGGCTGGCTGAGCCGGCCCGGCTGCTGCACACGGCCGGTATCCCGCCCCGGGGGAACCCGATCGGCCTGCCGGGAGCGCAGACCTGACCTCCGTTCTCTCTTGACTTCTTCACCCCGCCGGGCGAAATTCCAGGTCGCCGCGCCGCGATCGTGAACTCGCCAACCAGGCTGATCCGGGCGGCATTTCCGCGCCGTTGGTCAGATCAGCCGGGTTCTGTCGATGATCGGTGGTGGTTGGGTTATGCCCGAAAGGGTTCGAAACAGCGCAGGGAAACCGGGCCTGTCGCGGCGTCAGTTCATCTCCCGGGCCGCGGTGACCGCCGGGACGCTGGCCGCGCCGACGCTGCTGACGGCCGCCGCCGCCACGCCCGCGCGGGCGTTGAGCAGCGGGGACCACGTGCCGGTGCTGGTGGTGGGCACCGGCTACGGCGGTGCCGTCACCGCGCTGCGGCTCACCCAGGCCGGAATCCCGGTGGCCATGGTCGAGATGGGCCAGAGCTGGACCACGCCCGGCAGTGACGGCAAGATCTTCTGCAACATGCTCAACCCGGACGGCCGCGCCTACTGGCTGCGCACCCAGACGGACCAGCCGGTGAGCTACTTCCTCGGGGCGCCGTACAACAAGAGCATCTCCTCCTACACCGGCGTGCTGGACTCCGAGCACTTCGCCAACACCCGGGTGTACCAGGGACGCGGCGTGGGTGGCGGGTCTCTCGTCAACGGCGGCATGGCGGTGGTGCCCAAGCGCTGGTACTTCGAGGAGATCCTGCCGCGGGTCGACGCGGACGCGATGTACGACGTCTACTACCCGCGTGCCAACGCGGGACTGGGCGCCAACAGCGTCGACCCGAGCTGGTACAACTCGGCGAGCTGCTACCAGTACGCGCGGGTCGGCTCCAGTCAGGCGGGCGACGCAGGATTCAGCACCGTCTTCGTGCCCAACGTCTACAGCTTCCCGTACATGCAACGGGAGCTGGCCGGGAGCGCGCCGCGCTCGGCGCTGGCCAGCGAGGTCATCTACGGCAACAACCACGGCAAGCAGTCGCTCGACAAGACCTACCTCGCCGCGGCCGCCGCGACCGGACGGCTGTCGATCAGCCCGCTGCACAAGGTCACCTCCGTCGCGCCCGCCGCGGTCGGCTCCGGATACAGCGTGCAGATGGAGCAGTTGGACACGGGCGGCAACGTGGTGGCGGTCAAGACGGTCACCGCGGACAAGGTGTTCTTCGGCGCGGGCAGCGTGGGCACCAGCAAGCTGCTGGTCACCATGCGCGACACCGGACGGCTGCCGGACCTGCCCGCGGCCGTCGGCCAGGGGTGGGGCAACAACGGCAACGTCATGGTCGCGCGCGCCAACTACCTGTGGGCGCCGACCGGTTCGCTGCAAGCCTGCATGCCGGTGCGCGGCATCGACAACTGGAACGACCCGACCTACCCGTGCTTCGCGGAGATCTCCCCCTTTCCGGCCGGGACCGAGCTGTGGATCAGCCTCTACCTGGCGATCACCAAGAACCCGAACCGGGCCACCTTCACCTACAACCCCGGCAGCGGTGGCGTGGACCTGAGCTGGCAGGCCTCGTGGACGCAGCCCTCGATCACGGCGGCGGCCAACGTCTTCGACCGGATCAACAAGGCGGAGGGGACGATCTACCGCACCGACCTCTTCGGGGTCTACAAGACCTGGGGCGACGACTTCGTCTACCACCCCCTCGGCGGCTGCGTGCTGGGCCAGGCCACCGACCTGTACGGGCGGCTGCCGGGCTACCCCGGCCTCTACGTCACCGACGGCTCACTGATCCCCGGCAGCACCGGGGTCAATCCGTTCGTGACGATCACCGCGCTGGCGGAGCGGAACATCGAGAACGTGATCGCGAACGACTTCGGGTGAGCACCCCTTGAAGCACCACCTGAAGCACCCCCGAAGGCTCAGCGGCGCTCGGGGAGGCCGCTGACCGCCGCCTTCAGCCGGTCCGAGAGCCGCCGCCTGGAGCCGCGGCGCTCGGCCCTGGCCCGCTTGGAGCTGCCCTCGGCGTAGAAGCGGCGGAACCACGGCGAGCCGGGGTAGCCGAGCCGCAGCGCGCCCCACAGCGCCAGGAAGGGCAGCAGGACACCAGCCACGCCCAGGAAGTACCGGCCCTTGAGGGCGGAGACGATCGACAGGGCGCAGTTGAGCAGGATGAAGGAGAAGAAGAACCAGGCGCCCTCGCCCGGCTGGCGGGCGAACGGGTTGGAGACCAGCAGCCCGATCGCGCCGAGCGCCGCGACGCCCACGACCGTGTCGACGGAGGTGCGGCCCTCCTCCGCCCAGTAGACGTCGGACAGGTGCAGCCACAGCGCGAACTCGTCCAGGGTGAGCGCGGCACCGACCCCGAAGGCGGCGGCGACGCAGTCGCGGAAGAGCCCGTGCGGGGCGGCCACGAACTCCACCACGCCGGAGATCAGCAGCAGGAAGATGCCCGGCACCAGGTGGTGGACGTGCAGCTCGCCGACCGCGACGTTGCCGAACGGCCCCCGCCCCGACCGGATCATGCGGACGATCAGCCTCGTGATCGTGAAGGTGAGCACGAAGGCCACCAGCATGAAGAGCAGGGCGGTGCGTCCGGGAACGAGATGCAGGTGCATCCCACGATGGTGACCGGACGCGTCCCGCCCGCGGCGCTACGGCGCGCCGAGCTCCCCTGCCGCGTCCGCCTCCTGTTCCGCCTCCTCGGCCTCCTCGCGGGAGATGCCGAGCAGGTAGAGCACCGTGTCAAGGAACGGCACGTTGACGGCGGTGTGCGCGGCCTCGCGGACGACCGGCTTGGCGTTGAACGCGACGCCGAGCCCGGCGGTGTTCAGCATGTCGAGGTCGTTGGCGCCGTCGCCGATGGCCACCGTCTGCTCCAGCGGCACACCCGCCTCGGCGGCGAAGCGGCGCAGCATGGTGGCCTTGCCGGCCCGGTCCACGATGTCGCCGACGACCCGCCCGGTGAAGCGGCCGTCGGCCACCTCCAGGGTGTTGGCGGCGGCGAAGTCCAGGCCGAGCCGCTCGGCGAGATCGTCGGTGACCTGGGTGAACCCGCCGGAGACGATCCCGACCTGGTAACCCAGGCGCTTCAGCGTGCGGATCAGCGTGCGGGCGCCCGGGGTCAGCCGGACCTCCGCGCGGACCTTGTCGACCACGCCCGCGTCCAGGCCCTCCAGCAGGGCGACGCGGGCGCGCAGCGACTCCGCGAAGTCCAGCTCGCCGCGCATCGCGGCGGCGGTGACCTCGGCCACCCTCTCCTCGCAGCCCGCGTGCGCGGCGAAGAGCTCGATCACCTCGTCCTGGATCAGCGTCGAGTCGACGTCCATGACCACCAGGCGCTTGGCCTTGCGCTGCAACCCCGCGGCGACGACGGCCACGTCCACCTGCTGTGCGGCCGCCTCGGGCGCGAGCGCGGCCCGCAGCTCCGCGGTCTCCGCGCCGGAGACCGCGAGCTCCACGGCGGTGACCGGGTACTTCGCCAGCCGGAAGACGCGGTCGATGTTGGCGCCGGTCTCGGTGATCCGCCCGGTCAGCGCGGCGAGGGCACCGGCGGGGAGGGGGTTTCCGAGGATCGTCACATGGGACCGGCCCTCACCACGGGGACGGTTGTCGCCGAGGCCGGAGATGACCTCCGCCTGCAGCTTGCGGCTGTCGGCCCACTGGTGGACGTTCGCCCGCAGCTCCCCGTCCCGGGCGGGGGCGGTCACCAGGGCGCACAGGACGATCCGTCCGCGGATCACGACCTGCTCGAAGTCGACGACGTCCACGCCGTAGTCGGCGAGGGCGGTGAACAGCTCGGTGGTCAGACCGGGACGGTCCTTGCCGAAGACCTTGACCAGAAGGGTCGGCGTCTCGGGCTCGAGGGTCGCGGCGACGGGCGGGACGGCGGTGGCTGCGGTGGCGGCAGTCTTTGCGTTCATGGTGATCCCCACGCTACCCGGTGCCCGAACCGAACCGTGATCGCGTCCCGCCACACGGACACCCTGTGCACTCTCCGCTGGTCGCACCTCCAGGGGCGCGAGGCTCTGCCGATGTACGGCTCCTCCCCCAGCTTTCGGCCGGGTTGTGCGCCCTGCGTGGACGCGAGCCACCCACCTGAGGCGAACGGCCCTGCTCGCTCGGGATCTCAGGGCGGTGGGAGGGTCCCCCGGCCGGAGGCTGGGGGATTGTCGCGCCCACGCGGCGAAGCCGTACATCGGCAGAGCCTCCCGCCCCTCAGCTGGTGCAGCTACCTGAGCGACCTCGGCAACCGCATAAGGTTGTGCGCGGGAAGACCGTGTTCGGAGGAGTCGCTCAGTGCTGGTGCTGTTGCCGCCGTCGGAGGGGAAGGCTGCGAGTGGGGAGGGGCCCGGGCTCGACCTCGGGTCGCTGGTGCTGCCCGGGTTGACCGAGACGCGGGAGGCCGTGCTGGACGCGCTGGTCGCGCTCTCCCGGGGGGACGAGACCGTCGCGCTCGACGTGCTGGGGCTGAGCGAGGGCCTGCGGGGCGAGCTCGCGCGGAACGCGGAGCTGCGGACCGCTCCCGCGCTCCCCGCCGCCGAGCTGTACACCGGGGTGCTCTACGACAACCTCGGCCTGGCCGACCTCGCGCCGGACGCGCGGGCCCGCGCGGAGGAGAGCCTCGTCGTCTTCTCCGGCCTGTGGGGCGTCGTGCGGATCACCGACCGCATCCCCCCGTACCGCTGCTCCGGCGGAGTCAAGCTGCCGCCGCTCGGCGGGCTCGGCGCGCACTGGCGGGGGCCCATGGCCGCCGCGATGCCGGAGCTGGCCGGGGACGGGCTGGTGCTGGACCTGCGCTCCTCCGCGTACGGCGCGCTGTGGAAGCCGACGGGGGAGATCGCCTCGCGCACGGCCACCGTACGCGTGCTGCACGAGCGGGTGGTGAACGGCGTGGCCAAGCGGTCCGTGGTGAGCCACTTCAACAAGGCCACCAAGGGCCGCCTGCTGCGGGGGCTGCTGGAGTCCGGGGCGCAGCCGGGCTCGCCGGCCGAGCTGGTGGAGGCGCTGCGCGACGCCAAGTTCACCGTGGAGGCGGCTGCGCCCACGGCCGGGAAGCCGTGGGCGCTGGACGTGGTCGTCGCCGAGCTGTGAGGCCGGGCCTGCACGACTACGCGGGCGTGCCGCCCGCGTAGTCGCTCGCGAAGGCGGTCTCGACGGTGGACGCCACCCCGCTGTCGGTCAGGATGATGCCGAGCTCGCGGTTGTTGTCGAGCGAGTTGGTGGTGATGTTCATCGACCCGGCCTCGACCTTCGCGGTGGCCAGGCCGTAGTCGGCGACGATCGCCTTGGCGTGGATGTAGAAGCCGGTGCTGGAGGAGTAACCGACCACCGTGCCACCGGCGTTGTCGATCTGGGCGACCTCGCTGGAGTAGCTGCCGGGCGTCTCCAGCACGACCCGCACGCGGACTCCGGCCGAGGCGCGGGCGGCGATGGCGTTGACGATCGTCGGGTCGCTGAACTCCTCCTCCTCGACGTCGAGCGTCTTGGTCGCGCCGTTGATGACGCTGAGCAGGCGGCTGCGCGAGTCGGTGGGCGACCAGAGCAGGTTGTCGCCGTCGCCCGGGGTGACCGAGGTGTGGGCGTAGTCGGCGTTGAAGACCTTCTCGATCGCGGCGACGTCGTTGGCGTCGTGGTCGAAGACGCCGTAGTCGCGGCTGGTCGGGTAGTACTTCGCGGTGAGGTTTCCGGTGAGGACCAGCGAGGTGGCGCCGTCGACCGTGATCGTCTTCTGGTGGGTGTAGACGTAGGACGTCGAGGAGTACACCACGCCCACGCCAGCGTTCTTGAGCGCGGTGTAGGCGGAGCTGTTGGTGGAGGTCTCCTTGTGGTCCAGGATGACCCGGACCGTGACGCCGGCCTTCTTGCGGGCGATCAGGTCGTTGACGGCGGTGGTGTCGCTGAGCTCGTACATCGTCATGTCGAGCGTCTTGGTCGCCGAGTTGATGAAGCTGTAGATGGTCGGCTCGGTGGTGCCGAGGTTGAACGCGAAGGCCGAGTAGCTCGCGGCGTGGGCGGGGAGTGCCCCGGCGAACACCGCGGCGCCCGCGGCGAGAGCGACGGTCGTCCGGCGAATGCCCTTGCGAGACATGCGTTTCTCCTAGGGGAGTTGACGGAGAGCCAGCTCCCACGAGGACACCACGCGCGTAGACTGCGCCAGAAGATGACGTCGGTTAAATGTGCATGACCAGTCAGCCACACCTTTGCGGAGCCTGTGCAGGGCAGGTGTGGGCCTCCCCACCATCCTCGCTCAGCGCAGATGTGACGTGTCGTTGAACAGCCGCAGCGAGGCGTTCCCGTCCGCGTAGAACTGGACGGAACAGACGGCCGCCGCGCTCAGCTCCATCCGGTAGAGGGACTCCGTCGGCGCGCCCAGGGCAAGGCGGACGAGCGTCTTGATCGGCGTCACGTGCGAGACGACCAGCACCGTGCGGCCGGCGTAGCGGGCCAGCAGGCGGTCGCGGGCCGCGGCGACCCTGCGGCTCACCGCGACGAAGCTCTCGCCGTCCGGCGGGGCGGTCTTCGGTGAGGCCAACCAGGCGTCCAGCGCCTCCGGCTGACGCTCCTTCACCTCGGCGAAGGTGAGGCCCTCGAAGGAACCGAAGTCGGTCTCCCGCAGCGCCTCCTCGATCCTGACCTCCAGGCCCAGCGCCTCGGCGGACGCCTGCGCGGTCTCCCGGCAGCGGCGCAGCGGCGAGCTGACGATCGCCTCGATCGTGCCGCGCGCGGCGAAGGCCGCGGCGGCGCGCTCCGCCTGCCAGCGGCCGTGCTCGGACAGGGCCGGGTCGTCCCCGCCACTGCCGGAGAAGCGCTTCTGCGGCGTCAGCGCCGTCTCACCGTGGCGCAGCAGCACGAAGGTCGTGGGCTTGCCCATGTCCGCGGGCGCGGCCCAGCCCACGGGGACGGCGGGCTTCGGCTCGGCGAGGGGCTCCTCCACCGCTGCCGGGCGCATCGGGGCGGCCTTCGGCTCCCAGGCGCGGCCCGCCTGACCCGCGTCCATCGCCTCGTTGGCAAGGCGGTCCGCGTGCTTGTTCTCCTTGCGCGGTATCCAGCGGTACTGCACCCGCCCGGCCGGGAAGGCCGTCCGGGCCTCGGCCGCGAGCGGCTTCATGTCCGGGTGCTTGACCTGCCAGCGGCCGGACATCTGCTCGACGACCAGCTTGGAGTCCATCCGGACCTCGACCGTGCCGGTCGGGTCGATCGCGGCGGCGGCCCGCAGCCCGGCGATCAGGCCGCGGTACTCCGCCACGTTGTTGGTGACGCGGCCGAGGAACTCGGCCGCCTCCGCCAGTAGCTCACCGGTGTCGCCGTCGCGGACGACGGCGCCGTAACCGGCGGGCCCGGGGTTGCCCCGCGACCCGCCGTCGGCCTCGACCACGAACCGGCGACCCCCCGAAGCGTTCCCGCCGGTCGTCACAGACCGGACTCCGAGGTGCGGATCAGGATGCGCCCGCAGTTCTCGCAGCGGACGACCTCGTCCGGGGCCGCGGCACGCACGGCGCCGAGGTCGGTGATGGAGAGCTCGACCCGGCAGCCCTCGCAGCGGCGCTGGAACAGGCGGGCCGCGCCGATGCCGCCCTGCTGGGTGCGCAGGCGGGTGTAGACCTTCATCAGGTCGGCCGGGATGGCGGCGGCCAGGATCTCGCGGTCGCGGGTGACCTTCTCCACCTCGGCGTCGATCGAGCCGTAGGAGACGTCGCGCTTGTCCTCGGCCTCCTTGACGGAGCTCTCGGCGTGGTCGCGGCGGCCGGTCATCTCGCTGACGCGGGTCTGCGCGGACTCCAGGCGCTCCATGATCTCCAGGACGATGTCCTCGAGGTCGCTCTGGCGGCGGGCCAGTGAACCGACCTCGTGCTGGAGGTTGGTGAGGTCCTTGGCGGAGCCGACCGAGCCGGAGTCGAGCAGCTTCTGGTTGCGGGCGGCGCGCTGACGCACCTGGTCGACGTCCTGCTCGGCCTTGGTGAGCTCGCGCTGGGTGTCGCTGAGCTGGGTCTCGGCGGCCACGGTCAGCGAGCGCAGCTGGGCGAGGTCGGTGGAACGCTGCTCGATCTCGGCGTGCTCGGGCAGCGTCCGCCGGCGGTGGGCGAGCTGGTCGAGACGGGAGTCGAGTGCCTGCAGGTCCAGCAGGCGGATCTGGTCGGCGGGCGCGGCGTTCAGGGGGAGCTCCTCAGGCGGTGGTCGGTGCGAAAGACATGGGGGCGTGCGCGGTCCAGGGGTCGGTGACGTGGGTGGACACCCGCGTCACAAGGCCCCAGCCGTGCTTGTCGGAGACGGCCAGCAGCGCGCTCTCGGCGCTGCGCAGCCAGGGCCACTCGGTGGCCCAGTGGGCGGCGTCGACCAGGGCGACGTCCGCGTGCTCGCGGGCCTCGGAGGCCGGGTGGTGCCGCAGGTCGGCGGTGACGTAGGCGTCGACCCCGGCCGCGCGGACCTCGGCGAAGAAGCTGTCGCCGGAGCCGCCGCAGACGGCGACGCGGCGGATCGGCTTGTCCAGGTCTCCGGCCGCGCGCACGCCCTGGGCGGTCGCCGGGAGGCCGGCCGCGACGCGGGCCGCGAAGGCGGACAGCGGCTCGGCCTCCGGCAGCTCGCCGATCCGGCCGGTGCCGCGGCGCCCCGCCGGGTCGCTCGGGTCCGGGATGAGCGGGCCGGTGATCCGCAGGCCGACGGCCTCGGCGAGGGCGTCGGAGACGCCCGGGTCGGCGTGGTCGGCGTTGGTGTGCGCGACGAGCAGGCCGATCCCCTGGCGGATCAGCGTGTGCACGACCTTGCCCTTGAAGGTGTCGGCCGCGACGGTGGTGGTGCCGCGCAGGTAGAGCGGGTGGTGCGTGACCACGAGCTGCGCGCCGAAGGCGATCGCCTCGTCGACGACGTCCTGCACCGGGTCCACGGCGAGGAGCACCCGGCTGACCTCGTCCTCCGGGTCGCCGCAGACCAGACCGACGGCGTCCCAGGACTCCGCCCAGGCGGGCGGGTAGAGCTCGTCCAGGGCGCGGCGGACGTCGGAGAGTGTGGGCACGTGTCCGAGGGTATCGCGGCGCGGTGGCCCCGTCGGACATCGCGCGAGGTTACGGGACGAACCGGAGCTCCACCCGTACGAGTGATGTAACCGCGATCCCGTGCGAGCGACGCACGCCCGTCAGTAGCTTCGGTGGTGCGGCCGGGCCCCACCGCGGAGGGCCCGACCAGGTTTCGATCTCGAACGTCGTGACTCGAACGACGCGAGCGGCTCTCGTGAGCTCTACCGAACGCTGCGCACGCACTCCCCGTACGTCCTCCTTGTACGGCCTCCTTACTTCCGTTCCGGCGACGCGTGCCGTCCCGGCCGAGCTGCGGTGGTGCATCCATGACCGCGATCCCCCTGACCGTCCCCCGACTCACCGCCGCCGCCACCGGCCCGGCGGCTCCCTCCGCCGCACTGCGCCGGGTCAGCTTCACCTTCGCGGCCGACGGCTCACACGCCGCCTGCCTGGCGGCGGAGGCCGACGGCCGGTGGTTCGTGGAGAGCTGGCGGCTGGGTGGGCAGCCCGGCGAGGTCTGCGCGCCACAGCCGCTGCGCCCCGGCGCGGGCGGACGCCGCTCGGAGGACGTGCACTCGCAGCTGGTCTCGCTGACCGACGGGCGGGTGCTGATCTGCCGTCACGACAGCTCGGGGCCGTACGCGCAGCAGCAGCTGATCGTGCGCGGCCTCGACGGCCAGGCGGATCTCTCGGCGGGCCGGATCCAGCGGGCCGGGCTGCGCCTGCTGCCGCTGCCCGCTCCGGCGCCCGGCGCGCCAGTGGCGGTGGCGCTGGGCACCGACGGCGAGGCGTCCACCTCGGTCTGGCTGATCAGCGCGAACGGCGTCTCCGCACCACAGCAGGTGGCCGAGCTGCCGGGCCTGTACGGCGGTGGCGTCTGGCTGGACCAGGGCGGGCGGCTGCTGGGCCTGGACCAGTTGCAGCGGCACGGCGACGGCTCGGGCCGGGTCAAGACGGTCGTGCTGGACCTCGCCACCGGGGGGCTCTCCCCGCTGCTGGAACTGACCGCCGACAGCAACGACCGGCTCGCGGCCTGCGATCCGGCCACCGGCCTGGTGCTGGTCCGCAGCGACGCGCCGGGCGAGGACCGGCTCGGCTGGGGCCGGCTCGGCACCCAGGAGCCACCGCACTTCCCGGAGTGCCTGCGCGGCGGACTGCACTTCCTGCGCCCCGTCGCCATCGAGCCCGGCCGCAACCGGGTCGCCGTCCAGGCCGACTGGGGCGCTGGGTCCACGCTGGCCCTCTGGGAGCCCGGCACGATGCGGCTGGAGCCGCTGCCGGTGCCGCCCGGGCGCTTCGGCGGGGTCGCCCACTGGTCGGCGGCGGGCCTGCGCATGCCCTACTCGGCCCCCGACCAGCCCGCCGCGATGGCCTCGATCGACGTCGACCTGCTGCTGAGCGGCGAGACCCGGCCGGTGCCACAGCCCGAGTCCCCGCGCCTGGCGCCCGTCCAGGGCGGCCGGGCGGGGCTGGCGAGCGTGGTGCAGGTGATACCGCAGCCCGTCGAGACCGGCTGGCGGGTGGACGGCAGCACCCGGCGCGGCGACGGCCGCCCGTGGGAGGCCGCGGAGGCGGTCACCCTGCCGGGCGCGGCCGGCCCGCTGGAGGGCGTCGTCTACGGCGGCAAGGAGTGGCTCACCGCCGAGCACCTGGTGATGGCCCTGCACGGCGGCCCGGCCGACGCCTGGCGGCTGGAGTTCGAGCCCACGTTGCAGCGGCTCGCCGCCGAGGGCATGGCGGTCGTCGCCCCCAACCAGCGTGGCAGCACGGGCTACGGCGTCGACCACGCCCAGGCCGTCCAACACGCCTGGGGCGGGCCCGATCTGGAGGACGTGCTGACGATGCTGCAGAGCATCGGCGGGCAGCGGGAGTCCCTGGGCCTGGAGCGGGTGGCCCTGTTCGGCGTCAGCTACGGCGCGTTCCTCGCGCTGCTGGCAGCGGGCACGGCGCCGGATCTGGTGGCACGGGTCGCGGCCGTCTCCCCCTTCCTCTCCGGCGCGCGCCTCGCCGCGGAGGCGGGCCCCGCGGTGCGCGGCCTCACCGAGCGCATGGGCGCGACCACGGATCTGCCGGACGGCCCACGGGACGTGCTGCTGCTGTGCCACCGCCTGATGGCGGAGCTGCTGGTCGTGCACGGCACACAGGACGAGGTGGTCCCCGTCACCCAGTCCCGGGCGCTGCGGCAGGAGTTGCTGCGCATCGGCCGGATCGAGGGCGTCGACTTCCAGTACGTGGAGGCGGCGGGTGCGGGCCACGAGGTCCTGGCGGAGGAGGGCGCGCCACTGCTGCAGGAGCTGCTGGCGAGCTTCCTGCGGGCCACTAGGGTGGGCCCTCGGCAGTAACGACAGAACACATGACAAACACGGAGAAGACGACTCTCATGTCTGATGCCCTCACCGACATCACCCCTGAGACCGCCCTGGAGGAGGACCCGCACGGTCGCCACCGCGGGCACCTCACCGAGGACGAGACCCCGGACCTCGACCCGCACGGCCGTCACCGTCGGGCGGAGTAGTAGCCGCACCCGCCAGGGGCGCGGGGAACTGCGCGACAAGCCACCCCGTGAGGTGAGTCCCCGAACTGACAGGGCCGTCCGCACGCCGTTGGTTGCTCGCGCAGTTCCCCGCGCGCCTGATGGTTACCGCCCGTGCTTCAGCCCCAGCACCGCCGTGTTGGCGAAGCCGTCGCCCGGCTTCCGCTCCGCGTAGAACGGCGACATCAGCTCGTCCAGCTCGCCCGGTGTGAAGACCTCCTTCGCCGTGTCGAACTTGGCCAGCACCGGCGGAGCCCCCAGCACCGCAACCATGCCGCCGTGGACGACGAAGCACTGTCCGTTCACCGCCGCAGCCGCCGGGGACGACAGATAGGCGACCAGCGGAGCGACGTGCTCGGGGGCCAGCGGGTCGATCCCGCTCTCGGGCGCGCCCATCGAGCCGACGAAGACATCCTCCGTCATCCGCGTCCGTGCGCGCGGGCAGATGACGTTGGAGGTGACGCCGTACCGGGCCAGCGCACTCGCACAGCTCGTGGTGAGGCCGACGATGCCGCCCTTCGCGGCGGCGTAGTTCGGCTGGCCCGCCGAGCCCGCCACGAACGCCTCGGACGAGGTGTTGACGATCCGCCCGTAGACCGGCGCCCCGGCCGCCTTGCTGCGGTCGCGCCAGTGCGCGGACGCCGCGCGCGTCGTGGCGAAGTGGCCGCGCAGGTGGACGCGGATGACGGAGTCCCACTCCTCCTCGGTCATGGAGAAGACCATGCGGTCGCGCAGGATGCCGGCGTTGTTGACCACGATGTCGAGCTGCCCGTAGGTGGAGACCGCCAGCTCGACCAGCTCTGCCGCGACGCCGATCTCGGCCACGTCGCCGTAGTGGGCGACGGCCTGGCCGCCGAGGGCCAGGATCTCCGCGACGGTCTCGTCCGCGGGCGCGGCGGACGCGCCGCCACTGCCGTCGCGGCCGGGCGCGCCGAAGTCGTTGACGACGACGTTCGCGCCCGCGCGGGCGAGTTCGAGGGCCTCGGCGCGGCCGAGGCCGCGCCCCGCGCCGGTGACGATCGCGGTCAGGCCGGACAGCGAGGTGGTGGTCACGCGTCCGCCCCCATGGTGATGACGGTGCGCAGCGCCTCACCCGTCCGCATCTGCTCGATCGCGTCGTTGACGTGCTCCAGCTCGACGTGGTGGGTGACCATGCCCTCCAGGTCGAGGCGGCCGGCCCGCCACAGCTCGATGACCTTGCGGTAGGTGGCGGGCACGTCCGCGCCCCCGTACAGGGACGGCAGGATGCGCTTCTCGTTGAAGAACATCTCGAACATGTTGAACTGCGCGTGGTCGTCCATGGCGCCCGCGCCGACGACGACGAGCGCGCCGCCGCGCCGGACGGCGTCGTAGGCGGTGCGGACGGTGGCGGAGCGGCCGACGACCTCGAAGGCGTAGTCGAAGCCCTCGCCGGCGGTGATCCGGGCCTTGGCGTCGTTCAGGTCGTCGGGGTGGACGGCCTCGGTCGCGCCGAAGCGAAGCGCCCACTCACGGCGGGAGGCGACGGGGTCGACGGCGAGGATCTGGGCGGCGCCGCAGATCTTGGCGCCCTGGATCGCGGCTATGCCGACGCCGCCGCAGCCGATCACGACGACGCTCGAACCGGGCTTGACCCTGGCGGTGTTGATCGCGGCGCCGACGCCGGTGGTGACGCCGCAGCCGATGAGGGCGGCGACCTCGTAGGGGACGTCGTCGGGGATCTTCACCGCGCAGCCCGCGGCGACGACGCTCTCCTCGGCGAAGGTGCCGGTGGCGGAGAAGCCGAAGATGTCCTTGCCGTCGTGCTTGTAGTTCGGCGTGCCCATGTTGGCGAAGGCGGCCAGGCACAGGTTGCCCTCGCCGCGCAGGCAGGAGGGGCAGGCGCCGCAGGGCGGCATCCAGCAGACGATGACGCGGTCGCCGACGGCGAGGCCCGTCACGCCCGCGCCGACCTCGGTGATCTCGCCGGCGCCCTCGTGGCCGGGCACGAACGGCGCGGGCTGCGGCAGCACGCCGCTCATCGCGGACAGGTCGGAGTGGCACAGGCTGGCGGCCTTCAGGGCGACCCGGACCTGGCCGGGACCGGTGGCGGGGGTCTCGACGCCGTCGTGGACCTCCAGCTTCTCCTGGCCGGTCTCGTGCAGAACCGCTGCGCGCATGGTCTTCGCTCCTCGGTCAATTCGGTGCGGAAACTGGGTCGGTGCGGAGGGAGAGAGAGAAAGGCAGAAAGGGAGAACGGAAGCGTCAGGGCTGGTAGGTGACGACGGTGTCGGCGAGGACGGGCGCGTCGTCGCGCTCCACGCTGGTCGCGCTGACGAGCAGCTTGTCGGCGCCGTCGCGCCAGATCCGCACGCGGAGCGTCTCGCCGGGGAAGAAGATCCCGGCGAAGCGGGTGCGGTACTCGCGCACGCGGGAGGCGTCGCCGCCGAGCACGGCGTCCACGACGGCCTTGAGGGTGACGCCGTAGGAGCACAGCCCGTGCAGGATCGGGCGGTCGAACCCGGCGAGCTTGGCGAAGTCGGGGTCGGCGTGGAGGGGGTTCCAGTCGCCGGAGAGGCGGTAGAGCAGCGCCTGGTCGTGGCGGACGGGGATCTCGCGGACCGCGTCGGGCTCGCGCGCGGGCAGCTCCAGGCGGACGCTCTCGCCGCGCTCGCCGCCGAAGCCGCCCTCGCCGCGGACGAAGATCTCGGTGTCGCAGGTGTAGAGAGGACCGTCGGCGTCGGCGGCCTCGCTGCGCATGACCAGGACCGCCGCCTTGCCCTTGTCGTAGATCGCGGCGAGCGAACTGGTCAGCGTGCCCTGGCCGGTGGCCGGGATCGGCCGGTGCAGCTCGATGCGCTGGCCGCCATGGAGCACCTGGGCGAGGTTGATCTGGAGCCCCGGCAGGTTGAACGCGCCCGCCTTGGCCAGCCCGCCGCCGGCGACGGTGACGAAGCTGGGCAGGACCTGGAGGTCCTTCTCGTAGGTCCAGCGCAGTTCGTCGGGGTCGGTGGCCGGCCGCTGCGCGCCCGCACCGATGCCCAGGTGGTAGAGGATCACGTCCTTGTGGTCCCAGGCGAGTTCGGTGTGGCGGGCCGGGGCGGCGAGGGCTTCGGCGGGGTTGATGGGCATGGAGAGCCTCTTTCGAGAACCTTAAGGGCATTGGTGGACCCCGACGCGGCCGTCCGCACCGTCGGCCGCGCCGGGGTCGCTTCGACGCGGGTTCCGGCTGCTTCGGTGGTCCGGCCGGTCCCGCGGGCTGTGGGGTGGAGCGGGTGGAACGAGGAGGAGCGAGCTAGAACAAGTTCTAGCGCAAAGCTCGTGACTTGAGAACGCATCGACACGGGTCAGTCACATCCCGCAGCCGAGTGGCCGATCGCCTCACCGCCGCAGCATCGTGACCACGGCCGCGCCGCCGAGGCCGATGTTGTGGGCCAGGCCCACGCGCGCGCCCGCGACCTGACGGCCGTCCGCCTCACCACGCAACTGCCAGACCAGCTCGGCGCACTGGGCCAGCCCGGTGGCACCGAGCGGGTGTCCCTTGGAGATCAGTCCGCCGGACGGGTTGACCACCCACCGGCCGCCGTAGGTCGTGGCGCCCTCGGCGACGAGTTTGCCGCCCGCGCCGTCCGGGCACATGCCGAGCGCCTCGTAGGTGAGGATCTCGTTGACGGAGAAGCAGTCGTGCAGTTCGACGACGTCCACGTCCTCGATGCCGAGCCCGGACTGCCCGAAGACGGCCCGCCCGGCCTCGCGCGACATCGGCTTGCCGACGACGTCGACGCAGGAGCCGGAGGCGAAGCTCTCCTCGGTGTCCGTGGTCATCGCCTGGCCGACGATCTCCACGGCGCGGTCCTGCAGGCCGTGCGCACGCACGAAGCGCTCGCTCGCCACCACGGCGGCCGCGCCGCCGTCGGAGGTGGGCGAGCACTGGAGCTTGGTGAGCGGCGCGTGGATCGTCCGCGCGCCCAGCACCTCCTCCAGGCTGTACTCGTCGCGGAACTGGGCGCGCGGGTTGGCCGTGGAGTGCCGGTGGTTCTTCACGCCGACCAGCGCGAGCTGCTCGGCGGTGGTGCCGTACCGCTCCATGTGCTCACGGGCGGCGTTGCCGAAGATCTGCGCGGTGGGCGGGCTCGCCTCGAAGCCGTGCCGGGCGGCCATGACGCCGTAGTGGCGGGCGACGGGACTGGCCGCGAAGCCGCCCGCACCGGCGCCGCCGCCGAGCGCGCCCTTGCTCATCTGCTCGAAGCCGAGCGCCAGGACGCAGTCGTTCAGCCCGCCCGCCACGAACTGCCGGGCCGTCATCAGCGCGGTGGCGCCGGTGGCGCAGTTGTTGTTGACGTTGTAGACGGGCACGCCGGAAAGGCCGATCGTGTAGACCGCGCGCTGACCAGCCGTGGAGGCCTGGTGGCAGTAGCCGACGGCGGCCTGCTCCACGAGGTCGTAGCCGATGCCCGCGTCGGCCAGGGCGGCCTCGCCGGCCTCCTTGGCCATGTCCCAGTAGTGCCACTCCCTGGTCTCCGGCTTCTCGAACTTCGTCATGCCGACGCCGACGAGGAACACCTTCTCGGTCATCTCTTCTCCGGTCCTTCTCGTTACGCCTGCGGGTCGCGCGGGAGGCCGAGGATGCGCTCGGCGACGACGTTCAGCTGGACCTGGGTGGTGCCGCCGGCGATGGTCAGGCAGCGCGACATCAGCAGCGCGTGCCCCACCTCGCGGCCCAGGCCCTCGTAGACCGCGCCCGCCTCCCCGCACAGCTCCAGCGCGTAGGAGGCGACGCGCTGCGCGTGGGGCGCGGAGACGAGCTTGCGCACACTGCCGCCCGCGCCGGGATCGAGTCCGTCGAGCGCGCTGAGCGTGGTGCGCAGGTCGATGCAGGTCAGCACCTGTTCGTCGGCGACGAGCCGGCCGAGGACGACCGGGTCGGCGCCGGGCGCGCGCAGCAGCCGCTGGACGGCCGGGCCGGTGGGGCTGGAGTCGGCCATGTGGACCCGCTCGTTGCCGAGCGTGTGCCGGGCCACGCGCCAGCCGTCGTCGACGGCGCCGACGACCGCGTCCGCGGGCAGCCGCACGTCGTCGAGGAAGACCTCGTTGAAGACGGCGTCGCCGGTGAGCTCACGCAGCGGGCGGATCTCGACGCCGGGCGTGGCGCGCATGTCGACGACGAAGTAGGTGAGGCCCTTGTGCTTGGGCTTCTCGGGGGAGGTGCGGGCCAGCAGGATGCCGTAGTCGGCGGTGCGGGCGCTGGAGGTCCACACCTTCTGCCCGTCGACGCGCCAGCTGCCGTCCTCCTGACGGACGGCGCGGGTGCGCAGCGCGGCCAGGTCGGAGCCGGCCTCGGGTTCGGAGAACAGCTGGCACCAGGTCAGTTCGCCGCGCAGCGTGGGCATCAGCAGGCGCTCGCGCTGCGCGTCGGTGCCGTGGGCGGCCAGGGAGGGAACCACCCAGTTGCCGATGGTCAGGTCCGGCAGCCGGACGCCACCGGCGCGCAGCTCCTGTTCGACCACCAGTTGGCGCAGCGGCCCGGCCCCCAGCCCGTAGGGCGGCGGGAGGTGCGGCGCGGCCCAGCCCCCGGGGGCGAGGCGGCGGCGCTGTTCGGCCGGGTCGAGTCCACAGACGGAGTCGGCGGCCGCGCGTGCCTCGGCGCGGAACTCCTCGGCCTCGGGCGGCAGTTCCAGTTGCGGACGCCACTGGTCGCTCCGGGCGGCGGCGGTGGCCACGGTGCGCCACAGCGCGCCGTCACCACCGAGGAGTTGGCGCAGTGCGAGGGCGCGGCGCAGGCGCAGGTGGGCGTCGTGCTCCCAGGTGAAGCCGATGCCGCCGAGGATCTGGATGCAGTCCTCGGCATTGGCGCAGGCCGCGTCGGCGGCGAGGGCCGCGGCGACGGCGGCGGTCAGCGGCGTGGTCTCGCGCGCGGCCGCCCAGGTCGCGGCGGCGGCCTTCTCCGCGCGCACCAGCAGCGTGGCGCACAGGTGTTTGACGGCCTGGAACTGGCCGATGGGCCGCCCGAACTGTTCGCGGACGCGCGCGTGGGCGACGGCCGTCTCCAGGGCCCAGCGGGCGATCCCGCAGGCCTCGGCGGCCAGCACGGTCCGTGCCAGGGCCTGCGCCAGGGCGTCGGCGTCCGGACCAGCGAGGCCGGGCAGACGTTCGGCGGGCTCGCCGGCGGCCTCGTCGCCGAACTCGACGCGGGCCAGGCCGCGGGAGAGGTCCAGTCCGGCGAGGGGCACGATCCGCGCGGCGGAGGCAGGCACGGCGTACCAGGCCGGCCCCTGCTCGGCGACGGCCCGGACCAGCAGGAGCTCGGCCTCGGCCGCGCCGAGGACGACCTCGGCCCGCCCGGCCAGCCGCCCGCCCGGGGTGGCGCTCACCGTTCCCTTCCAGGCCACGGCGGCGGTGAGCCCGCCCTCGGCGAGCGCGGCGAGCCGGCTGTCCGCCGGATCGGCGTGGGCCAGCAGCGTGGCGGCGAGGACCGTCGGCAGATAGCCACCGGGCAGCAGCCCGCGGCCGGTCTCCTCGACGACGACGGCCAGGTCCAGCAGCCCGCCGCCGCCCCCGCCCGACTCCTCGGGAAGGTGCGGGCCGAGCAGCCCCTGCTCGGCCAGCCCCTTCCACCACAGGGGCCGGGCGGTCCCCACCGCACCCGGCCCCTCCGCCAGCGCCGCCCTGACCACCGGCCCGGACACCTCCCGCTCCAGCAGGCGGCGCACCGAGCCCCGCAGCTCCCGGTGCTCCTCGCTGATGCCGACAGCCATGACGCCCCCTTCTGCTGCTGACGTGGCGTCAGATTAGAACGTGTTGCAGTAATTGGGAAGTCCGGCGATGGACCCGACTTTCGTCACAGCCGCCGCATCCGGCCTGATCTCCGGCCAGCCATGACCCCGCCCAGGACGAGCGAAAACACCGTTTGCCCAGAATGCTCGGGTTCGCGCGTGCTGGTCTCCGAGCCGACCCACGACGACTTCGACGGCACGTTTCCGCCCACCCACCTGCGGCTCGCCTTCGCTCGCAGCCGCGAGACGGCGGAGCCCGCGATCATGCGGGCACGGCGGACTCCACCGCGATCGACGCCGAGGCTCTGCTCGTCCGTTGACACAGGTCCCCGAGGTGCCTACCGGCCGGGTGCACAGAAGTGACCGGCCGGTAGGGTGGCGCGCTATGGACGCGACGCGACAGACGCCACAGGCACGGGAGACCACGCCGGAGACCGGCCCCGCCGCCCTCCCGCAGGCGCGGGTGCTGGCCGCCTTCGAGGCGGCGACGGGCTTCATGCCCGTGGACGAGGGCCTGGCCCTGTACGCGGCGGCCGTCGAGGCGGCCACCCGCACGGGCCTGCCGCTGCTGGAGATCGGCACGTACTGCGGCCGCTCCACGATCCTGCTCGCCGAGGCCGCGCGCCTGGCCGGGACCGTCACGGTCACCGTGGACCACCACCGGGGCTCGGAGGAGCAGCAGCCCGGCTGGGAGTACCACGACACCAGCCTGGTCGATCCCGAGGTCGGCGTGATGGACACCCTCCCCCGCTTCCGCCGCACCCTGCACGCGGCCGGCCTGGAGCCGTACGTCGTCGCGCTGGTCGGCCGCTCGCCGCAGCTGGCGCGCCTGTGGGGCACGCAGGTCGGCCTGGTCTTCGTCGACGGCGGCCACACCGACGAGCACGCCACCGGCGACTACGAGGGCTGGGTCCCGCACCTCGCCCCCGAGGGCCTGCTCGTCGTCCACGACGTCTTCCCCGACCCGGCGGACGGGGGCCAGGCCCCCTACCGGGTCTACCTGCGGGCGCTCGCGGAGGGCTTCCGCGAGGTCTCCGTCACCGGCTCACTGCGGGTGCTGAGCCGCGGGTAGGAGGATCTTGCTCGCGCAAAGCCGCCTACGGGCGACAGGCTTTCGATACGGTGGCGCCGATCGGTTTCGGGGAACCTGCGGTACGCGGCGAGGTGCGGACATGAGCGATCGGGACGGCACGACCCCTGCGGTCTGGGATCCGACCGCCAACGGCGGTGCGGGCGGCTGGGTCCGCCGCGCCGAACCACGCACGACCCCGCTGCGCCGTGCGGAGGCCTCCGGGGGTGCCCCGGCACCGAGCGACGCCGAGGAGACGGCGGTCCTCCCGCCGGTCCCGTCGGCCCCGCCGACGGGGGTCCCGGACGCACCGCCGATCCCGTCGGCCCCGCCGACGGGGGCGCCGGACGCACCGCCGCCGACTCAGCTGAACCAGCCGATCGCCCGCCCGTACTTCCCGGGCAACGCCCCGCACCAGCCCCCGGCTCCGCAAACCACGGGACCGGGCGTGCCCCAGGCTCCGACCGGCACCCCCGGCCCCGGCCCGGCACCCCAGGACGCGGGCCCCGCAGGCCCCGCGCGGCCCGCCCAGCCGCCGGCCCCGACGGGCTACGTGCCCACCGTCACCGCACCGCAGGCCGGCGGCTTCGGCCCGGCCGCGCCCACCCAGGGCGCCGGTCAGGCGCCGCCCCCACCCACCTCCGGCTTCGCGCCCCGCACCCCGGGCGCAGCCCCCACCGCACCGGGCTACCTGCCCACCGGCCCGGCAGCCGCGCCGCCCGGCTCCACCCCCGCCCCGGGTACAGCCCCGGACGCCCACACCGCCTACATCCCCACCGTCACCGCGCCCCAGGCCGGCGGCTTCGGCGCGGCCGCGCCGTACGTGCCGCCAGGGGTGCAGGGCGGCGGTGGGCAGGTGCCGCCGCAGGGTGGACCGCGGCCGTACCAGCGGCCGGACTTCGGCGGGGCGCAGCAGGACGGAGGAGCCGCCGGGGGGCGGACGGGCCTGTCGACGGGCGTACTCGTCGTGATCGTCGTCGTGATCGCCGCCCTGCTGGGCGTCGGCGCGGTGTGGGGGCTGCACCTCGGGCAGGGGTCGAAGCCGTCCCCCGGACCGAGCACCTCGCCCGCGCCGAGCACCTCGCCCGCCCCGAGCGACTCCGGTAGCCCCAGCGACTCGGCGTCCCCCTCCGCCTCCCCCTCCGCCTCCGCGAGCGGAAGCGCCCAGACGCAGGCGCAGGCCGTGGACTCCCTGCTGTCGCAGAGCAAGACCGTGCGGCTCTCCGTCGCGACCGCCGCGACGGACATCAGCAGCTGCACGAACCTCGCCGCCGCGCAGGGCGCGTTCCAGAGCGCGGGGGCCAGCCGCCAGACGCTCGCGACCCAGGCCGGCGCGCTGGACCTCTCCCAGCTGCCGAACGGCGCCGCGCTGGCGCAGAAGCTCGCCCAGGCGGAGCGGGACTCGGCCGCCGCCGACGACGCGTACGCGTCCTACGCGGGCTCGCTGGCCTCCGGCAACTGCTCCCCGGGAGCCCAGCTGCCGGGCTCCATCACCAGCGCGAACACCACGGCCACGGCGGACAAGAACGGGTTCGTGGTGCAATGGACGCCGATCGCCACACAGTACGGACTGCCTTCGTGGACGGGAAATGACTTCTGACGACCTCGGGCCGCACCACTCGCCGCGCACCAGGGCCACCACGTTCGTGCTGGTCCTGGCGGCCCTGGTGCCGCTCTGTTTCGCGGGCTGGCTCGGCTGGAACGCGATAGCGGGCGAACCCGGCAAGAGCGCGGACGCCCACCCCGCCGCCAGCGGGACGAGCCAGGACGCGGGCGGCTGGGGCTCCCCGAGCGCGGGCGCGAAGGCGAACTCCGCCGGGCACCCCTCCGGCACCCCGACGACCGGGGTCTCGCCCTCCCCCTCCGCGTCGAAGGGCAAGCCGCTCGCGGGCAAGGTCGTGCTGCTGGACCCGGGGCACAACCCGGGCAACGTCGACCACCCGAGCGAGATCAACAAGCTGGTCTTCGTCGGCAACAGCAGCAAGGCGTGCGACACCACCGGCGCCTCCACCAACGCGGGCTACCCGGAGGCGCAGTTCACGCTCGACGTGGCGCGCCGGGTGCGGACGCTGCTCCAGGCCGAGGGGGCGACGGTCGTCATGACGCAGGACGGCAACACCCCCTGGGGGCCCTGCGTCACCGAGCGCGCGGCCATCGGCAACCGGGCCCACGCGGACGCGGCGATCTCCATCCACGCCGACGGCGCGGGGTCGAGCGACCACGGCTTCCATGTGATCATGCCGCAGGCGGTGGACGCGGGCGGGGTGGACAACACCGCGATCGTCGGGCCGTCGCACACTCTCGGCATGGACGTGCGCGCCGCGTTCAACGCCGCCACCGGCGAGCCGTTCGCCAACTACATCAACGGCGGGGTCGGCTACGACATCCGCAGCGACCTGGGCGGCCTGAACATGTCCACGGTGCCGAAGGTGTTCATCGAGTGCGCCAACATGCGCAACTCGGGCGACGCGGACCGGCTGACGTCGGCCTCGTGGCGCCAGGAGGCGGCGCAGGGCATCGCGAACGGGCTCAGCCAGTTCATCCTCCAAGAGGCGCACTGATCGGACTGATACGGTCGCAAGCGGACCACGACTCACGAGAGGCTCACGCGGTGAATCTGCGATCCGTCACCCGAGGGGACGCCGCGCTGGCGGCGTCGGCGCTGCTGCTGCTCGTCTCCTCCTTCTTCACCTTCTTCCAGGCGAGCGCAGGGTCCTGCAACGGAGATCCGTCCGCTTCCTGCTCGACGAACGCGTGGAGCACGGCGCTGTTCCCGCTGCTGCCCGCCGTGGTGCTGCTGGGCGTGATCGGGCCGGTGCTGGTGCTGCTCGGGCGGCTGCTGCCGAACGAGCCGTCCGCGCTCGGCATCGGACTGCGGCCCTGGGGCGTGGTGCTGACGGTGGCTTCGGCCTGGTCCGCGCTGTGGACGCTGTTCGGCGGCCCGACCGGTGCGGTCTTCGGGCACGCCGAGGTCTCCGCCGGTCCGCAGCTGGGCGCCTTCCTCGCCTTCCTGTTCTGCGCGGCGAGCGTGGTGCTCGCCGTGGCCGGTCCGGTGCTTCCGGTGCTCGCCGCGCCGCTGCTGCCGGCGGCGGCTCCGCTCGCACCGCCGACGCCCTACGCGCCGCAGGGCGCACCGGGCCAGCCGGGCTTCCAGGGCTTCGGCGCGCCCGCCGCCCCGGGTGAGGCCGTGCCGGGCGCCCAGCAGTCGCACGTGGGCCACTTCAACCCGCAGCCGGTGCAGCAGGCGCACCCGGGCCAGGCGTTCCACGGTCCGGAGCAGGCCGCGGCGACCCTGCCGCTGCCCAACCCCGGCGAGCAGTCGGCCGCGGTGCCGGCCCCGGCGCCGAGGGCCGAGACCGCGACCGCGCGCCTGTCGCGGCCCGAGCCGCAGGACACCCCGCCGCCCGGCGCGGCCTCCACGGTCCGGCTCGGCCCCGGCGGTCAGCCGCTCGCAGCGGCTCCAGCCCCGGCTCCGGTCGGCGAGCCCGCTGCCCCCGCAGCCGCCTTCGCGCCGTTCTGGTTCGCGGTTCCGGCCGCCCGTCCACTGGCTCCGGAGAGCGACCCGAACGGCGCCCCGGTCGGCGAGCTCGTCCCCGGCACCTGGTACCTGGCCATCGCCCAGCGCGGCGAGGCACTGCTCGCGCGGACCCAGGAGGGCAAGAGCGGCCTGCTGGTGGACACCTCGGGGATCCAGCGCGGCTGACCGCCCTGCTGGTCCTGCCTGGCGTTCCGTCTTGTTCCTTGCGGACCCCCTCGCTAACCTGACACACCGTCAGATAAGCGAGGGGGTCCTGTCATGCGGCTCGGTCTGGTGCTCGGCTACTGGGGCGCGGCACCGACCCCGGGCTTCGTCGAGCTCGCCCAGGAGGTGGAGCGTCTCGGCTTCGACTCGGTGTGGACGGCCGAGTCCTGGGGTTCGGACGTGTTCACCCCACTGACCTGGATCGCCGCCCACACCAGCCGGATCCGCCTCGGCACCGGCATCGCCCAGATGGCCGCCCGCACCCCGACCGCCACCGCCATGCACGCGCTGACGCTCGACCACCTCAGCGGCGGCAGGCTCCTGCTGGGCCTCGGGCTCTCCGGCCCGCAGGTGGTGGAGGGCTGGTACGGGCGCCCGTTCCCGCGCTCGCCGCTCACCGCCGTGCGCGAGTACGTCGACGTCATCCGGCAGACCCTGCGCCGCGAGAAGCCGGTCTCCCTGGACGGCCGCTACCACCCGCTCCCCTATCCCGGCCCGGACGGCACCGGCCTCGGCAAACCGCTCAAGCCGATCACGCACCCGCTCCGCGCCGACCTGCCGATCCTGCTCGGCGCGGAGGGGCCGAAGAACATCGCCCAGACCGTCCGCATCGCCGACGGCTGGCTCCCGCTCTACTTCTCCCCCGAGCGCTGGCACGAGGTCTACGCCGAACCGCTGGCGGGCGCCCGCCCCGGCTTCGTGGTCGCGCCCCTCGTCCACGCCCGCGTCTGCGCGAACGTGGACGAGGGACTGGCACCGATCCGCGCCATGCTCGGCTTCTACATCGGCGGCATGGGCGCGCAGCACCGCAACTTCCACGCCGATCTGATGGCCAGGATGGGCTACGAGGCCGAGGCGCGCCGCATCCAGGAGCTGTTCCTGGCCGGGCGCCGCGAGGAGGCCGTGGCGACGGTCCCGGCCGCCTTCGCCGACGAGATCAGCCTGGTGGGGCCGCGCGAGCGGATCGCGGAGCGGCTGGCGGCGTGGCGGGGCACCCCCGTCACGGACCTGCTGGTCACCTCGCGCGATCCGGAGACGCTGCGGACGCTGGCGGAACTGGTGCTCTGAGGCCGCGCGACCGGCGGGGGTCGGCGGCCGGCGGTGGCCGGCGGTGGCCCGCGGCCGGTGGCCGATGGCCGGCGATGGCTTCAGCCGAGGCTGAGGCTGCCGCGCCACAGCTCCAGCACGCGCTCCTCGCCGAACCGCTCGGGGCCCGCGTCCCCCTGCGGCAGGCGGCCGTTGAGCCAGAGCATCACCTCGCGGGCGGTGCCGCGCACCGCGGCGTCCGCCTTGGCATGGCCGTAGTCGAGGCTGAAGCCCTCTTCGGCGCGCAGGAGTTGCCACTCGCCCGGGGTGTCGGTGGCGTGCAGGTGCAGGCTGTCTCCGGCGCCGGAGAGCGCGGCGCGCTTGTCGAAGGCACGGGCGGTGAAGTCCAGCGCGTTGGTCAGCAGCTCGTCGACGTTGTCGGCGGCCAGCGCGGGCTCGGCCTCCGGCCGCGCGCCGAGCGTCAGTTCGGCGTCGATCCGGTGCACCAGCGTCTCGTGCGCGATCCGGCGGCCCCACCAGCGGGTGCCACCGCCCTGGGCCCAGCCCCAGACCGCGACGTCCGGCCCGGCCTCCCTGAGCGTGGCCACGGTGCGGTCCGCGCCGGTGAGCAGCCAGGCGACCTCCCCTCCGGCCGGCATCGCCGCGTCCGGCACCTCCCGGAACGGCAGCCGCTCGGTCGCCTTGCGGGCGACGATCTCGCCGATCCAGCGGAACACCATGCCCTGGTGGAAGAGGAGGTCGCGCAGCGCCCACTCGGGACAACTGGGGACGGGGGCGCCGAGGTCCGCGCCCTCGGCAAGCTCCGCGATGCGCCGCGCGTCCGCGGCGGCGGAGTCGAGGTAACGGTCGTGTGTGAGCCAGTCCATAGCCATGACGCGGACGCTAGCAGCCCGTTGCCCTACCCAGCGGTCCCGTTCAGCGAACCGCGGCGCAGCACTCCTCCGTGAGCCCCGCCGGGAGCTTCTCGCCGCCGAAGACCGAGACCGTCGCCTCGTCCCCGCCCAGCGCCGCGACCGCGAGCAGCAGGGCACCGGCCGTCCAGGTCGTGCGCTCCTCGGGCCAGATCGCGTCGTCCTCGAAGACGTAGCCCGTCCAGTAGCCGCCGTCCTCGTGGCGCAGGTGCTGGATGGACTTCAGGATCTCCACGGCGCGCTCGGACTCGCCGATCGCCCACAGGGCCAGCGCCAGCTCCGCGCTCTCGCCGCCGGTGACCCACGGGCGGTCCGAGACGCAGCGCACGCCCAGGCCCGGGACGACGAAGCGGTCCCACTCACGCTCGATGCGCTCGCGCGCGGCCGCGCCGCGCAGCGCGGTGCCGAGGACCGGGTAGTACCAGTCCATCGAGTAGCGGTCCTTGTCCAGGAAGCGCTCGGGGTGGTGGGCCACCGCGTGGCCGAGTCGACCGGCCGCCAACTCCCAGTCGGGCTGCGGCTCTTCGAGGTAGTCGGCGATGGCGAGGGCACAGCGCAGCGCGTGGTGGACGCTGGAGCAGCCGGTCAGCAGCGCCTCGTCGGGGGTGGTGCCGTTCTCCTCGCGGCGCCAGGAGACGGTGCCGTCCGCGCGGCCGAGCTCCAGCACGAAGGCCATGGCCCGGCTGACGGTCGGCCAGATCTCCTCCAGGAAGGCGTCGTCGCCCGTGGAGAGGTGGTGGTGCCAGACCCCGACGGCCACGTAGGCGCAGAAGTTGGACTCGCGGTTGAGGTCGCTCGCGGCGCCCTCACGGTAGGCGGCATACCAGGAGCCGTCCGCGTTCTGACTGCCCATCAACCAACGGTAGGCGGCCTCGGCCGCGGCGTGCTCGCCGGCCACGTCCAGGGCCATGGCGGCCTCGACGTGGTCCCAGGGGTCGAGGTGGCCGCCGGCGAACCACGGGATGGCGCCGTCGGCGCGCTGCTCGGCCAGGATGCTGCGTACCGTCGCCGCGGCCTGCTCGGCGGTCAGCACGCCGTCCAGGGTCAGCGTCCTCACGCCTCGTCCTGACCGGTGCGGGGCTTGGTCGCGTAGGCGACGAAGCTCTTGCCGATGACGGGGTTGAGCGCCTTCTCCGTCAGCCGGGTGAGCTTGCCGACGACCGGGGCGCCGACGATGTCCCAGACCAGCAGCTGGTGGTAGGCGCGGACGGGCAGCGCCTTGTCGTTGTCGACGCCGACGGCGCACTTGATCCACCAGTACGGCGAGTGCAGCGCGTGGGCGTGGTGGGTGCCGTGCGGGAGCAGGCCCGCGCCGCGCATCTTCTCCAGCAGCTCGTCGCCGCGGTAGATGCGGATGTGGCCGCCCTCGACCTCGTGGTAGGCGTCGGAGAGCGCCCAGCAGATCTGCTCGGGCAGCCAGCGCGGCACGGTGATGGCGATGGAACCGCCCGGCTTGAGGACGCGGACCATCTCCGCGAGCACGCCCTTGTCGTCCGGGATGTGCTCCATCACCTCGGAGATGATGATCTTGTCAAAGCTGTCGTCCGGGAACGGCAGGTTCAGCGCGTCGCCCTCGACGGCGATCGCGGAGGCACCGGCCGGGGCCTCGCCCTCCAGCTCCATCGCGGCGAACCACTTGCGCACCTCGCGGATCTCGTCCGCGTTCTGGTCCAGGGCGACGACGCGCCCACCGCGCCGGTACACCTCGAAGGCGTGGCGTCCGCCGCCGCAGCCGAGGTCGAGCACCTGGTCGCCCGGGGCGATCGGAAAGCGGGAGAAGTCGACGGTCAGCACGGCCGGGGCTCCTAACGGTGACGGGCAGTAGAGAAAAGGAGAGCGAGGGAAGGTCAGACGTAGCGCCAGCCGCGGCCGGCGCGGGCGGACTGCCCGGTGCCGGTGGCGATCGCCTCGCGGTAGCGCTCGACGGTCAGCTCGGCCGCGCGGCGCCAGGTGAAGCGCTCCAGCACGCGGGCACGGCCCGCGGCACCGATCCGGGCGCGCAGCTCCGGCTCGTCCAGGAGCCTGCCGAGAGCGGCGGCCAGCGCGCCGGGGTCGCCCGGCGGGACGGCCAGGCAGGTCTCGCCGTCGGGGCCGGCGACCTCGGGGATCGCGCCGCCGGTCGTGGCGACCAGCGGCGTGCCGGTGGCCATCGCCTCGGCGGCGGGCAGCGAGAAGCCCTCGTAGAGGGAGGGCACGCAGGCCACCTGGGCACCGCGGACCAGGTCGACGAAGGCCGCGTCGTCGATGCCGCCGCGGAACTCGACGGCGTCCTCCAGGCCGAGCCGCTTGATCGCGTCGGCGACCGGCCCGTCCTCGGGCCGCTTGCCGACGACGACCAGGTGCGCCTCGCGCTCGGTGCGGACCTTGGCGAGCGCCTCGACCAGGTGCACCAGACCCTTGAGCGGCACGTTGGCGCTGGCGGTGGTGACGATCCGGCCCGGCACCTCGGCGACGGACGCGTCCGGCGACCACAGCTCCACGTCCGCGCCGATCGGCACGACGTGCACACGGCCGGGCGCGACGTCGAGGTGGTCGACGATCTCGCGGGCGGAGCTCTCGGAGACCGTCAGGACCGAGTCCAGACGGGCGGCGACGCGGCGCTGCATCCGCGTGAACCCGTACCAGCGGCGCACGGAGAGCTTCTTGAGGGTGCCCTCGGCGGCGTCGAGGTCGAGCTGCCGGTCGACGGTGATGGGGTGGTGGATCGTGGTGACCAGCGGGAAGCCGATCCGGTCCAGACCGAGCAGGCCGTAGCCGAGGGTCTGGTTGTCGTGCACGACGTCGTAGCGGCCGCGGTGCAGGGAGAGGTGGCGCCGGGCCCGCAGGCTGAAGGTCAGCGGCTCGGGGAAGCCGCCGGTACGCATGATCGCCGTCTCCAGCACGTCGACCGGCCCGCGGTACTCCGCGAGCCCGGGCGTCCGGAACGGGTCCGGGTCGCGATAGAGGTCCAGACTGGCGATCTCGGTGAAGCCGAGCTGGCCCGGCCCGGCCGGGTCGACGGCGTGGTGGTCCAGGACGGGGTACGGCTGGCCGCCGAGCACGCGCACGTCGTGCCCGAGCCGGGCGAGCTCGCGCGACAGGTGTCTGACGTAGACGCCCTGGCCGCCGCAGAACGGGTTGCCCTTGTACGAGAGCAGCGCGATACGCAGCGGCGCGTCGTGGCTCGCGGTCAACTGGACCCCTCTCCTGGGTCTCTTGCTGGTCTCTCGTCGCGCTCCCAGTCGTCCCGGGCGCGTCCCGGGCCTCCCGGGGCGATCCCGGCCAGGGTAATCTAGAACACGTTCCAGCGTGGCGGCAGCGAGAGAGCTTGAAGATTACCGGTCCGTAGCTTTACGAAATCGGGCGGGGCGGGTGATTCGCGCCACGCCCGCGCGGTAGGCCATGATGCGTGGGGTCCAGCGGTAGGCACGTAGGAGCGCCCGATGACGACCAGCCCGCGGCCGGCGGCGCCGCCACTCACCGAGCGGCAGGAGGCGCGTCGCCGCCGCATCCTGCACACCGCCGCGCAACTGGCGTCGCGCGGCGGCTTCGAGGCGGTCCAGATGCGCGAGGTCGCGGAGCTGGCGGGCGTCGCCCTGGGCACGCTGTACCGGTACTTCCCGTCCAAGGTGCATCTGCTGGTCGCGACGATGCAGGACCAGTTGCAGATCTTCCAGGAGCAGACCCGCAAGCACCCCGTCGAGGGCGAGGACCCCGGGGCACGCGTGGCCGACACCCTGATGCGCACCTTCCGCGGCCTGCAGCGCGAGCCAAAGCTCGCGGAGGCGATGGTCCGCGCCCTGACCTTCGCCGACCGCTCGGTGAGTGCGGAGGTGGACCAGGTCAGCCGGATCACCGGACAGCTCATCCTCGACGCCATGGGCCTGACGGAACCCCCCACGCGGGAGCAGTTGGCCGCGGTGCGGGTCATCGAGCACACCTGGCACTCGGCGCTGGTGACGTGGCTGAGCGGCCGCGCCTCGATCGCCCAGGTCCGCATCGACCTCGAGACGGCCTGCAAGCTTCTGACGATGAGCTAGTTGCACTCCCCCGGGGGCGCGAGGAACTGCGCGACAAGCCACCCTGGGCCTTGAGATCCCGCGCGAACAGGGCCGTCCGCCTGGAGTGGGTTGCTCGCGCAGTTCCCCGCGCCCCTGAGGAAGTGCAACGTCCCTAGTCCGGGAAAACCGGATCCCCGGTCTCCGCCATCTGGATCAGGATCGCCTCCACCGGGCAGGTCTCCGCCGCGGCGAGGACGACCTCGGACGCGTCGATCTCGTCGTCGACGGGGTGCGACTGCCGGGCGGCGTCCAGCCTGAACGCGTCCGGCGCGCTGTTCGCGCAGAACCCACTGCTGATGCAGACGCGCCGGTCGACCTCCAGCCGCCAGCGGTCACCCATCTCAGTTGCCCTCCGGGACGGGGTACCCCTGCGGGAGGTTGATGGTCTTGTCCTCCAGGAAGCCCGACATGCCCTCCGGGCCGAACTCCCGGCCCAGGCCGGAGTTCTTGAAGCCGCCGAACGGCCCGTTGAAGTCGAGACTGAAGCTGTTGACCGAGAAGGTGCCCGTCCGCACCTGCCGGGCGACGTCCACGCCGTGGACAGGATCGCCCGCCCAGACGCTGCCGGAAAGGCCGTACTCGGAGTCGTTGGCGATGCGGATCGCGTCCGCCTCGTCGTCGTAGGGCAGCAGGCAGACGACGGGGCCGAAGATCTCCTCGCGCGCCACCCGCATCCGGTTGTCCACGGACCCCAGCAGCGTCGGCTCGACGTACCAGCCGCGCGGCTGCGCCGCGGGGACGCCACCGCCGGTGAGGACCTTGGCGCCCTCGTCCTGGCCGATGCGGATGTAGTCGAGGTTGCGCTGTTGCTGGCGCTTGGCGACCAGCGGGCCGACCTGCGTGGCGCCGTCCAGCGGATCGCCGACGACCAGGCCGCTGACGGCGGCGGCCATCTTGTCCGCGATCTCGTCGTAGCGGGAGCGCGGCGCGAGCACGCGCGTGAGGGCGACGCAGGCCTGGCCGTTGTTCATGTAGGAGGCGCCCATCAGGTTCGCCACGGCGGCGTCGATGTCGGCGTCGGCGAGCAGGATCGCCGCGGACTTGCCGCCGAGCTCCAGGGTGACCCGGGTGAGGTTGCGCGAGGCGACCTCCATGATCCGCTTGCCCGCCCCGACCGAGCCGGTGAAGGAGATCTTGTCGATGCCGGGGTGGCCGACGAGGTACTCGCTGACCTCGCGGTCGGCCGGGAGGATGCTCAGTACGCCCTCGGGCAGGCCGGCCTCGGTGGCGATCTCGGCGAGGATGTAGGAGTCGAGCGGCGTCTCCGGCGAGGGCTTGAGCACCACGGTGCAGCCGGCCAGCAGCGCGGGCGCGAGCTTGGCCGCCGCGACGAACTGCGGGACGTTCCACGGGACCACGGCCGCGACGACGCCGGCCGGCTCGCGGCGGACCAGGATCGGGCTGAGCACGCCGCTGCGGTACTGCTCGAAGCGGAAGTCACGGGCGATCGCGATCGCCGAGTCCCAGATCATCACCGGCCCGAAGGCCTGGGCCAGGATGCTCCAGGAGTACGGCGAGCCGTTCTCCGAGCTGATCACCCGGGCGATCTCGTCCGCGCGGGCGGCGATGCCGTCCTTGATCCGGGTGCAGACCTCGATCCGCTCCTCGATGCTCATCCGCGGCCACGGGCCCTCGTCGAAGGCCCTGCGCGCGGCGGCGACGGCGCGGTCCACGTCCGCGCGGGCCGCGTGCGGCACGCGCCCGATGACCTCCTCGGTGTGCGGGGAGATCACCTCGATCACCTCGGCGCCGGAGGGCGCCACCAGCGTTCCGCCGATGTAGAGCTCGCCGTACTCGGTCACGCCGTCGACCATCGGTCTCTCCTCCCGAACCAGGCTCCCCGTCCCACTCCATGAGAACTGATACCAGTTCTAGTTATAGGCGGCAATGGTCATGCAGTACGCTGCCGCGACAGGTGCATTGCCCACAGAACGCGTTTCACTTTCGAGGAGGCTGCCGGTGTCGGTGCCACAGGCGCTGGAGGACGACCAGCCCGATCGGGCGGCGTGGCGGGCGCGGGTGCTGCCGTCGGTGCAGGACCTCGGCGGCGGGGTGTGGAGCATCCCCGTGCCGATCCCCGACAACCCCCTGCGGTACACGCTCGTGTACCTGCTGGAGAGCGCGCGCGGCCCCGTCCTGGTGGACACCGGCTGGGACGATCCGTCCGGCCGCGAGATCCTGCGGGCGGGCGTCGCCGAGGCCGGCTTCGCGCTGGAGGACGTGCACGGCGTCCTGATCACCCATCACCACCCGGACCACCACGGCCTCTCCGCGCACGTCCAGGCGGCCTCGGGCGCCTGGGTGGCCATGCACGCGGCGGAGGCCGACGTGGTACGGGCGGTCCGGGAGATCCCGGCCGACCAGTGGATCGAGCGCATGGCCCGCTCCATGCGGGCGGCGGGACTGCCGGAGGAGCATCTGGCCGCGCTGCGGGAGTGGGGCGGCGACGCCGAGTCCGGCCCGGCCACACTCGGCGCGGTTGTCCCGGACCGCGAGCTCGTCCACGGCGAGAGCGCGGGCGTGCCGGGGCGCGACCTGCGGGTGATGTGGACGCCCGGCCACACGCCGGGCCACGTCTGCCTCTTCCTCGACGAGAAGCCGCGCACGCGCCTGCTGAGCGGTGACCACCTGCTGCCGACGATCAGCCCGGTGGTCTCGCTCTACCCGGAGAACCCGCAGGACGAGCCGACGGACCCCCTGGGCGACTTCATCGACTCCCTGGAGCGGATCGCCGCGCTCGGCCCGCAGGAGATCCTGCCCGCGCACCAGTACCGCTTCACCGACGCGCCGGGCCGGGTCCGCGAGCTGCTGGACCACCACGCGGCCCGCCTCGCCGACCTGCACGCGCAGCTGCTCGGCGCGCCGATGACGCTGTGGGAGGCGGCGCAGGGCATGCACTGGAACCGGCCCTGGTCGGAGCTGAACTTCCTGGCCCGGCACCTGGCCGTCTCGGAGGCCGCGGCACATCTGCGCAGGCTGGTGAAGACGGGCCTGGCAGAGGCCGTCACGGACGAGGACCCGGTCCGGTACCACGCACGGTGAGGTGCGACGGCGGGGCGCGTTAGGGTGAGGTCCGCCGCTGAACGAAAGGCCCGCCGCACCATGCTCTCCGCCGTCCGCCGCCCCGCCGCGCTGGCCGCCGCTGCCGCCGCCCTGTCCGTCTCCGCGCTGCTGGGCGCCACCGCGCCCGCGTCCGCCGCGCCGCACCCGGCCTACGCCACCGTCCAGCTCGCGGCGGCCCCCAGCCAGAGCGACGCCAGCCCGAGCGACGCCAGCCCGAGCGACGCCAGCCCGAGCAGCACCGCCTCGGCGCCCGCCTCCCACGCGCCCAAGCCGAACAAGACCGCCAAGGTGGTCGTCTTCGTCGCGCTCGTCGTCGCCGGCATGGGCGGCGGCCTCTTCATCAGCTGGGCCCGCGGCCGGCGCCGCCACGACTGATCGGAGCGAGTCGGCGCTCTCCAGGGTGAAGCCGAACGGCCCGGGGAGCACGAGCGGCTCCCCGAGGGCGACCGACCCGGCGCGGGCGTGGCAGTGGCGTTCGACCTCGCGGTCGATCGAGGGACGCAGACGAGTCCGCTAGAGCTGCGCGTCGAGGATGCGGGCCCACTGCCGGACGATGCGTTCGCGGCGGTCGCTGTCGTCGCTGAGGACATCGGCGAGGCCGAGGCCGCGGGCCATGTCCAGGGTGGCCTGGACGGTCTCGCGGACGCCCGGGCGGGTCTCGTCGGCGCCGAGGAGAGCCACGGCCGTCTTGTGGGTCTCCCGGCCGATGCGGGACTCCAGTTCGAGGACCCGTGGGCGCAGCTGGTCGTCGGTGCTGACCGCCACCCACAGTTGCAGCGCCGCCCGGAACAGCGGGGTGGTGTAGAGGCCGACGAGCATCCGCACGACGGCCTCGTGGCGGCGCGGGCCGGAGGCCGGGAGCGCGGCCGCGCGGGCGTCGAGTTCGGCGCGGCGCTGGACGGCGACGTGCTCCACGGCCGCCGTGAAGAGGTCCTCGCGGGTGGGGAAGTGGTGCTGGGCGGCGCCCCGGGAGACGCCGGCCCGCTCCGCGACGACCGCGACGGTGCTGCCGGACCAGCCCACCTCGGCCAGGCAGTCCACTGCGGCCTCCAGCAGCCGCCGGCGGGTGGCTCGGCTCCGGTCCTGCTTGGGGGCGCGCGCGGAGGCGGTGGTTGCTGTCGGCACGGGTGTTTCCTTTCCGTGGGGAACTCTACGGCGCCCCCGCGCCGACCTGCCGGTTCGTCCGGCCGGTGGAGATCAGTACGACTTCGGCAGGCCCAGGGTGTGCTGCGCGACGAAGTTCAGGATCATCTCCCGGCTGACCGGCGCGATGCGGCCGACCCGGACGCCCGCGATCAGCGAGGCGAGGCCGTACTCGGACGCCAGGCCGTTGCCGCCGAGCGTCTGCACGGCCTGGTCGACGGCCCGGACGGCCGCCTCGGCCGCCGCGTACTTGGCCATGTTCGCGGCCTCGCCCGCGCCGAAGTCGTCGCCCGCGTCGTAGAGGAACGCCGCCTTCTGTGTCATCAGCCGCGCCAGCTCCACCTCGATGCGGACCTGGGCGAGCGGGTGCGCGATGCCCTGGTGCGCGCCGATCGGGTCCTTCCAGACCGTGCGTTGCTTCGCGTAGTCGACGGCCCGGTCCAGCGCGAGGCGGGCCATGCCGGTCGAGTAGGAGGCGGCCATGATGCGCTCGGGGTTGAGGCCGGCGAAGAGCTGGAGCAGACCCGCGTCCTCGTCGCCGACCAACGCGTCGGCGGGCAGCCGCACGTCGTCGAAGAAGAGCTGGAACTGCCGCTCGGGCAGGTGCAGTTCCATCTCGATCGGCGTGTAGGTGAAGCCCGGCGTCTCCCGCGGGACGATGAACAGGGCCGGCTTGAGCTTGCCCGTCCTCGCGTCCTCGGTGCGTCCCACGACGAGCGTGGCGTCGGCGGCGTCGACACCGGAGATGAAGACCTTCTGGCCGCTGAGGATCCAGTCGGAGCCGTCCCGGCGCGCGGTGGTGGTGATCTTGTGGGAATTGGAGCCCGCGTCGGGTTCGGTGATGCCGAAGGCCATCCGGCGGGTGCCGTCGGCGAAGCCCGGCAGCCACTCCTGCTTCTGGGCGCCGGTCCCGAAGCGCGCCAGGATGCTGCCGCAGATGGCCGGGGTGACCACGAGCATGAGCATCGGGCAGCCGGCCGTGCCGAGCTCCTCCAGGACGATGGACAGCTCCTGGATGCCTGCCCCGCCACCCCCGTACTCGGTGGGCAGATTGACGCCGAGGAAGCCCAGCTTGCCTGCCTCGCGCCACAGTTCGTCGGGGTGGCGGCGCTCCTTACCGCAGGCGGTCAGGTACTCCAGGCCGTAGCGGCTACCCAACGCCCGCACGGCGGCGCGCAGGTCGCGGCGTTCCTCGGATTCGACGAAGGTGCTCTCGTACGTCGCGGTCATGGCTGCGAGGTCCCCTCCAGATCAGTGTGCGTGGTCTCGCCGATGACGGCGAGGAGCGCGCCGGTGTCGACCTGGTGGCCGACGGCTGCGCGAAGCTCGGTGACCACGCCGTCGGCCGGCGCGGTGATGCGGTGCTGCATCTTCATCGCCTCCAGCCACAGCAGCGGCTGACCGGCCGTCACCGCCTCGCCGACGGCCGTCTCGACGCGGACGACCGTGCCGGGCATCGGCGCGAGCAGCGATCCGGCCGCGGTCTCGCGTTCGGGCTCGGGGAAGCGCGGCAGCACGGCCAGCGCGACGGCGCCGAGCGGCGAGTCGACGTGGACCAGCTCCGCGCCGTAGCGGGCGAGGTCGAACGCACGCCGCACGCCGCCCACGGCCAGGACGACCCGCTCGGGCGAGGCGGTGACGAGGGCGACGTCGGGGTGCGCCTCGGCGCGCAGGCCGTCGCGGGTCAGCCGGTAGCGGACCTCGTGCTCCACGCCCTCGTGGGCGTAACGCTTGACCTGCGGATGGGCCGGAACGTTGCGCCAACCACCGGCAATCGGGCTCCGGTTGGCGGCGGCGTCGCCGAGGGCGGCGGCCAGGGCCGCGAGAGCCACGGCGTCCTTGTCGGCCGCACCCTGGTCGGGGTGACGGGTCAGGAACGCGGTGTCGACGTGCCCGGCCAGGAACTCCGGGTGGCGCAGCACCCGCACCAGCAGGTCGCGGTTGGTCGTCAGGCCGTGAACCCGGGCCCTGGCCAGCGCGCCCGCGAGGCGGCGGGCCGCCTCGGCGCGCGTCGGCGCCCAGGCGATCACCTTGGCCAGCATCGCGTCGTAGTGGACGCCCACCTCGCTGCCGCCCGCGACGCCCGCGTCCAGGCGCACCCCGGACGCCTCCCCAGCCCCCGGCGGGGCGAACTCGACGGTGACTCCGGGGATGTCGAGCCGCTCGACGGTTCCGGTCTGCGGCTGCCAGTCCTTGGCCGGGTCCTCGGCGTAGAGGCGGACCTCGATCGCGTGGCCGCGTGGCGCCGGCGGCTCCGCGCCGGGCAGCGATCCGCCCTCGGCGACGGCGAGTTGCAGCGCCACCAGATCCAGCCCGGTCACGCACTCGGTGACGGGGTGCTCGACCTGGAGTCGGGTGTTCATCTCCAGGAAGAAGAAGCGTCCGTCCGGCGCGAGCAGGAACTCGGCCGTCCCGGCGCCGACGTAGCCGATGGCACGGGCGGCGGCCCGGGCGGCCTCGTGCAGGCGGGCCCGGGTGTCCTCGGCGAGCAACGGCGCCGGGGCCTCCTCGACGACCTTCTGGTGCCGCCGCTGGATCGAGCAGTCGCGCTCCCCCACGGCCCAGACGGTGCCGTGGGCGTCGGCGAGCAGCTGCACCTCGACGTGCCGGCCGGTCTCGACGTAGGGCTCGACGAAGACCTCGTCGCTGCCGAACGCCGCCAGCGCCTCGCGCCGGGCGGCAGCCAACTCCGCTTCGAGCTGCGCGAGTTCACGGACCACGCGCATGCCGCGTCCGCCCCCGCCCGCCGCGGCCTTGACCAGCAGCGGCAGGTCCTCACCGGTGGGGGCGCCCGCGACGGTCAGCACCGGCACACCGGCGGCGGCCATCAGCTCCTTGGCCCGGGTCTTGACGCCCATCGCGGCGATCGCGGACGGCGGCGGGCCGATCCAGGCCAGGCCCGCGTCCAGGACCGCCTGCGCGAACTCCGCGTTCTCGGAGAGGAATCCGTAGCCGGGGTGCACGGCGTCGGCGCCCGCCGCGCGAGCGGCGGCGATGACGAGGTCGGCGCGCAGGTAGGTGTCGGCGGGCGCGGCACCGGGCAGGCGGACGGCGGCGTCGGCCTCGCGCACGAAGGGCGCGTCCGCGTCCGGGTCCGCGAACACGGCGACGGTGGCGACGCCGAGTTCGCGGCAGGTGCGGAAGATCCGCCGGGCGATCTCGCCGCGGTTGGCCACGAGGACGGAGGTGATCACAGCGCATCCCTGGGTGAGGTCGTCGGTCATCGCCGTCACATCCTGAAGATTCCGTAGCCGCGCGCGCCCTCGACCGGCGCGCTGTGGATCGCCGAGAGACACAGGCCCAGCACGGTGCGGGTGTCACGCGGGTCGATCACGCCGTCGTCGTAGAGGCGGCCGGAGAGGAACATCGGCAGCGACTCCGCCTCGATCTGCTGCTCGACCATCGCGCGCAGACCGGCGTCGGCCTCCTCGTCGTAGGCCTGGCCGCGCGCCTGCGCGGAGGCGCGGGCGACGATGGAGAGCACGCCCGCGAGCTGCTGCGGGCCCATGACGGCCGACTTGGCGCTGGGCCAGGCGAAGAGGAAGCGCGGGTCGTAGGCGCGCCCGCACATCCCGTAGTGCCCGGCGCCGTACGAGGCGCCGACGAGCAACGACAGGTGCGGCACCTTGGAGTTGGCGACCGCGTTGATCATCATCGCGCCGTGCTTGATGATGCCGCCCTGCTCGTACTCCTTGCCGACCATGTAGCCGGTGGTGTTGTGCAGGAACAGCAGCGGGATGTCGCGCTGGTTGGCCCACTGGATGAACTGGGCCGCCTTCTGGGCCTCCTGGCTGAACAGCACGCCCTGCGCGTTGGCCAGGACGCCGACCGGGTAGCCGTGGATCCGGGCCCAGCCGGTCACCAGGCTCGGCCCGTAGAGCGGCTTGACCTCGTCGAACTCCGAGCCGTCGACGACGCGGGCGATCACCTCGCGCGGGTCGAAGGGCTGCCGCAGGTCGCCGGGGACGATGCCGAGCAGTTCCTCCTCGTCGTACTTCGGCGCTGCGACCAGACCGGCGGCCGGGCCCGGGCCCTGCTTGCGCCACTCCAGACGCGCGACGATCCGGCGGGCACGGTGGATCGCGTCGACCTCGTCGGCGGCGAAGTGGTCGGCCAGCCCGGAAATCCGGGCGTGCATCCGGGCACCGCCGAGCGACTCGTCGTCGCTCTCCTCGCCGGTCGCCATCTTCACCAGCGGCGGACCGCCGAGGAAGACCTTGGAGCGCTCGTCGATCATCACGACGTGGTCGGACATGCCGGGCACGTACGCGCCGCCGGCGGTGGAGTTGCCGAAGACGACAGCGACGGTCGGAATGCCGGCGGCGGAGAGCCGGGTCAGGTCGCGGAAGATCGCGCCGCCCGGGATGAAGATCTCCTTCTGGCTGGGCAGGTCCGCCCCGCCCGACTCGACGAGGCTGACCAGCGGCAGCCGGTTCTCCAGCGCGATCTGGTGGCAGCGCAGAGCCTTCTTCAACGTCCACGGGTTGCTGGCGCCGCCGCGCACGGTCGGGTCGTTCGCGGTGATCAGGCACTCGGTGCCGGAGATCCGCCCGATGCCGGTCACCATGCCCGCGCCGACGGGGTACTCGCTGCCGTAGGCGGCGAGCGTGGAGAGCTCCAGGAAGGGGGAGTCCGGGTCGACCAGCAGCTCGATCCGCTCGCGGGCCAGCAGCTTGCCGCGCTTGCGGTGGCGGTCCACGTACTTGGGGCCGCCACCGGCGACGGCCTTGGCGTGCTCGGCGTCCAGCTCGGCGAGCTTGGCCAGCATCGCCTCGCGCCGCTCGGCGAACTCGGCGCCGCGCGGATCGACGTCGGTGGTCAGGACGGTCACTGGCCCTCCTCCTCGCTGGTCCACTCGCTTGTCAACAGAGCCTCCGGGATGTCGAGACGGCGCGAGCGCAGCCACTCCCCGAGCGCCTTGGCCTGGGGGTCGAACCGGGCCCGGGAGGCGACACCGTCGCCGAGAATGCCCTCGACGGTGAAGTTCAGTGCGCGCAGGTGCGGCAGCACCGTGCGGCTGACGGCCAACCCGGCCGTCTCGGGCAGGAGTTCCCCCAGGCGGGCGGTGGTCAGGGTGTGCGCGAGCCAGCGCCAGCCCTCGTCGGTGCGGGCCCAGACGCCGATGTTGGCGCTGCCTCCCTTGTCCCCGCTGCGGGCCCCGGCGACGGCGCCGAGCGGCGCGCGACGGGTGGGCCCGGCGGCGGCGGTCAGCGGCGCCGGCAGGTCCGGCTCCGCCACCGGCGCCAACGCCCGTGCCTCGGGGGCGGGTTCGATCTCGACGCAGCGCCCGTCCGGCAGCAGGGCGGTGTGCCGCACCTCGGCCGGGTCGGCGGTCAGCGCCTCGAACACGCCGTAGGGGCCCGGCTTCTGCGGCAGACCGGCGACGTGGAAGCCGGGGTACCCGGCCAGCGCCAGCTCGACGGGGACGGTCGCCGTGGCGCGGCGGACCAGCTTCGGGTCCTGGTCGCGGACGACGAGGCGCAGCAGCGCGCTGGCCTCCTCCTCGGTGGCGGCGTCGGGGTGGTCAGTGCGGGCCAGAGTCCAGTGCAGCTCGGCGGGCTGCTGCTTGCCGAGTTCGGCGCCGAGCTGGTCCCGCATCAACTCGGCCTTGGCCTCGATGTCGAGGCCGGTCAGCACGAAGACGGTCTCGGCGAGCCAGCCGCCGAGGCGGTTCACGCCCACCTTCAGTGTCGGCGGGGGCGCTTCGCCGCGCACCCCGCTGATCCGGACCCGGTCCGGGCCCTCGGACGTCAGGCGGACGGTGTCGAGGCGGGTGGTCACGTCCGGGCCGGGGTAGCGGGCGGGGCCGGTCTCGTAGAGGAGCTGGGCGGTGACGGTCTCCACGGTGACCGCACCTCCGGTGCCCTCGTGCTTGGTGACAACGGCGCTGCCGTCCGCGTGGATCTCGGCGAGCGGGAAGCCGGGGCGCAGCCGTCCGGCGGGCGGAAGCTCGCGGAAGAAGGAGAAGTTGCCACCGGTCGCCTGCGTCCCGCACTCCAGCACGTGTCCTGCGGCCACGGCCCCGGCCAGCCGGTCCCAGTCGTCCCGCGCCCACCCGAAGTGGGCCGCGGCGGCACCGCTGACCAGCGCGGCGTCGGTCACCCTGCCGGTCACGACGACGTCCGCGCCGGCCTCCAGGCAGGCGGTGATCCCCCACCCGCCGAGGTACGCGTTCGCCGCGAGAACGCCCGCGCGCTTCGCCCGCACGGCGGCGAGCACGTCATCCCCCTCGACGTGCGCGATCTGGGCCTGCGCGAGGCCGAGCGCCCCGGCGAGCTCCCGCAGCCTCTCGGCGAGCCCGCCGGGGTTGAGCCCGCCCGCGTTGACGACGATCCGCACCCCGCGGTCGAGCGCGAGGCCCAGGCACTCCTCCATCTGCCGCAGGAAGGTCTTGGCGTACCCGAGGGCGGGGTCCGCCATCCGCTCCCGGCCGAGGATCAGCATGGTGAGCTCGGCGAGGTAGTCCCCGGTCAGCACGTCCAGCGGCCCGCCGGTCAGCATCTCCCGCACGGCGTCGAACCGGTCCCCGTAGAACCCGGACGCGTTCCCGACCCGCAGGATCGTTTCGGACACCTCTGCCCCTTCCGGCAACCCAGCCCACCCGACGCGATGCGACGCGCTGTGACGAGCCCAGCGTGGCAGCAGCAACAGAAACAATCAAGCGTGCTTGCTTTGTTTTATCGGCCCGGCCAGGCCGACGGTGATGTCCGTATTCCGCGAGCACCCCGGCGGCTGTGCGGCTGTACTGGATGGCATGACTTCACAGCAGGACCACGCACAGCTGTTCCGCTCCCTGCACACCCCCGGCTCACCGCTGCTGCTGGCCAACGCCTGGGATCTGGGCAGCGCCCGGATCATCGCCGACGCCGGAGCCCGTGCCGTCGCCACGACGAGCGCCGGGGTCGCCTGGGGGCAGGGGACGGCCGACGGGAACAACCTGAGCGCCGACGACATGGTGGCCCTGGTCGCCCGGATCGCCGCCGTGGTGGACATGCCCCTCAGCGCCGACCTCGAAAGCGGCTACGGCAAGGACCCCGCCGGGGTCGCCGAGACCGTGACGCGGATCGTCGCGGCGGGGGCCGTCGGGGTCAACATCGAGGACACCCACAGCGAGACCGTCTCGCCACTGCGCCCCACGGACGAACAGGCCGAGCGGATCGCCGCCGCCCGGGTGGCCGCGGACGCGGCGGGCGTGGCGCTCTTCGTCAACGCGCGGGTCGACACCTACTTCCACGGCGTCGGCGGCGAGGCCGACCTCCTCGGTGAGACCCTCGCACGGGCGCGCGCCTACGTCGACGCGGGCGCCGACGGCGTCTTCGTCCCCTGGGTCACCGACCTCGCGGTCGTCGCGGCGCTGGCCGAGGGGATCGACGTCCCGCTCAACATCCTGGCCGGGCCGGGCGCACCGTCCGTGGCGGAGTTCGCGAAGGCGGGCGCGGCCAGGATCAGCCTCGGCTCGTCGATGGCCTCCGCCGCGTACGGCGTGGCCCACCGGGCCTCCCGGGAGCTGTTCACCTCGGGCACCTACGCCGCGCTCGCCGGCGGCGTCGGCTACGCGGAGCTCAACGCGCTCATGAGGTAGGCGGGCGGTGGGCCGGGCACAGCGGACACGCGAGCACCGTCAGCGGTGCCTGGCCAGGTCCGCGACGTAGGCGCGGGAGATCGAGGGGCCGGCGCCGGTCACCCGGCGCAGCTCCGCGACCGCCCGCGCCCGTGCGTCCTCGGTGCCCTCGGCGAGGATGTCCAGCAGTGTCCGCTCCAGCTCGGGAGCGACCGGAGGCAGCGCGAAGTCGTTGATCGGCGGTGTCCTGGGGCTCAGGTCCAAGGCCCAGTGGCCGTCCGCCTCCACGAGCAGGAGCCCCGAACCGTAGACCCACTTCTCCTCCCGGTGCTCCGAGTTCGTCGTGGTGAAGAGAAGGTCCCCCACCAGCAGGTCCAGCCCCCAGCCCGTCCGCCGCAGGATCCGATCCTCGACGAACTGCACCGAACCGTGGCCGCTGCGCAGCAGTTGGACGGTGAGCAGGCCATGGCCGGTCTGCTCGCAGCGCAGCACCTCGGGGCCCCGGCCACGAGCCGTGGTGGTCAACGGCCGCGCCTGCGTGAGCGGCAGGACCCGCACCGACCACTCGTCCTCCCCTGCGCAGTCGACGGCGAGGTGCGTCACGTCGGGACCGACCAACTGGGTGCCCTGGTAGGCGCCGCGCCAGATGTCCACGCGGGCCCGGCGGGCGCTCCCCGCCGCCGTCCGCCTGACGTGTTCCAGCTTGAACGGCCCCTCTCCCCGGAAGGTGACGTCGAGGAGCGCCGGCGCGCCCGCCTCCGGGGGGTCGAGCAGGAACTCACCACGGCCGCGGCCTCGGTAGAGGAAGCGCTCGTCGGTGATGTTCCGGAAGCGCTCCGTGCGCGTTCCGCGCAGCTCGTCGCGGGAGACCAGTTCCAAGGGCACCGGACGCCCGGACCGCACGGCCTCGAATCGGATGAGGGCGGCCCGGCCGCGCCCCACCGCCTCCCGCACCAGGCCCGCCCGCTGCTCCGTCGCACCGGCCAGCTCCGTGGCCGCGACCGCGAGAGCGTCCTGTGCCTCGCGGTACTCACCGACCGCCGGACCGGCGGGCTCCGCCCGCTCCGTCTGCTCCGTCTGCTCCGGCGCCGACGCGACACCCTCCAGTTGCTCCCGGAACTGCCGGACGAGCCGGTGCAGTCCCGGTCCCTCCTCCTGCCGGCGGCTCAGGAGCCGCAGCTGGGCGCGCCCCTGGGCGAGCGCCTCCCCCACCCGGTCGGCGCGGTCCCCGCCGGAGCTCGCGGCGGCACCGGTCGCCCGCTCCAGCGCGGACAGCACGGCGGCGTGGTGGTCCCGCTCGGCGTCGTCCGCGTCGGCGGCGGGGGCGGCGGCACGCGCCGTCTCGGCCGTGTACGCGGCGATCAGCGCCGCGAGCGCGGCGGTCTCGGTGCGCCGCCGCTCGACGTCCGCCAGCGCGGTGCGGATCACCTGGACGGAGTCGTCCACCTTCTGCCGACGCTCCGGCTGCGCGCTGCCCAGCAGTTCGACGCAGCGACCCAGCGCGGCCCGGCCGGTGGCGAGGTGCGCCGCCTCCGTCGCGTCGGCGCCCGCAGCCGCCGACAGGGCCTCCAGCTCCGCCCGCAGAGCCGCGACGCGGGCGGCGAGTCGTTCGGTCTCCGCCCGTCGCCGGCTCCACGCGTCCAGCGCCTCCCCACCACGCCGCAGAGCCGCCCCGACCCGGCTGCCACGGTCCGAGGCGGTGCTCCGCACGATCGCACGCGCCTGCTCCGCGACCCCGGTGACCACGGCACGGTGGGCCGACTCCACGGCGTCGAGGTCGGCACCCTCGGACACCTCGGCCAGCTCCGTCTCGAACCCCTCCACAGCCGCGAGGAGTTCGACCGTCTCCCGCCGACGCCCCGCGAGCGCCGCCAACGCCGCACGCCCCCGCGCCAGCGCGGCCTCGACCTGCCCGCCCCGGTCCGAAGCCGAACTCCGCACGACCTCACGGACCTGCTCCGCGACCTGGGCGGCGACCGCACGATGCGCCAACTCGACCGCATCGGCGTCGACGTCGGCGCCCTCGGACACCTCGGCCAGCTCCGTCTCGAACCGCTCCACAGCCGCGAGGAGTTCGACCGCCTCCCGCCGACGCCCCGCGAGCGCCGCCAACGCCGCACGTCCCCGCGCCAGCTCGGCGAGGGCGAACTCCCGCCCGGCCGACGTGGTCAGGTCGACCACCGCCGAGGCCTCCGAAGCCCGGGAGTAGCAGTCGAGTGCCCGGCGGAAGTGGCCGATGGCCACCTCGTCGGTCTCCGGCGAGGAGGGGGCGAGGTCGATCGTGCCCAGCTGCTCGCCGTAGGCGGTGATCGCGTCGCGCACCGACGCGTCGGCCGAGCGCCGGTCGGCCGTCACCGGCGGCGCCACCCCGTCGGGCTCCGTCGCCGTCTCCACCGGCCGCTTGCGGCGGCCGAACGCGCCCCCGGCGAGAGTGCCCCCGCCGAACGCCACGACGGCCAGCGCGCCCGCTATCGAGTCCGCAATCACGACGCCCCCCGCGTCCGTTCCCCATCGAGCAAGATCACTCTAGGGGAACGGGCGCCGTCGGCGGGGTCGGCTCCAGGAACCGGCGGGCCTCCCGCACGATGTCCGCTTCGATCAGTTCCCTCGGTCGCGGTTCGCCGTTCGCCCCGTACCACTCGAGGAGTGACCGGACGAACCCCCGCAGCTCCGCCGGGTAGTCGAACCGCATCGCCGCCTCGCGCCAGATGAGGTCGGCGCCCTCGACAGGCGTCACCTCTCCCTGGACGATCTCCCGTGCCCGCCACCGGACCAGCGCCCCCAGGGCCTCGTCCGGGTCGGCCGGCCACGGGAAGACCAGGTCGAGCTCCTCCAGGACCTGGCCGAAGAGCTCGTCGGCCTGTGCCAGTTCGTTGTGTCCCAGGCCGGCGAGCAGGGCGAGCGACGGGGAGTCGACGCCGGCCAGCAGCGCCGCCAGCGCCACCTCGACGAACTCCGCCGGATCGACCCAACGGTCGCACCAGGCGCGGTCTTTCGCCGACTGCCGAAACCGCGCCGCCCACTCCTCCGGCACCTCGTCCGTCATGGGACTCCCCCTCCGCCAGGCCGACGTAGGCAGAGTCCCACCCGGGCAAAGGACCCGCGAACGGTTCCCGGGCCCGGGACGTCAGATCCGCTGGATGATCGTCCCGGTCGCCAGCGCGCCGCCCGCGCACATCGTGATGAGGGCGAACTCCTTGCCGCTGCGCTCCAGTTCGTGCAGGGCCGTGGTGATCAGGCGGGCACCGGTCGAGCCGACCGGGTGGCCCAGCGCGATCGCACCGCCGTTGACGTTGACCTTCTCCATGTCGGCCTTCATCACCTGCGCCCAGGACAGCACCACCGAGGCGAAGGCCTCGTTGATCTCGACGATGTCGATGTCCTTCAGCGACACCCCCGCCTTGCCCAGCACCGCGCGCGTCGCGTCGATCGGGCCGTCGAGGTGGTAGTGCGGGTCGGAGCCGACCAGCGCCTGGGCGACGATACGGGCGCGCGGAGTCAGCCCCAACGCCCGTGCCGCGCGCTTGGACGCCCACATCACCGCGGCCGCGCCGTCGGAGATCTGCGAGGAGTTGCCCGCGGTGTGGATCGCCGTCGGCATCACCGGCTTGAGCCCGGCCAGCGCCTCGGCGGAGGTGTCGCGCAGGCCCTCGTCGCGGTCGAAGAGCCGCCACATGCCCTGCCCCGCCTGCTGCTCGGCCTCGGTCGTGGGCACCTGCACGGCGTACGTCTCGCGCTTGAACCGCTCCTCCGCCCACGCCTGCTGGGCGCGCTGCTGGGAGGCGAGGCCCAGCTGGTCGACGTCCGCGCGGGTCAACCCGCGGTGGCGGGCGATGCGTTCGGCCGCCTCGAACTGGTTGGGCAGGTCGACGTTCCACTCCTCGGGGAACGGCCGTCCGACCCCTCCCGCGGAGCCGGACCCCAGTGGGACGCGGGACATGGACTCGACGCCGCAGGCGACGCCCACGTCGATCGCGCCCGCCGCGACCATGTTGTGCACCATGTGGTTGGCCTGCTGCGACGAACCGCACTGACAGTCCACGGTGGTGGCCGGGACCTCGTACGGCAGGCCCATCGCGAGCCAGGCGTTGCGTGCCGGGTTCATCGACTGCTCGCCGGCGTGCGTCACGGTCCCGCTGACGATCTGCTCGACCACGTCCGGCTGGACGCCGGTGCGGGCCAGCAGCTCGCGGAAGGTCTCGCCGAGCAGATAGGCGGGGTGCAGATTGGCGAGGGCGCCGCCCCGTCGTCCGATGGGGGTGCGCACTGCCTCGACGATCACGGGCTCAGCGGCCATGAGCGGTCCCTCCCGAGTGGGCCCAGAACTGATACTCGTTCTAGTTCTGCGGACCTTTGTATGCGTCCGCAGACCCCCCGCGCAAGGCCCTTGCATCCACTAGAACGTGTTACTACCGTCGAGTGGATATCTGACACTCCGTCAGAGTTACTCAGCGTCCACCAACGTCCCAGGAGCCCCTCAGGAGGCCCGAGATGTCCTGCCCGGTGCTGCCCGACGGATTCGACCCGACCGACCCGGAACTGAACGTACGCGGGGTGCCGCTGCCCGAGTACGCCGTGCTGCGCCGTACCGCTCCGGTCTGCTGGATCCCGCAGGCCGACGGGACGAGCGGCTTCGACGACGGCGGCTACTGGGCGGTGACCCGCCACGCCGACGTCCGCGAGGTCTCGACCCACCCCGAGACCTTCTCCTCCCAGGAGAAGACCGCGATCATCCGATTCCACCCGTCGATCGAACCGTCCGCGATCGACGGCCAGAAGCTGATCATGCTGAACATGGACCCACCGGAGCACACCAGACTCCGCTCCATCGTCCAGCGCGGGTTCACCCCGCGTGCCATCAACGCGCTCCAGGACGCCCTGCGCGACCGCGCCGAACGGATCGTCCACACGGCGGTCAAGGAGGGCACCGGCGACTTCGTCACCGACGTCGCCTGCGAACTGCCGCTCCAGGCGATCGCCGAACTGATCGGCATCCCGCAGAGCGACCGCAGCAAGATCTTCCACTGGACCAACACCATGGTCGGCTACGACGACCCCGAGCTCGCCGTCACCCAGGAGATGGGGATGCAGTCGGCGATCGAGCTGATGAGCTACGCCATGGGCATGGCCGAGGAGCGCAAGGCCTGCCCGGCGGAGGACATCGTCACCAAGCTCGTCAACGCCTCCGGCCAGGGCAACCTCAGCAGCGACGAGTTCGGCTTCTTCGTGCTGGTGCTGGCCGTGGCCGGCAACGAGACGACCCGCAACGCGACCAGCCACGGCATGCACGCGATGCTGACGCATCCCGAGCAGTGGGAGCTCTACAAGGAGCGGCGCCCGCAGACGGCGGCGGACGAGATCGTGCGGTGGGCGACGCCGGTCATCTCCTTCCAGCGCACGGCCACGCAGGACGTGGAGCTGGGCGGAGCGGAGATCAGAGCCGGGCAGCGAGTGGGCATCTTCTACGCCTCCGCCAACAACGACGAGGAGGTCTTCGACCACCCCGAGCGCTTCGACGTCCTGCGCGACCCCAACCCCCACCTCGGGTTCGGCGGCGGCGGTCCGCACTTCTGTCTCGGCGCGAACCTCGCCAGGCTCGAGATCGACCTGATCTTCAACGCGATAGCCGACGCGATGCCCGGCATCCGCCTCAGCGGCGAGCCCTCGCGACTGCGCTCGCCGTGGCTGAACGGGATCAAGAAGATGAGCGTCCAGTACGCATAGCCAGTTGCACCAGCCAGGGGCGCGAGGCTCTGCCGACATGCGGCCGTGCCGCGTGGGCGCGACAAGCCACCCACGACGGTCGGATCCCCGAGCGGACAGGGCCATCCGCCTCGGGAGGGTTGCTCGCGCCCACGCAGGGCGCACCTCGGGGGCACCTCCCGGCCGAAGGCTGGGGGAGGAGCCGCATATCGGCGGGGCCTCGCGCCCCTGAGGCAGGTGCGACCGGGCCTCACCCTTTCAGCCTCACCAGAGCGCCGGGTCGGCCCCCGCGGGGTTTGCTGTGGGCATGGCCCAGCAGCAGGCGGTTGACGTGCGTCCGGAGGACCAGCCACCCGTGCCGGAGAGTGCCCGGAGGGTACGGCTGGTGTTCCTCGGGGTCATGCTCGGCATGTTCCTGGCCGCGCTGGACCAGACGATCGTCTCCACCGCGCTGCCGACCATCGTCGGCGACCTCGGCGGGGCCAACCACCTCTCCTGGGTGGTCACCGCCTACATGCTGGCCGCCACCGCGACCACCCCGCTGTGGGGCAAGCTCGGCGACCTCTTCGGGCGCAAGCACGTCTTCATCATCTGCATCGTCATCTTCCTGATCGGCTCCGCGCTGTGCGGCCAGTCCCGCAACATGACCGAACTGATCGCCTTCCGCGCGCTCCAGGGGCTCGGCGGCGGCGGGCTGATGGTGTTGGCGATGGCCGTCATCGCCGACGTCGTGCCGCCACGGGAGCGTGGGCGGTACCAGGGCGTGATCGGCGCCGTCTTCGGGGTCTCCTCGGTGGTCGGCCCGCTGCTGGGCGGCTTCCTGGTCGACAACCTCAACTGGCGCTGGGTCTTCTACGTCAACCTGCCGGTCGGCGCGGTCGCGCTGTTCGTCATCGCCACCGCCCTGCACGCCAAGCGGCCGAACACCCGGCCGAAGATCGACTACCTCGGCACCCTGCTGCTGGCCGCGGCCTCCACCTGCCTGGTGCTGATCACCAGCCTCGGCGGGACCACGTGGAAGTGGAACTCGGTCGAGGTGTGGGGCTGCGCGATCGGCGCCGTGGTGCTGATCGTCGCGTTCGTCTTCTGGGAGCAGCGCGCGCCCGAGCCGGTGCTGCCGCTGCGGCTGTTCCGGAACCGGATCTTCACGGTCTGCTCGGGCATCGGCTTCGTCATCGGGCTGTGCATGTTCGGCGCGCTCTCCTACATCCCGCTCTACATGCAGGTGGTCAACGGCAACTCGCCCACCGAGTCCGGGCTGCGGCTGCTGCCGATGATGGCGGGTGTGCTGATCACCTCGATCGGGACCGGCCAGCTGATCTCCCGCACCGGCCGCTACAAGATCTACCCGATCGTGGGCACCGCGCTGACCTGCGTCGCCCTCGTGCTGCTGGCGCAGGTGGACGAGAAGACCAGCGCAACGGTGATGGGCGCCTACATGCTGATCCTCGGCCTGGGGCTGGGTCTGGTGATGCAGGTGCTGATCATCGCGGTGCAGAACTCCACCGACTTCGCCGACCTCGGCACGGCCACCTCCGGCGTCACCTACTTCCGCTCCATCGGCGGTTCCTTCGGCGCGTCGATCTTCGGCACGGTGCTGAACAACCAGCTGTCCTCGAAGATCACCACCGCGCAGCAGAACGGGACCCTGTCGCCTCAGTTCCCGGTGAAGCAGGTGCTGGCCAACCCGACCAGCGTGCAGAAGGCGCCGCCCTCGCTGAAGCCGCTGCTGGACCCGTTCCTGCACATCTTCGCGGTCTCGCTGCAGACGGTGTACCTGGTGGCGGCCGGCATCACCGTCCTGGCCTTCGTGCTGTCGCTGTTCCTGCGGGAGGTGCCGCTGCGCACCGCGACCCGGACCGGCGGGCAGGGCGAGGCCGCCGGTCCGCCCACCTTCCGCAGTTCGGCGGAGGAGATCGAGGGCATGATCACGCGGCTGTCCAGCCGCGAGAACATCTGGGAGCGCTACGGCCGGGCCATCGACCAGTCCGGCATCGACATCTCCGTGCCGCAGGCCTACGGCTTGTTCCGGCTCCACCACGCCGGGCCGATCACGGAGGAGGAGATCTGCCGCCGCCTGAAGGTCAGCTCCGTCGAGATCCGCCCAAAGCTCGACGCGATGGTCACCAGCGGGCGCGTCCAACGCGACCCGGCGGGCGTGCTGACGCTCACTCCCGCCGGACAGGACGTCATCCAGCGGCTCTCCTCGGCCCGTCTGGAACTGCTGCGCGCCAAGCTCGACGGCTACTCCCCCGAGCAGCACGCCGAACTCCTGGACATGCTGCGCGCATTGGCCGACGACTCGCTGGAGGCCCCGGGCCGGGTGCTGTCGGACTGACGCAGCCCACCCGTACCCGGCTCGGTCAGTAGGCGATCGACTGTTCGCCCGTTCGCATGGATGCTGCATAATCGCCCCCGATCGGCGTACCGCAAAGTGCGCGCTGACCTGCCCGGATCTGGGGGAATGATGGCTTTTGGGCCGGTGGACGGGGACGGCGACGGCAGAACCGTCGGACACCGCGCGGGCAGCGACGACGAGACGACGGTGCTGCCGCCGGTCGACGGTGACCCCGCCCTGGTCCGCCCGTACGTGCGCGGCCCCGAGCCCGAGGCCCCGGACTCGACCCCGCGGACCCCGGCCGCGGAGCTCGGGCAGGCGGCCTGGGCGCAGGGGCTGCCTGAGGTGACGGAGACTCCGGACCCCACCGCCACGACGGTGCTGCCCCCCGTGCCGGCCGGCCCGCCCGCTCACGTGTCCGCGCAGGCTCCCCTGGTCCCGCCGCTGCCCCTGCCGGTGTCCGCGCCGCTGCCCGCGGCGGGCGGGCGCGCCCAGGCGCGCCGGGCGGCGTCACCGCACCCGGCCAAGCGCGGCCGGGTGCTCGCGCTGACCGGCGGAGCGGTCGCGCTCGTCCTCATCGGGACGGGCGCCGCCTACCTGACCCGCCCGTCGTCCACCGCGCCGTCCGCGCAGGCGGTGGCGCCGTCCACGGAGGTGGCGAGCTCCACCCCGAGCGGGCCGGCGAGCCCGAGCGCGCCCGCCTCGCACAGCGCGAAGCCGAGCCACAGCGCGAAGGCGAGCCCGAAGCCGAGCCCGAAGCCGTCGTCGAGCCACAAGGTGACCGCCAGCGCGAGCGCGAGCCCCAGCGCCACTCCCTCCAGCGCCACCACGACGCCGAGCGGCAACGGGGGTAACGGGGGCGACAACGGCGGCGGCAGCCTCGGCCCGGGGTCGACGGGCGCCGCGGTGGTCCAGCTCCAGCAGGACCTGCGGGAGGTGCACATCGACCGGCACCTGTATCCGTCGGGCGTCTACGACCAGCAGACGGCCGAGGACGTGGTCATGTTCCAGGCGTGCGAGAACGTCACCGACGACCCGGCCGGGGTCTACGGCCCGGCGACCCAGGCGGCGATGCAGGACGCCTTGCAGAACGGCCTGAACTGCTGAGTCACCCGTAGGGCCGGGGCGCGGCGCGATCAGCGGCCCGATCAGCCGCGGGTCAGCGGCGGGATCAGCCGGTGATCGCTCCGGTGATGCTGATCCCGGCCAGCACCAGCATGATCACCGCCGCGACGCGCTGGATGACGCGCAGCGGCACGTACTCCATCAGCTTCTGTCCGCCGAGGATCGCCAGCCCACCGACGGCGCACAGGGCCAGCCAGGAGCCGAGGCCGACGGCGAGCCAGTCGCCGTACTTCGCGGCGAGGTTCGCCGTCGCGATCTGGGTCAGGTCGCCGAACTCCGCGATCGCGATCACCGCGAAACTCGCGCCCGCCACGCGCCAGAAGCTGCCGGACTTCGGGTCGCGGCCCTCCGCCTCCTCCTCGCCCTCGTCCTTGTGGAGCAGCAGCATCGCCGCGCCAAGGACGAAGAGGCCGCCGACCACCGCCTCCAGGGCGCGGTGCGGAAGCAGGGCCAGCAGCCGGCCGGCCGCCAGGGCGAGGCCGACCTGGAGCGCCATGGCGGCGGCGACGCCCGCGAAGACGTAGGAGGACCGGTAGCGGGTGCCGAGCACCAGGCTGGCCAGCGCGGTCTTGTCGGGGAGTTCGGCCAGGAAGATGACGCCGAACGTGATGCCGAAGATGGCGAAGCTGCTCACGGAAGGGTGGTCCTCAGGATCGGGGTGGTGCCGGCCTCGGAGCCCACGACCTCGGGGACGCTTCGGCGCGGCAGCATACGGAAAGCTGCGGCCGAAGGTCTCGCCGACGCGGTCCGCTGCTGCGGCTCGCGCCCCGGGCGCCGGGCGGGCCGCGAAGCCCGCCAGTATGTCGACGGTCCGGTGGGGGCTACTCCCCTTCGATCACCGCGAGTCTACCCGAGGACACCCCCGCATCGGACCGACGATCCGATCAGCCGACCACCGTCCCGCTCGTTCTCACCCGTTCGATGGACACCTTTGCGTCCATGGGAACGGGTGTGCGCCCCGCTGCGTCCACCCATGCGTAAGCTCTGCATAAATTCCAGCAGTCCACGGGGGAAATGGCCGCCATGCCGAACAGAACCGCTCACCGGGCGCGCACCGTCGTGCTCACCGCGCTCACCGCCGCCGTGCTCGGGGCCACGGTGCTCACCGGCACCGCCTACGCGAAGTCCAGCGCCTACGTCGTGGTCGGGGCGCGCGCGCTGCGGATAGGGCAGAACGTGCAGGTGACCGCCTACGGCGGGGACGACTCGGCGCGCTACACCTACACGTGCCTGGACGAGCGGGTCGGCAACGGCGGCTGGTTCGCGCTGGGCTGCTCGGTGCGACCGTGGGCACCGTACGGCCGCACCGTGCGGGCGAGCTCGTTCGGCCGGATCCAGTTCCGGGCGCGGCTGCTGGCCAAGAGCAGCCCGAACGGCTCCGCCCGGCTGGACCGGGTCTCCGACCCGGTCGGCGTCTTCGTCCACTGAGGCGTCGCCCCACCCACCCGCGAGGCACTCTCGACAACACCACGCGGCCGGGTGAGGGTAGCCGCATGGACTACACCTCACTCGGCCGCACCGGCCTGTCCGTCTCCCGGCTGTGCCTGGGCACCATGAACTTCGGCCCGCACACCGAAGAGGCCCCGGCGCACGCGATCATGGATGCCGCCCTCGACCGCGGCGTCAACTTCTTCGACACGGCGAACGTCTACGGGTGGGGCGAGAACCGGGGCCGCACCGAGGAGATCGTCGGCAGCTGGTTCGCCCAGGGCGGCGGCCGCCGGGAGCGAACCGTACTGGCCACCAAGCTCTACGGCGACATGCCGACCCCGGGTGCGCCGGGCCCCTGGCCCAACAGCGGCAAGCTGTCCGCCCTCAACATCCGCCGGGCCTGCGACGCGAGCCTGAAGCGCCTCGGCACCGACTACATCGACCTCTACCAGATGCACCACGTCGACCGGGCCACGCCCTGGGACGAGATCTGGCAGGCGATGGAGGTCCTGGTCCAGCAGGGCAAGATCCTCTACGTCGGCAGCAGCAACTTCGCGGGCTGGCACATCGCCACCGCGCAGGGCGCGGCGGCGCGGCGCGACAACGTCGGGCTGGTGGCCGAGCAGTCGCTCTACAACCTGATGGCGCGGACCGTCGAGCTGGAGGTGCTGCCGGCGGCGCAGTACCACGGCCTCGGCGTGATCCCGTGGTCCCCGCTCCAGGGCGGACTGCTGGGCGGCGCGCTGCGCAAGGCGGCGAACGAGGGTGGCGTGCGCGGCGCGGAGCGGCTGAAGAACCTGGACGAGACGAAGCTCGCGCAGCTGCGCGAGTGGGAGGACCTGTGCGACAAGCTCGGCACCGAGCCGGGCACCGTCGCTCTGGCCTGGCTGCTGCACCAGCCCGCCGTGACAGCACCGATCGTCGGTCCGCGGACGGCGGGGCAGCTGGACACCGCCCTCGCCGCACTGGAGCTGAAGCTGGACGAGGACACGCTGGCCGAGCTCGACCGGATCTTCCCCGGACACCGGCCGGCCCCCGAGGACTACGCCTGGTGATCCTCTTGGCTGCCCAGAACCCCACCGACGCCTAGGATCGGCACATGAGTGCCGTTCAGATCCCCTACGTCGCCTTCCTGCGGGCCGTGAACGTCGGCAAGCGGAAGGTCGAGATGGCCCGGCTCCGGACCGAGCTCGACGAGCTCGGCCTGGGGCCGGTGCGCACGTACATCGCCAGCGGCAACGTCTTCTTCACCACGGCCCGCCAGGACCGGGCCACGCTGCGCACGGAGATCGAGCAGCGGCTGGAACAGGCCTTCGGCTTCGAGGTCCCGACCGCGCTCTACACGCTGGCCGAGGTCGAGGAGGCCCACGCCGCCGCGCCGTTCGGCGGGATGGAGCGCGCCGAGCACGAGCGGTTCAGCCTGCTGTTCACCACCGGCGAGCTGGACCAGGCGGTGCTGCCGCAGGTCTCGCCGAAGGGCGAGTGGGAGGTGGTGGGGCTGCACGGCGCCACCGCGTACGTGCTCTACCGGCTGCTCGGCGACCGCGGCCCGGCCAACCCCGTCCCGCTGCTGGAGAAGGCCTTCGGGGTGCGGGCCACGGGCCGGTTCCACCACACCGTCGAGAAGATCGTCGCGGCGGCACGGAAGGGCTGATCAGCCCTCCGCCGCGGGATCGACCTCCGCGCCCGAGGGGCTGACCGCCTCGCGGATACGGGCGAGCAGGGCGCGCAGTTGCTCGCGTTCGGCCGGGCTCAGCGAGCCCGTCGCGGCGGCGAGCGCACGGGCGTCCTCGGCCTCCGCCGCGGCGTGGTGGCTGCGCCCGGTGTCGGTCAGGCTCAGCAGGAAGGCCCGCCGGTCGTCGGGATGGCGGACCCGCTCCACCAGGCCGTCGCGTTCCAGGCCGTCCACGAGCGTGGTCGTGGTCCGCGCCGCCACGCCGAGCATGTCGCTCAGGTCGCGCATGCGCAGCGGCACGCCCTCGCGCGCGAGCATCCGCAGCGCGCGCAGCCGTGCCACCGAGGCGCCGAGCGGCCGCAGCCGGCCCTCCACGTAGGAGCGCAGGTCCGTTGTGGTGTCGAAGAGTTCGTCCACCAGGACGTCACTGCTGCCGTGCCGTCGCTGCTTGCCCATCACGCGCCCGTCCTCGTTCGGAAATTATTGGTGAGTACTCACATAGTGAGTATGCTCAGTATCTGTGACCGCCGCACTTCGCAGCCAACACGTGGCCGTTCCCGTCATGTACCTCGCGTCGGTGTTCCTCGTCATTGTCGACGGTGTGATCACGACCGTGGCCCTCCCCTCCCTCGGCCGGCACTTCCACATCTCCCCCGCCGCCCTCGACAGCGTCGTCGTGGTCTATCCCGTCTGCCTGGCCCTCATGGTGCCCGCCTCCGCCTGGCTGCTGGAACGGTTCGGGGGCCGACGGATGCTGCTGCTCGGGCTGGCCCTGTTCACCCTCGCCTCCGCGCTCTGCGGCCTGGCGGGCGACCTGCCGCAGCTCGTCCTGTTCCGCGCCGTGCAGGGCGCGGCCGCGGGCCTGCTCACGCCCGTCAGCCAGGGCCTGCTCTTCCGCACCTTCAGCGCGCGGGAACAGGTGCGGCTCAGCCGCATCCTGATCATCCCTCAGCAGCTCGCCCCCGCGCTGGCGCCGGTGCTCGGCGGCGTGCTGGTGGACACCCTCGGCTGGCGCTGGGTCTTCCTGGTCAACCTGCCGCTCGGGCTCGCCGCGCTCGCCTTCGGCGTCGCCTTCCTGCGGGAGCCGACGGCGGACGACGCCCGCTCGCGGCGCCTGGACGTACCCGGCCTGCTGCTCAGCGCGGTCGGGCTGGCCGCGCTGATGTACGGCGTCTGCACCGGACCCGACCTCGGCTGGAACGCGCCGCCCGTGCTCGCCACGCTGCTCGCCGGTACGGCGCTGCTGGGCGCGGCGGGCCGGCACCAGTGGCGGACGGCGCAGCCGGCCCTGCGGGTCCGGCTCTTCCAGGACAGGCTGTTCCGCCGCGCCGGCGTGCTGAACGCACTCGGGCTGGTGCCGTTCCTCGGGGCGATGTTCCTCGTGCCCCTGGTCGTCCAGCAGTTGCAGGGCCGCAGCGCGCTCGACTCCGGCACCGCGACCTGCACCGAGGCGGTCGGCATCCTGCTGACCGTGCAGGTGGTCGGGCGGGTCTACCACCGCGTCGGCCCCGGCCCGCTGGTCGGCGCGGGCCTGCTCGGCGTCGCCTGCGTCGAACTGTGGGCGGCGGGCACGACCGGCGTGGGCACCGGCCTGTGGACCTTCCGTCTCGTCATGTTCCTGCTGGGCCTGGCCATGGGCGCGGTCTACCTGCCGCTCACCGCGGCCTCCCTCACCAGCCTCGGCCGCGCGGACGCGGCGCAGGCCGCGACGCTGAGCACCGTCATGCGGCAGACCGCGTCCGCACTGGCCCCCGCCACCGTCACCGCGGTGCTCGTGCTCGACTCGTCCTCCACCTCGTCCTCCGCCGCCCACGCGAGCGCGCCGCCGGCCGGCGCGTACCGGCTGGCCTTCGTCGCCCTCGGCGTCCTCGCCCTGGCCTGCGCGGCCTACGGCGTCAGGCTGGGACGTCCGGACCGTCCCAGTCCAGCGTCGGCGGCAGAACGCCCTCCAGCGTCAGCAGCCATCGCTTCACCGCCATCCCGGCCTCCCCGCCACCGAAGCCGCCCAGCCCGTCCGCGGCGACCACGCGGTGACAGGGAACCAGCAGGAAGAGCGGGTTCGACCCCATGATCTGGCCGACCGCACGGGCGGCGAGATGCTGCTCCACCTCCTGCTCGAACGCCCCGCTGCGGGCGGCCAACTGCCCGTAGGTGACCGTGTGGCCGTAGGCCACGTTCCGCTCCAGCGTCTGCAGGACCTGACGCTGCACCCCGTCCGTCCACCGCCAGTCGAGCGGCAGCTCGAAGGCGCGCCGCCGCCCGGCGAAGTACTCGCCCACCCGGGCGGCGACCCGCGCCGCCCGCTCGTCCCCCTCGGGTGCGGCGTCCCCGCCACGCGACTGCTGCAGCATGTCGCCGTCGGCGAAGGAGGCCCCGAGGACGCCCTGGTCCGTGAGGGCGAGCCGCACCGGGCCGGTGGGCAGCGGAGTGGGTATCTCGACCCAGTGGACCTTGATCTCCATGCCGTGAACTCTAACGGCCACCACTGACGACCTCAGGGGCGCGAGGCTCCGCCGATATGCGGCTCCTCCCCCAGCCTTCGGCCGGGAGGTGCCCCCTGCGTGGGCGCGACAAGCCACCGGCGTGCGGTCGGTCCCCGTCGAACAGGGCCATCCGCACGCCGGTGGTTGCTCGCGCACGCAGTTGATCGAGCAGGGCCTCGCGCCCCTTACGTCCGTAGACCCAGAACTCCGACCAGAAGGGGCCCCGTCAGGGGCAGGAGGAAGTTCGAGAGCGTGTAGGTGATCGTGTAGCCGAGCATCGGCACGCTGCTCTGGGCCACGTTCGTGACCGCCGTGATCGCCGGCGTACTGCACTGCTGGCCCGCGATCGCGCCGATCAGGATCGGCTTCTCGATCTTCAGGAACCTGCGGCCGATGAAGAGCCCGAGGAACGCCGGGACCACCACCATGACGATGCCCGCCGCGGGCAGCAGCACGGGGTACTGCTTCAGCAGCGGACCGGCGTCCGGGCCCGCGGCCATGCCGGTGACCGCGATGAAGACCGACAGGCCCAGGTCCTTCGCGGTCTGCGCCGCGACCGGCGGGTACGCGCCGAACGTCGGGCGCTGGGCGCGCAGCCAGCCGAAGAGGAGCCCGGAGATGAGGCAGCCGCCGCCCGTGCCGAGGGTGAGGTTCGCCGAGCCCAGCCTGACGTTGACCATGCCCAGCAGCACGCCCAGGCAGATGCCGAGCGAGATGTAGATGTAGTCCGCCGCGTCCTGGCGGACGATCGCGCCGACCTTCCCGGCGAACCGCTCGACACGGGAATGCGAGCCGACGACGGTGACGCTGTCACCGATGTGCAGCTCGGTCTCGCCGACGGCCGGCACGTGGTGGTCCACGCGCTCGATGTCGGTGAAGAAGACGCCGTCGGCGATGTCCTGCTTGAGCGCGCTCAGCGTCTTGCCGGCGATCTCCTTCTTGGTGATGACGATCTGCCTGACCGCGAGCGGCGCGTCCAGGCCGGGGACACCGGGAGTCTCCGGGCCCAGCTCGTGGCCCGTGTCCATGACCTCGGCCCGGCGACCGACCACCAGCACCCGGTCTCCGCGCCGCAGACGCAGGTCGGGGGCGAGGTCGATGAGCTTGCCGCCGCGCATGACGCCCTCGATGGTCACCAGGCCGTCGCCACCGCGCTCCAGCTGGGTGATCGTGGAACCCTCCCCCTGGGAGGCGAGGTAGGTGCGGCCGACCAGGGCCGGCAGCGCCGCCGTCTCGTCCGCCCCCAGGGAGGGGTCGTCGCCGCGCATCTTCTCCCAGACCTCGCGGCTGGCCTCCGGCAGCTTGATCCGCAGGATGAGCGGGAAGATCTGGCTGGTCAGCATGACGATGCTGATCAGACCGAAGAGGTAGCAGACCGAGTACGCAGTGGCCACGTGACCCTGGAGCGTCGTCACCTGGTCGTGGGTGATGCCCGGGAGCTTGGCGATCGCGTCCTGCGCGGTGCCGACGACGGCCGACTCGGTCGCGGAGCCGGCCAGGATGCCGGCGGCGGTGCCGGTGTCCAGGTTGAAGCCGGTCGCGAACATGATCGCCAGGGCGATGACCAGGACCGCCTCCATGATGCAGAGCACCCCGAAGCGCAGGCCCTTGGCGTTGAGGTTGGCGAAGAACTGAGGCCCGGCCATGTACCCGAGGGAGAAAATGAAGAGCGCGAACGCGACGTTCTTGACGTCGGAGTTGACGCTGACGTGCTGGGCGCCGATCAGCATCGACACGATGAGCGTGCCGCAGATGCCGCCCAGGGTGATCGGCCCGACGCGGAGCTTGCCCACGAGATAGCCGAGGGCCAGACACGCGAACAGGGCGAGGACCGCATTCTCTCGCAGCAGACTCATGCGCCCATTACAAGGCATTTGCCCGAATTAAGCGTGATATGACATGCCGAAGGTTGATCTTCGGACGGTCTGACCACGCCCGCCAGGGCGGTACGCGGCAACGGCCCTGGCGGGGCCTTGGGCCAGCGGTTGCCAGAGGGGCGGGCCTCAGGGGTGACCGGGGTTCTCGGGCAAGCGGGGCGCCGGGGTGGGCGGCGCTCTGAGGGTGAGCGGAGCGCCAGAGCGGGCGGGGCTCTGGAGGTAAGCGGAGCGCCAGAGCGGGCGGGGCCCTGGAGGTAAGCGGAGCGCCAGAGCGGGCGGGGCCCTGGAGGTAAGCGGAGCGCCAGAGCGGGCGGGGCCCTGGAGGTAAGCGGAGCCCCAGAGCGAGCCGGGCCCTGAGGGTGAGCGGAGCCCCAGAGCAGGTGGGGCTCAGTGCAGGGCGAGGGCGGCCGCGCCGATGAGGCCGGCGTCGGTGCCCAGCTCGGCTGCCCGCACCGCGAGGTGGCGGGTGAACGGCAGCGTCGCGTAGGAGCGCAGGTGCCGGCGCAGGGGCTCCAGCAGGAGCTCGCCGGCGCGCAGTACGCCGCCGCCGAGGACCGCGACGTCCAGCTCGACCAGCGTCGCCGTCGCGGCGATCCCCGCCGCGAGCGCGCGGGCGGCGCGGTCGAACGCGGCGAGGGCGACAGCGTCCCCGGCCCGCGCCGAGTCGGCCACGGCGGCAGCCGTCGCACCGTCGGCGGGCGGACGCCAGCCCTGGGCGACCGCCCACCCGGCGATCGCGGTGCCACTGGCCATCCGCTCCAGGCAGCCGCGCGACCCGCACGGGCAGGGCTCGCCGTCCAGGTCGACGGTGATGTGGCCGAGGTGCCCGGCGTTCCCGGTCGGTCCGGCGTAGACCCGGCCGTCCAGGACCAGCCCCGCGCCGACGCCCGTGGAGACCACCAGGCACAGCGCGTTGGCGAAGCCGCGCGCCGCGCCGCGCCAGTGCTCGGCTGCGGTCATCGCGACCGCGTCGCCGCCCAGCGCCACCGGCGCGCCCGCCACCTGCGGCAGCGCCCTCACCTCGGCGACGAGCGGGAAGTCGCGCCAGGCGGCGATGTTGACGGGGCTGACGGTGCCCTTGCCGATGTCGACCGGCCCGGCGCTGCCGACGCCGACCCGCTCGACCCGCGTCCAGCGCGGGTCCGCGGCGAGGTCGGCGACCACCTCGGCGACGGTGGCGAAGACCTCCCCCGCCCCGGCGGCCTGCCTGCGGGTGGGACGCTCGACGCGGTGGTGCAGCGTCCCGTCGGCGTCGACCAGCCCACCTGCGATCTTGGTGCCGCCGATGTCGATCGCCGCGATCATCGCGGACTCCGCGGACTCCGCGGACCGCGAGGCGGATGCGGCGGACACGGACGCGGACGCGGTGACGGGTGCGCTCATGACCAGCGAGTCTGCTGCCCGCCCCACACCCCTGTCCAACCGGCACGCCCTGCCCCGGGCGCGGGCCCGCGCCGACGCATCACGGCGGGGACGCGAGCTCGAGGCGAGCCCCGAGGCCCGGCCCCGCGCCCGGACTGACACACGCCCGGACTGACACACGGCCGGGGCACCCGCACGGCGCGAGCCGACGCGAGGACGGGACGCGGACCCACGCACGACCGGGGCGTCGCACCGGGGCGGGGCTGCCGCGCCGTCCCGGCCCGCCGCCGAGGCGGGCGGGCGGGCGGGCGGAGCCGGCGGGCGGGGCGTGGGCCTCAGGGCTTTCGCCGGCCCACGTAGCGCAGGCCGTTGGCGCGGATGGTGCCCGCGGCGATCGCCGCGCGTTCCTCGGCCTCGGGGACGTCCGCCAGGGCGGTGTGGAAGTAGGGGTCGCGCTCCAGCCGCACCGTCTCGAAGGGGGAGGCCTCCAGCGCGCGCAGCATCGTCGCTCCCGGGATCAGGCCGTGCTCCCCCGCCCAGCCCTGGAAGTACGCCTCCCAGCCGCCGCCCGCCTCGCGCCAGCCCTCCCGGTGGCCGGCCAGCCACCAGCCGGGGCTCTCCTCCGGCGCCTGCTCCGGCAGGCGGTCGAAGCACCAGCGCGCCGTCGCCTCGTCGAACTCCTCCCGCGCCCACTCGCGCAGGATCAGCCGCCCACCCGGCCGGACCTGCTCCGCGAGCGCGGCCAGCAGCGCGTCCAGATCGTCGACGTGGTGCAGGGAGAGGCAGGCGACCACCGCGTCGAACGGCAGGTCGGCGTCCTCGGGCCGGTAGTCCTCGTAGCGGTCGCGGACGAAGCCGGGCTCCTCGGGCGCCTCCGGGTCGACGCCGACGGCGTGGTACCCCTCGGCGCGCAGCCGCGGCACGAAGCCACCCAGCGCGCCGCAGCCGATCTCCAGCACCGAACCGGGCGAGGCGGGCAGCGCGTCCCGCACGAACGGCCACACGTCCTCGATCCGCCGCCGGTCCCCCGGCCGCGGCGCGACGAACGAGGGGCCCTCACCGTCCGCGTACCCGGACCCGTGCCCGTGCTGGTGGTGCTGGTGGCCGTGGCCGTGGCCGTGGCCGTGTTCGTGGCCGTGCTGGTGCGCGCCGTGCGCCATACCGCGCCGTCCCTCGTCCGTGGGGTTCGGTTGTCGGGCTCAGCCTGCCACAGCGGCCGGCCGGCCACGGGACTACTGCGCGGTGCGCGCGATGCCGCGCAGTACCTGCGCGCAGCGCCGGGCGTAGAGGCGCTGCATCGGCGGGACCAGCGCGCCGAGGGGTCGCAGCATCCGGATACCGGGACGGCTGAACGCGGTGACGTCCAACCAGACCGCGCCGTCGTCGTCCCGGGTGAGCAGAAAGGCCTCCTCGCCGCACTCCGGGTGGCCGGGGAGGGTGCCGTAGGCCCAGGCGTAGCGGCCGGGCTCGTCGATGACGCGGACGATGCGGCACGGCGCGTGGATGCCGGCCAGCGAGACGCGCACGTCGACGCCGGGCTCGGCGCGGGCCGCCGAGGTGCGGATACCGACGGGGATGCCGCGGTGCATCCGGAAGGTCGCGAGGGCGTCGGCGGCGGCGCGGAAGGCGGCCTCCCCCTGGCCGACTCGGGACCGGTGGTGCAGGTACCAGTAGCCCCGAGGCAGGGGATCGGCGTCGAGTGTCGCGCCGACCTCCGGATAGGTGAACTCCCTCGTCATGTCGTCTCCCCCTCGTCCTCGTCCACGTCCTCATCCGCAGCCGATCGCTCGTCCGCTTCCAGCTCCGTCACGGCGGAGTCGACGCGGCGCAGCCAGTCCGTCCAGAAGCGCTCCATCTCGATCCCCGCCTCCAGCACCAGGTGCTGCAGCCGGGTCTCCGCCGTCCCCGGGCGGTCCGGCGGGAACTGACGGGTCTCCATCTCGCGGTAGGCGTCCAGCTGGGCCGCGTGCTGTTCCAGGTGCCGGCGAACCTCAGCGCCGACGTCCCCGAGGCCGACGACGCCGGCCGCGCGCAGCCGCAGTGCCAGCGGGTCCCGGAGCTGGCGGGGCGGATCGCTGCGGGAGACCCAGGCGGCCAGCTCCTCGCGGCCCTCGGGCAGCACCTCGTACTCCTTGCGCCGTCCCTGGGCGGGCGGCCCGGGGATGGCCCGGATCAACCCGGCCTGTTCCAGCTTGCCGAGCTCCCGGTAGATCTGCTGGTGCGTGGCGGCCCAGAAGAAGCCGATGGACCGGTCGAACCGCCGCGTCAGCTCCAGCCCGGAGGACGGCCTCTCCAGCAGGGCGGTGAGGATGGCGTGCGGCAGCGACATGCCCCGATCCTAGGTGGACCGGGGCATGCCGCCCGCCGTCGCGGGGTGCCGCTCACACGTCGCGGAGTGCCGCTCACACGTCGCGGCGGCGGACGATCCAGACGGCGGCGGCCACTGCCAGGACCGGCCAGGCCAGGTAGACCGGCCAGGACTCGGCGACCGTCGCCGGGTAGTAGCCGGGCTGTGCCTGTGCCGTCCAGATCTCCGTGAGGCGCTGGAAGGCGGAGACGGGGAACAGGTGCCGGATGTCGGCGGACCACTGCTTGTCCAACGAGAAGAACTGCGGCAGCAACAGCACCACGAAGGTCAGGATCCCGATCGCCCCGCCCGCGTGGCGGACCAGGGCGCCGATGCCGAGGCCGATCAGCGCGCAGACCGGCGCGATCATCGCCGCCGCGACCAGGGCCCGAGGAACGCCGGAGTAGCCGAGCGAAATCGTGGCGTGGCGTCCGCTGAGGATCCACTGCGCGATCCCGTAGGAGCCGAGCGCGGTGATCCAGCCGACCACCGTCCACACCCCCGCCTGTACGACGGCCTTGGCCAGCACCACGGAGCCACGCGCCGGGACGGCGACGGTCGTGGTGCGGATCAGCCCGCTCCCGTACTCGCCCGCCAGGGCCAGCGCGCCGAGCGCGCCGGCGGCCAGCATGATGACGAGGTAACCCTCCAGCGGCCAGGAGTCGTGGACGGCGAAGAGGTGCGGCGCCGCCTGCTGACGCGGGCCGTAGTTCGGCCAGTTGTCGTAGTCGGCCGTCGCGGCGGCCGCCGCCGCGCCCCAGGGGACCAAGATCGCGACGACCGCGGTCCACCAGGTCGAACGCAGCGACCAGAGCTTGATCCACTCGGCGGCCACCAGGTCGGTGAACCGGCTGCGGGTGCCGGCGGCCGCGGCGCCGGCCGTCGCGGCCGCGGCGCGGGACGGGAGGGAGGTGACGGTGCTCATCGACTCTGCCCTGCCAGGTACTCGACGCGGTCGGCGGTCAGTTCCATGAAGGCCTCCTCCAACGAAGCGGATCGGGTGGTCAGTTCGTGCAGCATCACGCGGTTGTCGAAGGCCAGCGCACCGATCCGCTCGGCGGCGAGCCCGGTGACCGACAGGCCCTCGCTGCCCGCGTGCCCGTCCGGCTCGACCTCGGCGCCCGCAGCGACCAGCACGGCCGTCAGCTCCGCCGCCTGCGGCGTACGGACCAGCACGCTACGGCGCGTGGAGCGGGCGGCGAACTCCCGCACCGGCTCGGCGGCCACCAGTTGGCCCCGGCCGATGACGACGAGCTGGTCGGCGGTGTTCTCCATCTCGGTCATCAGATGGCTGGAGAGGAAGACCGTGCGTCCCTCGGCGGCCAGGCGGCGGAAGAGCCGCCGCACCCACATCACGCCCTCCGGGTCCATCCCGTTGATCGGCTCGTCGAACATCAGCACCGGCGGATCGCCGAGCAGCGCGGTCGCGATACCCAGGCGCTGCTTCATGCCGAGCGAGAAGCCCCCGACCCGGCGCCGCGCGGCCTCGGTCAGACCGACCTCCTCCAGCACCTCGCCGACCCTGCGCGCCGCGATGCCGTTGCTGCGGGCCAGCGCCCGCAGGTGCGCCTCGGCGCTGCGGCCCGGGTGGACGTGGTGCGCGTCCAGCAGCGCCCCGACGTGCCGCAGACCGCGCGGGTGGTCGGCGAATCGGACCCCGCTGACCGTCGCCGCACCCGAGGTGGGCGTGTCCAGACCGAGGATCAGCCGCAGGGTGGTGGTCTTGCCGGCGCCGTTGGGCCCCAGGAAACCCGTCACCTGCCCGGGACGGACGGTGAAGGAGAGGCCGTCGACAGCGGTCTTGTCGCCGTAGCGCTTCGTCAGCTCGTGGACTTCGATCATGCCTCCACGGTGCCGGTCGGACCGCGTCATCCACATCCGGCCCACGACGACAACCGGCGGCCCCCGCACTAGCCCGTAGACGTAAGCCCGCAGGTCGATGCCGGGTCGGAGAACGGCCGTTAGGCTCGACGCCATGACCGCCGCGCCTCGCCCCCCGCTGCTCTCCCGCGTCCCACCGGGGGCCTGGACCGGCCTCGCCCAGGCAGTGGTGACGCTGATGGTCACCCTCTACGTGGTGAACGTGGGCCAGGGTGCGCTCAGCACGCGCAACGGCGTGGAGCACCAGGGCCCGATGTCGGTGTTCCTCGCGATCGCCGTCGGCTCGCTGCTGCTGCGCCGCTACCCGCGCACGAGCATGGCGATGCTGCTCGGCCTCGCCCTCTACACCGCGTCGCAGGCCGGCTACCCCCTCGAGATCCTCGGCCTGGAGAACCTGCTGCCTGCCCAGGTGGCGCTCTGCTACATCTGCGCCACCCAGCCGCGGCAGGTGGCGGTGCCGTCCGCCGTCATGGGCTACGCCACGGTGCTCTGCTACGAGATCGGCCGCCTCGGGGCGGGCCTGGCGCCCGACCGTTTCTACAACCTCACGCCGATGCTGCTGGTCTTCCTGCTCGCCCAGCTGATCGGCAACTCGATCCACACCCGGCGCATCTTCGCCGCCGCCAGCCGGGTGCAGGCCACCGAGCAGGCCATCACCGAGGAGCGGCTGCGGATCGCCCGCGAGCTGCACGACATGGTGGCGCACAGCATCGGCATCATCGCCATCCAGGCGGGCGTCGGCAGCCGCGTCCTGGACAGCCAGCCGGAGGAGGCCCGCGCCGCGCTCCAGGCCATCGAGGCGACCAGCCGGGAGACCCTCTCCGGGCTGCGCCGCACGCTGGTGGCACTGCGTCAGGCGGATCCCGAGCCCGGCAGCCTGCTCGCCCCGCTCGCCCCCGCGCCCGGCCTCGACGACATCGAACGGCTCGCCGCGACGACGACGGAGGCGGGCGTCCGCGTCGACATCACCCGGCGCGGCGAGCGCCGCCCGCTGCCCAACGACATCGACCTCTCCGCCTACCGCATCGTGCAGGAGGCGGTCACCAACGTGGTCCGGCACTCCGGCGCGCGCTCCTGCCGCGTGCTGGTCGACCACGGCGTGGACGTCCTGGCCCTGGAGGTCGTGGACGACGGGGCGCACGGGCCGGAGAAGAGCCTGCACGGGCAGCACGGCTCCGGCTTCGGGATCACCGGCATGCGCGAGCGGGTCAGCCTGCTGCACGGCGAGTTCGGCGCGGGTCCGCGCCCCGAGGGCGGCTTCCGGGTCACCGCCCGCCTCCCGCTCCCGCCCGTGAAGGCGTCCGCCTCCGCTACGACCTCCGCGTCCGCCTCCGCTACGACCTCCGCGTCCGCCTCCGCAACGGCCGAAACCACCGTGTGAGGCCCCGGCAGCTGACATGATCAACATCCCGCAGTTCGACATCGACGCCGCTACAACTGAGGACGGTATGAGCGACGCCCCAGACACCCCAGCGCAGATCCGGATCCTGCTCGCCGACGACCAGCCGCTGGTCCGCTCGGGCCTGCGCGTGCTGATCAACGACAACGCCGACCTCCGCGTCGTCGCCGAGGCCGGCAACGGCGGCGAGGCCGTCGCCCTGGCGGCGCAGGTCAAGCCCGACGTCGCTGTGCTGGACATCCGCATGCCCGGCATGGACGGCATAGAGGCGGCCCGCCGCATCGTCGAGGCACAGGACGCTCCGCGCGTGCTGATGCTGACCACCTTCGACGACGACGACTACGTCTACGGCGCGCTGCGCGCGGGCGCCTCGGGCTTCCTGGTCAAGGACATGGCCCTGGAGGAGATCCTCGGCGCGATCCGCGTCGTCGCCGCGGGCGACGCGTTGATCGCCCCGAGCGTCACCCGCCGCCTCATCGCGGAGTTCGCCAGCCGCCCCGACCACGGGGCGCCCGCAGGCGGCCCGACCCGGAAGCTGGACGGTGTCATCACCGAGCGCGAGGTGGAGGTCCTGACCCTGGTGGGGCGCGGGCTGAGCAACAGTGAGATCGCGGCGACGCTCGTCATCAGCGTGGCGACGGCGAAGTCGCACGTGGCCCGGCTGCTGACCAAGCTGGACGCCCGCGACCGGGTCCAGCTGGTCATCCTCGCCTACGAGGCGGGACTCGTCTCGACCCGCGGGTAGCGGTCGGGGCCGGGTCGGGGCCGGGTAGCGGTCGGGGCCGGGTCGAGGTCGCGTCGGGGTAGCGGTCGGGTCGGGAGGTCACCCTTGCGGGGTGACCTCGCGCAGGCCCTTCCACACCGGCTGCCGCAGGATGCCGCCCGCCGTGAGCTCCTGGTACTCCACCTCTGCGGCCAGGGCGGGCGAGGCCCAGTGGACGGTGGAGTCAGGCCGGCCGAGATCCGACGGCGTGCCCAGGAACGGGGAGACCTCCGTCTCCAGGTGCCGCAGCAGCGCCAGCAGGTCCTCGCCCTCGTGCACACCGATGCCCGAGCCCACGGCACCGAGGTAGCGCAGTCCCTCGCGCTCCGACAGGCCCACCAGCACGCTACGCAGCCGGCCCGTGGCGGGCTCGGCCAGCCATCCGCCGAGACGGACGTCCATGCTCTGGCGGTGCTTGTGCTTGATCCACGCCCGCGAGCGGCGTCCGGGCTCGTAGAGGGAGTCGAGCCGCTTGGCGACAATGCCCTCGATGCCGTAGGCCTCCGTCCACTCCACCGCGGACCGCAGATCGCCGAGCCAGGCCGGTGGCGTGCGGACGGCGCCATGCTCGTGGTCGAGCGCCAGCTCCTGCAACTGGGCGCGGCGGGAGGCGTAGGGGAGACGGGTCAGGTCGCGCCCGTCGCGGTTCAGCAGGTCGAAGACCATCAGCGTGACGGGCGTGGCGTGCCGCGCGGCCTGGATCTGGGACGGACGGCGCAGACTCATCCGTTCCTGCAACGCGCCGAAGCTGGGCGCGCCGTTCACGCCGAGGGCGACCACCTCCCCGTCCAGGACGGCGGCCCTGTCCCCCAACGCCTCGGCGACGGCGACAAGTTCGGGGAACCGCTCGGTGGCCTCCCCGCCGGTGCGGGAACGGACGTGGACGCTGCCGTCACCGGGCACGTAGACGAGGACGCGCATCCCGTCCCACTTCACCTCCGCCGCCCAGTGCGCCTCGTCGCGCGGGAGCGGCGCCGTCGTCGCGAGCATCGGGGAGTAGACGGGGAGGGCGGTCGGAGTGTGGGCACGGGACATGACGGACCGTCCGATCAGGACGCGCGCCGCGGCGCGCTCTTGCGGGCGGCCGGAGTCGCCGTCTTCTTGGCCGCGGCCTTCTTCGCGGTCGACTTCTTCGCACCCGTCTCCTTGGCGGCGGTCTCCTTGGCCGCCGTCTCCCGGCTCCCGGCCCTCGCCGTCACCTTGCCGGTGGCCGTCCTCGCCGGTGCCGCGCGCTTGCGCGCCTTCGGCGGCGCGGACTCCGCGTCGGCCCCGCCGGCCTCAGCACCCTCGCCGTCCTCGCCGTTCTCGGCGTCGTCCGGGACGGCCTCGCCGCGCTGCGCCTTCGCCGCCGCGACGCTGGAACGCAGCGCCGCCATCAGGTCGATGACCTCCGCGCCGCCCTCCGCCATCGGGACGGGCGCCGGGGTGGCGCCGTGGGACTTGGCCTCCAGCAGCGCGTCCAGCGCGACCACGTAGCCGTCCTTCTCGGAGTCCAGGTCGAACCCCTCGGAGAGGGTGTCCATCAGCGAGCGGGCCATGGCCAGCTCCTGCGGGCGCAGCGTGCTGTCCTCCTCCGGCGCCAGGCCCTCCGCCGAGCGGATCTCGTCCGGCCATCGCATGGTCTGCAGCACGAGCAGGTCGTCCTGGACCCGCAGCACGGCCAGCGACTCGCGCGAGCGCATGGTGATCTTGGTGACGGCCACCTGCCCGGAGTCGCGCAGGGCCTCGCGCAGCAGCGCGTAGGGCTTGGCGGGGGCCTTGTCGCCGAGACCCACGTAGTAGGGGCTGTCCCAGCGCAGCGGATCGATCTGCTCGGCGGGGACGAAGGCCACCACGTCGATGATCTTCTTGCTGGGCACCGGGAGCGTGGCGAGGTCCTCGTCGGTCAGCACGACCACGCCGCCGTCGGGCGCGTCCCAGCCCTTGGCGATCTCGCCGTACTCGACCTCCCGGTCCTCCGCCTCGCAGTAGCGCTTGAGCCGGACGCGTGAACCGTCCTCCCGGTGCACCTGGTGGAGCACCGGACCGGAGTGCGTCTCGGTGGCCGGGTAGAGCTTGACCGGTACGGCGACCAGGCCGAACGTGATGCTGCCCGTCCAGACGCTGCGAGGCATGGGCCGAACCTTTCGCGCCGAACTGTCACGGGATCCGCAGGGTGTTCCTCACGGTATGTCCGTTTCCCCGCGACCTCCACCCGTGCGGGGCCCGCACCCGGGTACCGCGCGGCCCAGGGGTGACCCGGGGGCGGCCCGACCGGTGGCCCGGGGGCGGCCCCCGGGCGGAACTGCCAGGCTGGAGGCATGCCCGGTACGAAGGTTCCCGTGCAGGTCGGCGGGCACGCGATCCTCCTCTCCCACCTGGACAAGCTGCTCTGGTCCGCCTGGTCCAAGGCGGAGATGCTCGACTACTACGCCCGGGTCGCCGACGCGATGGTGCCGCACCTGCGCGACCGCCCCGCGTCTTTCCTGCGCGGCCCCGAGGGCATGACGGGCCCGCTCTTCGTCGCCAAGAACCCCCCGCCGCGCACACCCGAGTGGGTCCGGATCGAGGTGATCGAGGCCAAGGAAGGCCCCCGCCCGCACCTGGTCCTGGACGACCCGGCGAGCCTGATCGCGGCCGCGAACCTGTACTGCCTGGAGATCCACGTCCCGCAGTGGACCGTCGGCTCCGGGCGGGACGGCCACGACCGGCTTGTCGTCGACCTGGACCCGGGCGAGGGGACCACCGTCGTCGAGTGCTGCGCCGCCGCCCTGCTGGTCCGCGAGGCGCTCGCCGCGGACGGCCTGCCCTGCTGGCCGGTCACCTCCGGCAACAAGGGCCTCCACCTCTACACCCCGCTGCACCCGAGCCCGGCCGACGCGACCGTCGACTACGCCCGCCGTGTCGCCGAGCGCCTCGCCGCCGCCCACCCGTCCCTGCTGGTGGCCCGGATGACCAAAGCGCTGCGCACCGGCCGGGTCTTCCTGGACTGGTCGCAGAACTCCACCTCGAAGACCACCTCCGCCCCCTACACCCTGCGCGCCACCAGGACCCCCGTCCCCGGCGTCTCCGCGCCGCTGACCTGGGCGGAGGTCGAAGCCTGCCGCTCCCCGGCCGACCTGGCCCTCCCCCCGGCCGACGTGGCCGCCCGGGTCGCGGAACTGGGCGACCTCGCCGCCCCGTTGTGCGCCCCGGAGCAGGCCCACGCCCTGCCCTCGTGACGTCGCCGGCCCACATAGCGCCCCCAGTTCGCATAGCGCCCCCAGTCCACATGACGTCCCCCGTCCACGTGACGTCGGCAGCCCGCGCGACCCCGGCGGCGCGCCGTCACAGGTGGTCGAGCACATGCCGCAGCTCCGCGATCAGCGCCGTCGCCCCCGCCTGCGCGAGGCGGTCGGCCGGCATCAGCGCGGTGTAGCCGATGACGTCCAAGCCGAGCTCGGTCAGGTAGCCGGAGAGGACCGTGTGCGCCGTGGTCTCGCTCTCGACCAGCGTGCCGTCGTTGTCGAAGATCACCAACTCGTATGCCATTCGCACTGGACTACCACCGCGACCGCCGCACGGCCAACCCCGCGCCGTGCCGCGCAGCGCTGTGCCGTACCGCGGCGTGGCTCACGAGCAACCGGGCACGGCCTTGCCGCCGTTGCTGAGTGCCACCAAGGCGCAGAGGGTCGTGTCGGAGACCTTCCAGGTGCCGTTCTCCAGCACCGCCTGCCCCTTGGCGTTCGGCAACGCCGGGGTCCCGCTCTGGCACAGGTTGTAGGTGACCTGGGCGGTGGTCGGGCTCGTGAACTGGACGGCGGTCACGGTCACGCTCGCCTTGGCCGCGAGCGGGTTCCCGGCGAAGCCCTGCAGCACGGTGGTGAGGTGCTGGCCGTTCTGCAGCAACCCGACCTTCTCACCGGCGGGGGTGGCGGGGCTGAAGAACTTGCTGAAGTCCTGGGCGACGCTGCGGCCCGCCGCCGCGGTGTCGCTGGGCCCCGTCCCGCTGACGGCGGGCGCCGCCCCGGTGGCGCACGCCTGCGCGACTGCCCCACCACTGGCCCCACCACTGGCCGCGGTGCTGCTCGCGGGCGCGCTCGACATCGAGGCCGAGGGTGAACTCGCGCTGGTACTCGTACTCGTACTGGGACTCGAACTACTGCTGCAGGCGGCCGCGACGAGCATCAGACCTGCCACCACCCCGGTCACGAGCACGGGGTGGCGCCGCTGACCGGCTGGGTTCGGGAGCATTCTCTCCACCACCTGACACCTGGTACCGACGTACATCCATCCCTATGGTCACCCCGTCGCCGGGCCGCGGCACGCCCGAAATAAAGATTTCTTAAGGACGGCCGGTGAGGGTGACGATCCGCGAGTCCCAGTCCATCCCGTGCGGGACGAGCGCGGTCAGCACCACGTCCGTGTGATGCGTCCACGCGTCCACGTCCGCCTGCACGTTCTCCCCGCAGACCTTGGCGATCGAGTCCCCACCCACGTACGTGCCCAGGTGCATGTTGACGGCCTTGAGCTCGACGCAGCCCTTCACCGACTCGACGTAGCCGCGCAGCCGGTAGCCGCCGCTCTCGCGGGTGACCGTCAGGTCCGACACCCCGTCGGCGGAGTCGTCCCCGGCGGTGGCCTGCAGGTAGATCCCTTGCTGCGGCAGCAGGTCCCGCTGCGCCCCGGGCGCCGCGACCGCTCCCCCGGCGAGGGTGAGGGCAGCGACGAAGGCATAGGCGAGATGGCGCACGACGGGACTCCTCGACTGGCGACGTGGTCGATGACTCGGTAACTCAGTGACTCAGGGGACATCGGTGGCTCAGGGGGACCGCTGTCCTAACGCCCCGACCTGCGACAACGGCCACCGGCCGGACGGGTGATCTTGATCGGAGGCGCATCTCCTTCACCCGAACGGCCCCCGCCACGCGGTGCGGCAGGGCGCACCCGGGGGACGGTTCCGTTTACTGGGACTCACCGTCTCCATCCCACCCGTCTTCACCCGTACCACCCTTCCCCCTCCTCTTTCCCGGAGGTCCGCCGGATGGCGACACCCGCGACGCCGCCGCCCGAGCGACCGTTCGGGCCCGCGTCCGCGCGTTCCCGGCACCCTCGCTCGGCCCGCCACCGGCGCCTGCAGCTCACCGCCCGCAACCAGGCCGTCGCGCTCTGCATCATCGCTGCGGGCACGCTGCTGGGCTGGGCCGTGCCGAACTCGGAGTCCTGGCTGCCCAAGGTCGGCCTGACCTACGACGCCGGCACCGCGCAGGCCGCGCTCGCAGCGATCGCGGGAGCGATGATCACCCTCTCCGGCTTCGTGATCACGGCGCTGACGCTCGTCCTGCAGACCGTGCAGAGCATGTCCCCACGTCTGGTGGGCGCGTTGCGGCACATGGGGCGCTACCTCGCCCTCTTCGCGCTGCTCGTCGCGACCGCCCTGTACGCGCTCGTCGCGCTGAGCCAGCTCGGTGGCGACACGGTCCCCCGGCTGACGGTCACCTGCGCCGTCGCCCTGGTGCTGATCGACGCGGTCGCCGTCCTCTACACGCTCGCCTCGCTGCGTTTCGCCGTGACCGGCGGCGGCCTCGCCCGCGCGGTCGGGGAACGGCTGCGCCTGGTCGTCGACGCCAGCTTCCCGACCCCGGTCGACGAACCGCCCGCCTCCGGCCCCGCCCCCGCGTCACCCGGCCTGCCCACCGAACCGCTGACCTGGCTCGACGTCCCTGGCCCCAGCCGTCCGGGCGTCCTGCAGAGCTTCGACGAACGCCGCCTCGTCCGGCTCCTTACCGAGGCCGACGCGCGGCTGGAACTGACCGTCGCCGTCGGCGAGTTCGTCAGCACCCGGACCACTCTGGGCCGCCTGGGCCTCACCGGGGCCGAAGTCCCGTCCCTCACGCTGCCCGGACTGGTCGCTGCCTGCGCCCGCTACGGACCCACCCGCACCGTCGAGCAGGACCCCTCCTACGGCTTCCGGCTGCTGGCCGACATCTCCATCCGCGCCCTGTCCCCGGCCGTCAACGACCCGACGACGGCGGTCCAGGCCCTCGACCAGATCGAGGAGGGCCTGCTCCGTGTCTGCACACGCGCGCTCGGCCCGGCCCTGCTGCTGGACACCAACGACGTCCCCCGCGTCGCCTACCCAGCTCCCGAGTGGCCGGACCTGGTGGCCCTCGCCCTCGACGAGACACTCCTCTACGGCGCGGGCAGCCCCCAAGTCGCCCGTCGCGCCCACGCCCTCCTTGACCGGGTCGAGGCAGTGGCCCCTCCCGCGCGCCGCGCCGCCCTCTCCGACCGCCGCGACCTGCTCACCCGCCTCAGCGCCGCCGCGCTGCCGGATCCCTTCCTGCGGACCCTCGCCTCCACCCCGGACCCCTTCGGCCTCGGCGGCCCGCCGAACTGATCTCCCCTACGTCCGACACGCGCGAGGGGCGCGCGGCCACTCCCCGGCCACACGCCCCTCACCTGCTCGCCCGTCCTCCGCCGGAAAGCGGACCCCGCCAAGGTTCCGCCCGGCAGGGCGGCACATCCGGCCCGTTCAGCTCCCCACAGAACCCCCGGGCCGGCCCCCTACGACGATCAAGCTAGCCCTTCCCACCTCGCGTACCGGGCCGCCCTGACGCCTCCTTGGCGTCCGTCCCGGCAACCCTGACGCCTCCTTGACGATCAACCGCCTCCGGCGGACAACTCCCCCACCACCCGCTCGGCGCGCGCGACCCGCACCGCCGCGGTCCTGGCCTTCAGCACCGGCAACATCAGCTGATACCGGGCGGTCCGTCCCATCGCCTCGAACCTCGCGGCCGCCTCCGGCCACCGGGCGAGTGCCTCCGCCAGCTCGACCGGCACCTCCGCCTCCCGTTGCCCGGCGTACGCGGCCTCCCACCGCCCGTCCGCCCGCGCGGCCTCGACCTCGGCCATCCCGGCCTCCGCCATCCGCCCGTCGGCGATCAACACCCGAGCCCGCTCGACATTCGCCGCCGACCAGGGACTCCGGGGACCGCGAGGCGAGTACCGCTGGAGATAGCTGCCGGCATCGTGAGCCCACCGCACACTGTCGATCCACCCGTAGCAGAGGGCCACCTGCAACGCGTCCTCTATCGCCAGGGCCGCGACGCGGGAGCCCCTCTTCGCGATCAGCAACCATGCCTCCGCCTCACTCCCGTGATGCGCGGCCAGCCACCCCTCCCACGCCCGGGCATCCTCGAAGTGCAGCATCCTCTCCCCGCCTTCCTCCCCTACCCACCTCACCAGTCTCCGCCCCTCCCCACCCCTCCGCGAGGCCCCCACCCACTTACCCGCAGCAAGCCCAGCCAGGAACCAGGTACTCTTAGCCCTTGTCCCGGCCCACACCGGGACTCCCGGGGCATGCCCCGAGGGCGCATAGCTCAGCGGTAGAGCGCTGCTCTTACAAAGCAGATGTCGGCGGTTCGAATCCGTCTGTGCCCACCAGCCAAAAGGCCCCGCAGCGATCAAGCTGCGGGGCCTTTGACATCCAGATCCGACATCACCGGGTACGGTGCCGCCGCTTCAACAGGCGGTCCATGTTGCCCATCGCTTCGCGGGACGTGTCCGTCGTGACGTGCGCGTACACGTTCATCGTGACCGCGATCTGGGAGTGCCCCAGGACCTCCATCACGACACGGGCAGGGACACCCGCGGCGATGAGCAGCGTGGCGCAGCCGTGCCGGGTGTCGTGCAGGCGGATCCGGCGGAGGCCGGCGTCCGAGGAGATCCGGGCGAAGGAGCGGGCCAGGTTCGTCGGCTCGACCGAGTGACCCGTCCGGGTCGTGAACACGTAGTCGCTCGCGTGCCAGGAGGCGCCGGCCGCGGTCCGCTGCTCCGCCTGGCGGATGCGCTGCCACCGGAGCGGGGCGATGCACATGAGCGGCAGCGGGATCATCCGGGTGCGTCGGTTCTTGGTCGAGTCCTCGTACAGCTCCCCGCCGACGCGCTGGATCTGGTTGCGGACGGTGAGGGTGCGGGCGTCAAGGTCAATGTCCGACCAGCGGAGTCCGACGATCTCACCGCGCCGCAGGCCCAGCGCCACGGCGAGGACGAAGGCCGTGTAGAGCGGGTCCGTGCGCGCGGCTTCCAGGAAGTCGAGCGTCTCATCCAGCTTCCAGGGGCGAGCCTCGCGCACCTGAACGCGCGGGGCGGGCACGAGCTTGGCGACGTTGCGCGTGATCAGTTCCTCTCGACAAGCGGCCGACAACGCGGTCCGCAGGACGCGGTGGGATTCCTTGGCGGTGGCGGTCGAAGCCGAGCGCGTCACCGCGGCGACCATCTGCCGGACGTCCCGGACGCTCAGCGACTCCAGGCTCTTGGTCCCGATGTTGGGCACCAGGTAGCGCCGGATGTGCGTCTCGTACTTCGCGTAGGTGGTCCGTTTCCGCTCAGGCCGGATGTACTGCTCGACCCAGTAAGGCAGCCACTCCGACAACTTGGCCGACCGGGTGGGCGTCGGGACGCCCTCCCGGTTGCGGGCAACCAGCTCCGCACGCTTCCGGTCGCACTCGTCCCAGGTCTTCCCGTAGACGTACTTGCGGGCCCGGGTGCCGTCCGGCTGGAGCACATACACGGCCGCCTGATACCTGCCGTCCGCGCGCTTGGTGACCGTACCTGCGCCGTTGGGGTTGCGCTTCTTGGCCATCAGACCGCCTCTGCCAGTTGCTCGGCGAGGTAGCTGTTCAGGCTGGCGGCGGGGATGCGACGGCAGCGGCCGATCTTGATGGACTTCAACCGGCGCGAGCGAATGAGGTCGTACACCGTGGAGCGGCCGACCTTGAGGCGGGCCATCACCTCCGGCACGGTGAGCACTTCATCGGACATGGGTGGGATCTCCTTCCAGTTGGGCGAGTTCTTCGCGGGCGGTGCGACGGTTCTCGGCGATGTCGCGGGCGATGGTCTGGGCGAGCAGGGATTCGCCGGGGCTGAGTCCTTGGCCGGCGTAGATCCAGTGCGCGAGGACGAGCGTTTCGGACTCTTCCTCCATCTCCTCCAGGTCGATGCCGGCGTCGAGGAGGCGAGTCCGTAGCTCGGCGTGGGCCTGTTCGGCGCGGTAGTCGGCACGTGCCTGCCGGAGTGCTCCGAGGGTGGTGGAGTAGGTCGGGGATTTAGACGAGAAGTGCCCCCGGAAGCCGAGCATGTGAGACCACTGCGCGAGCCGGCGGCCTGGATAGGCGCGGTCTAGCTCCCAGCAGGTCTCGATCAGACGGCGGGTGTGGTCGGGCAAGTCGTGAACGTCCAGGTCTTCGACCGCGTGGAGTCGCCGGTCCACGCTCTGCGTGGCTTCGGCCGCTTTGGTGGCGTACTTGGCCACGTAGGAGGCCACCGCCTGCTCGGTGATCTCGGAGCCGTCCCCGAATGCGCGGATCGGCCGAACGTCGACCTGCTCGCCCCACTCCAGGTCCCGGGCGGGCTGGGCGGGGACAGCGGGGATGCGCTTGGCGCCCTCACGGCGGGCCGGCTTGGCGTCGACCGGATCCAGGGACACGGTGACGCGGCGAACCGCTGCACGGATGGCACGCTCCAGCAGGGCGACTGTCGCCCAACGGGGCGGGGTGGTGCCGGGGCCGGCCCAGCCATCGAGGCGGATCACGGCGTGGAAGTGGACCGCACCGCGCTTTTGGTACTCGGCGACTTTGCCGAACGCCAGCTTGGCCGTGGCCTTGAACTCCTTCTGCGTGAGCCCCGACATGCGTGCCATGACCCGGAACAGGTAGATCGTGAAGCGGCGCCACAGCTCGGGGGCGTAGTTGTTCCACAGCACGGCGCCCGCGTAGTCGTACCGGTCGGGGTCGAGCGGGGTACCTAGCAGCGCGTCACCCTCGGGGTGCTGACGCCCGCAGCGGCACCGACCGTGCTCGGGGCGGTTGTGGACCGGTCCGAACGACGGCGCCGTCAGGGTGGCGAAGACGCGGGGGCAGTCCCGGACCGTGGCGGACACGTCCTTCGAATCGTCGCCCACGAGGCCGGCGCGGATGAGGTGGTAGGTGTCGGCGGAGTAGGTGCGTGAGCAGGCGGGGCAGCGGGAGGCGCGGCGGTTGCCGCAGGCGACCTTGAGCTGATGGCCCGGCTCGTCGTGGGTGCTGTAGGTGGAGAGGACCTGTCCGCCCTTGCGGTTGATCAGGGTCTTGGTGCCTTGCAGGTGGATGGGGTTGGCGCAGCCTCCGGTGCGGTGGAGCTGCTCCATCAGGCGGGGCAGGTCCCCACGTGCGGCGAGGCGGGCGAGGTCGAGGACGGCGGCGCGGTCCCGCTCGCTCCCAAAGGTGGGGGCGGGCGGGACCTGGGTCGGGGCGAACATCAGGAGCGCTCACCCTCGGGGCGGTCGGTGGCGTGCCGGTCGTTCCAGTCCTCCGCGCACACCTTGTGGACGGGCTTGCCACGGTCGGCGCGCAGGTTGGTGGGCTTGTCGCAGAGCACGCAGTCCTCGGCGGTCTTGGACCAGTGGCTGGAGTCGCGCCAGTTGAGGAGGGCCATGGCGGTCACCGGTCCTCGTGGCTGGACTGGTGGGTGAGGTACTCGCTGACCAGGGCCTTGACCTCGGTGGTGCCGGTGGCGGTGCCGGTCTGGCCGCAGTGGCAGGCGTAGTCGGCGAGCGGGAGCGGGGCCCAGGCGTCGGGGTTCATCCGGTCGGAGGGGTTGTAGGGGGCGGAGACGTGGATGCCGGGGTTGTTCTGGCTCGGCTTGGCCATCACGTCACCGCCCGACCGGGGCGAGCACGGGGGCCGGGCGGACGGTGGTACGGGTGCCGGTGCCGGCGCAGTCGAGGCAGACCACGGCGAGCGTGGGCAGGGTGCCGTCCGTCTGGCGGGCGCCGATGGAGACGGAGACGACGGGGAAGCCGTCGCAGGTCGGGCAGACGCGCGTGAGGAGCTGGTGGGCGTGCATGATGGTGGGACTCCTGTCCTGTCGGTTGATGGCGGGGCGGGGTGCTCGGGGCGACCGGTCTTCCTGCCAGGGATTCGGGCGGTCGCCCCGAGGTGGAGCTAGCGGCGCGGGCGGTTCTGGACGTCGTTCAGCAGGGACTTGAGGACGGCGGCGACGACCGCGAGGGCGAGCGCGGAGAGCGCGAACGCGAGCAGCAGCCCGATCGCGATGGCGCCGACGGTGACCACGGCGACGACGGCACCGATGCCGCCGGCGACGTAGGGGGCGATCGAGGGGCTCTGTGCGGGCGCCGAGGCGGGCGCGTAGTAGACCGGCGCGGCGGGGGTGTTGCCGTGGTCGGGGCAGGTGCATACCTGCTGGTGGGCGGGCGGGGCGACGGGGACCGGCTGGTAGGGCTGGACCGTGTAGGTCTGGTTCGAGCCGGGCGCGTAGGTCGGGCGGATTCCCATGACGGATCGTTTCCTTCCTGGTCAGTGGCGGTTGTTGACGACGCTGACGCCGGTCTTGGTGGTCTGGTCGACGGCGGGGCCGAACATGGTGTGGTTGAGGTAGAAGCCGAAGAGGATCAGGACGACGACGATCCAGGCGCGCAGCCGCAGGAACTTGACGATCACCAGGACGGCGAGGCCGAGCAGGACCACGAGCGGGACGTTGACGTTCATGCCGGGACTCCTTCGAGCTGAGCGAGGACATCGGCGGCGACCGCCGGGGGGAGGTTGAGGCGGGCCCGGAGGGTGTCTGCGTCGAGCGCGGTGCCGGTGCGGGTGTGGTGGTCGGCGGCGAGCTTGCGGGCCATGTCGAGCAGTGCGGCCGGCACGGACATGGGCGGGGCCGCGGGCGGGACCGGCGGCAGGGCAGGGGCCGGTTCCGGCTCGGGCAGTTCCGGCGCGGCGTCCACGGCGGTGGGCGGGGTGTCGTCGCGCTCCATGGCGACCACCGGGGCCGGGGCCCGGCGCTCGGGCGGTGCCGCGGGGGCGTCGGTGCGGGGGAGCGAGATGCGGCCGTGGGCGAGGAGGGTGCCGCCGAGGAACGCGGCGGCGGGCCAGCCGGCGACGAGCATCCGCAGCCAGGCGGGGGCGTTGTGCATGTCGAGGAAGCCGGCGGTGGCCACGTTCGCGCCGAGCGAGGCGGTCAGGGCGATGGCGAACCAGGCCCAGGCCAGGCGGGCGGTGCGATCGGCGCTCAGGCGTCGCCAGGCGGCGACCATGAGCAGGTCCACCGAGATGGGGTAGGCCCAGCCCTTCCAGCCGGTCTGACCGGCGGACACGGCCACGTCGTGCAGGTGGGCGAAGGACAGCGCGGCGGCGATCACGGCCTGCACGAGGACCGCGTCCACGCGGGGCAGGAGACGGCGTTTCATCGGAGGTTTCTCCGTTCGGAGTTGGTGCCGGAGGCGGGCGGGGTGCTTGGCCGTCCGCCCGGCTCCGGGGATTGGCGGAGTTGCTCAGAACGGGGCGAGGTAGCTGCCGGTGCCGAGGCAGTCCATGCAGACCGCCTCTTGGAGCGCGACCTTGTGGCGAGTGCGGCCGGTGAACATGGGGCGCGTGATCTGTCCGGTACCGGCGCAGCCCTCGCAGTTCACGAGCACGGGAGCGGGCTTCGGGGCGGACACGGCCGGCGGGCGCCTGCGGGTCGTGGCCACGGTCACGCCACCTCGGTCGAATCGGCCGTCTGCGCGGCGGCGTAGGTCTCCATCGCGGTGACGTAGCGGGCGGTGGCGTCGGCGAGCTGGCGAGCGAAGGCCAGGTGATCGGTCAAGGGCAGGTCTCCGCACGCGCTGATCATCAGGTGCTGGCCGATGTTGGTCAGGCCCAGGATCGGGGTGCGCTCGGTGCCGTAGGCGTGCAGGTCAACCCAGGTGTCAGCGTCGACGTGGTAGCTCATCGAGACGTGCACGGGGAGCCTCTTTCGGATGGTTTGGGGCATGGCTCGGGTAGGGACTTGGCGCTCAGGTGCGCCGACCAGGGGCGTTCGAGGATTGGCCGCTACGAGGCGGAGTCGGCCGGGAGGTACACCGGCAGGTCTTCCAACTCGGCGTCGATCACGGGTAGCACGGGGCGGAAGCCGTTCAGGACGGGCAGGTCCGGCACCAGGTGCGCGGTGTCGGCGCAGCGCTTGGCCGTCTCCGTGAGGGAGCGCTTGGGGGTGCGGATGCGCTGCCAGTGCCCGGAGGTGTCGCCGGCGATGGCGTAGCCGGGCAGGTCGGGGCTGATGTTCGTGGCCTGCGCGGCGGCCTCTTCGGACACGTCGCCCAAGCCCATGCGGGCCGATTCGGAGTCATTCACGCGGTGCACGACTCGGTTGGTGAGCTGCGACCGCAGCAGCGTGGCGCCCTTGCCCAGTTCCGCGCCGAAGCGCTGGCCGTTGACCTCCAGGTACATGCCGGCGGCGCGGGCGAGCTGCGCGAAGCGGACCAGCAGCGTGACGCACTGTTCGACGCGGAGCTTGTCCGTGCGGGAGGAGCCGAGGAACAGTTCCGCGATCTCGTCCACGATCAGGACCAGCGGCACGGGGCGGATGTGCTCCGGGAGTCCCCAGATGTCGGCGGTGATCTCCCCGTCCAGGACGGTGCCGGGGATGCCGAGGTAGGAGCGGACGAGCTCGTAGCGCTCGGCCATGACCTGATTGACCAGGAGGCGCAGCAGGTCCAGCGCGGCGTCCGGCTCGGTCGCCAGGGCGGACAGGCGGGGGCCGAACGGGATCTGTTCGACGCCCTTCTTGCAGTCGATTCCGCACACGGCGACGTGCTGACCGGCCAGGCCGTGGACCAGGTTGCGGGCGAACATCGACTTGCCCGACTGGTTCGCGCCCAGGTTCAGGCCGTGCGGCTTGGCCTTGTAGTCGCGCACGTAGACGGTGCCGTCGTCCGCCATCGCCACCGGTATCCGCATCTCGCCGGCGGCCCTGGCGGCGAGCCGGTCCGGCATGACCACCTTGCGGAGCACGTCGAAACCGGTGATCCGCAGATCCACGATGCCGGGCCGCACCTCGGTGACGTGCACCGAGTGGACCTGCCAGGCGTGCCGCAGCGCATCCGCCGCGCGAACGGCGGTGTCGGTCGTCATGCCCTTGGCCAGCCGCACCCGGATCCGGAGGCCACGGGTCGAGGGGCGGAGGCCGCGCACCTTCGGCGGAGCCGGACGCACCAGCGCGTCACGCTCACCGGCCCGAGCGGCGAAGACCTTCCACATCGGCGGCTCAGCCGACAGCCCGCACGCCTCCATCGTGCCCGCCCAGTCCCGGCTCATCCGGAACGCTGCGGCCGGCATCCCGACCGACGACCAGTACAGGCGCGGCGCGTGCTGGCGGGCGTAGAGAGCGCCACCCGTCGCGGTGACCGCTATCGGACCACCCGCCTCGATCAGCGGCATCAGGCCGGTCACCGCAGTCAGCCCTTGGCCGGCGCGGCGAGGGAGGTGATGGCCATGGCGCGGAACGCGATCCCGTGCCGCTTCTCCCCGTTGAACTCGTTCTCCCAGTCACGGGCCTTGAGCCCGGTCACCGCCACCGGGGTACCCACCGGGAGGCCAGCCGCCGGGATACCGGAGTCGGGGACCGTCACCGTCAGCAGGTTCCCCTCACCCTCGTCCGAGACGATCAGGCCCACCGTCGCCAGCGTCTCCCCGGTCTGGGAATCGGCCGCGAGCTCCTGGGTCTTCTTGTTCTTGTACTTCGGTGCCGGGGCGACCGCCACGAACACCATCGCGGTGGAAAGGTCGATCTTGAAGGAAGGCATCTGCCTACTCCTTGAGTCGATGCTTGAAGCACTTAGTACTTCATCTTGATTCGAGAGTGCACCTGTCCTACTTGGTATGTCAAGTGGCTTGGCGCGATTGGCTGTCGACTCGCGTCGTCCCCATGTGGTCCACTTGTTGCAACAAGTGCGGAGAGGGGACATGGCACAGTTCAGCGGGCGTGCGGCCTACCTGCAGATCGCCGACGAGATCAAGGTTCAGATCCGGAACGGCGGTCTGGAGCCGGGAGCGAAGCTCCCGTCCGAGTCCGAGATCATGCAGCTCCATGACGTGTCCCGGACTGTTGCTCGGCAGGCGATCTCTCGCCTTCGAGAGGACGGCTACGCCTATTCGCACCAGGGCAAGGGGAGCTTTGCGGCTCTGCCCGACGCCGCGAACGCCGCCAAGCACAGTCCGGAGTACGAGCAGATCAACGAAACCCTGCTCACCGTGCTGGGCGAGGTGCGTCGCCTTGCTGAGCGGCTTGACGAACTTGAGGCGGTCGTCCGTTCGGAGCCACTGCCGAAGTAGCAATCTCATCCGCGCGACGGGCCAGGTCGCGCAGCAGCTCGGCAGTGTTGTTGATCCGCAGTACGAGGTCCAGCCGTTCAGCCGGGGTCAGTGCCATCTTTCCCCCTTGACACGGTGCCAGTTCCGCTCAACCCCTTTGGGGTTGAGGAAAACGCTAGGTCCGGCCGGAACAACCACCCCGGAAAATCCTTCCGGGGTGCCGAGGATGAGCGGGGGCAGCCTCTTCACATGCGAGGAATGACGACGAATCTCACCATCGGTGAGCGCGTGGCCTGGTACCGGCGACGCCGTGGCATGTCCCAAGAGGTCTTGGCCGGCCTGGTGGGCAGGACCGTTGACTGGCTCAGCAAGGCCGAGAACAACCGGATCGAGCTTGACCGCCTCTCGGTCATCAAGTCCCTGGCCGACGCCTTGGACGTCTCCCTGGGTGACCTGCTCGCCGAGCCGAGCTTGCTGGAGTGGACCCCGGACAGCGGACAGCGGACGGTCCCCGCCCTCCGATCCGCCCTGATGAACTACCGCCAGCTCACTCCGCTGCTCGGAGTCCCGACCGAGGGCGAGCCGTCCCCACTCAGCGAACTCCGCACCAACGTCGCCGAAGTCTGGGACGCCTACCAGGAATCCAGGTACGGCTTCGCTACCCGCCGACTGCCTCTCCTGCTCGCTGACGTTCTCATCGCAGCCCAGGCGTACGAGGGACGCGACCGGGAGCGCGCGCACGAGCTGATGGCGATGACCTACCAAGGCGCGGCCATGGTCCTTACCAAGTTGGGCGAGGTCGACCTCGCGTGGATCGCGGCGGATCGTGGGCTGGCAGCCGCGCAGCAGTCGGGCAATGGCGTCGTGATCGGCTCCCTCTTCCGCTCGGTCACGCACTGCCTGCTGTCCAACGGTCGCTACGACTCGGCCATCCAACTCGTGAACGATGCCGGCGGCTACCTGCAATCGGGACTAGGCGACGCGAGCGCCGAGTACCTGTCCATCTACGGCACGCTCTTCCTGACTGGGGCCATGGCCGCCGCGCGGGCCGAAGATCGAGCCACAGCGCGAACCTTCCTCGACGAGGCGGACACGACCGCACGACGCCTCGGCGGAGACGCCAACCACATGTGGACCGCCTTCGGCCCGACCAACGTCGCGATCCACAGGGTGGCCACGGCCGGCGAACTCGGCGACATGCAGGTGGCCATCGATCTGGGCCCGCAGGTGGACACCAGTGGCCTCCCCACCGAGCGCCGGACTCGCCACAACCTGGAGATGGCCCGTGCGTTCAGCGCCAGGAACCGGATAGACGAAGCACTGGAGATGATCCTCCAGGCCGAGACATGGGCACCCGAGCAGGTCAGGAGCCACTACCTCGCGCGTGAACTCGTCCTGGGATGGGTCCGGAACCAGCGCGGTCGACCGAGCCGGCCCATGGCCGACCTGGCGCAACGGCTGCACGTCGTCTGACCGGGATAGTCTCGGGGTATGTCAGCGAACACGTCTCCGGCAGAGAGCAAGATGGCGCACCCGCGGATGGCAGCGGGTGCGCTTTTCTTTGACCCGGAGGGGCGCGTCCTCATGGTCCAGCCGTCCTACAAGGACTACTGGGAGATCCCTGGCGGGTACATCGAGACCGGCGAGTCTCCCCTACGGGCATGTGAGCGCGAGGTGTGGGAGGAACTGAGGATCACGCCTCGAATCGGTGCCTTGCTCGCGGTCGACTGGGCCCCCAGCGAGAGCGAGGGGGACAAGGTCTTGTACATCTTCGACGGCGGCGAGCTCGGGTCTGACGAGTTGGATCGGATCCAACTCCAGCCCGAGGAGCTGATCACCTTTCGGTTCGTCGAGCCGGGACGAGCGGGTGAGCTAACCATCCCCCGATTGGCAAGGCGGATCGCCGCGGCTGCGGCGGCTCGGCAGGCGGGCGAGACGGTGTATCTGGAACACGGCCAGGTTCCCGGCAGCATCGCGGCGTAGCCGCCCTCGGCGAGAGCTGTGATGACTTTCTCTACTGAGTCAAGGCGCTCGCTCCGCTCGCGCGTCACCCCTCCCCCGCTTGCCTGAGGGTTCCCGCGGAAGGCCGCAGCCAATGACCGCCGACCTACCGAGAGCGCTGCCCCGCGCGCCCAGGACGCTGCTTCGAGCCTGCCCCGTCCCGCCACGATCGGCGCCCTCTCCCCGGAGCGCTGCCGCAGCTGCGAGTAACGGAACAGATGGGTGGGCAAGCAGCGGCAGGGCACATCAGCGCGGGCAAGGTTGCCGCTCAACGATTCCCGGAACTCACGGGAGGGCGTTCAACTACGCAGAACGTGTCGCGCAGAGCGCGGGCGTCGGCCCCTCGCCGACGCCCGCCCGCCCCCATATGTCTTCGCCGGGGCGGGCGAACGCCGGCGGTGGCCGTGCCCCGCAGGAGCGGGGGCGTAAAGCAGTCCGGGGCTGGGAGCGAAGCTCACCGATAGATTTGATCAACCACACCCACCGTCCGGGCCGGCGGGGGCACGTCCAGGGCGCCGGTCGCACCGGGGCGGGACAGGCCCGGAGCCACTACCAGGGACAGGCCGAGCAACGCGTTCAGCGGGTGGACGGCCATGGGGCTCTGCCCCATACCCCGGCCCTCTCAAGGAGCCATCTGCATTAGCCAGAGTGAGTGATGAGCTGGGAGTTGCGGCCCGTTCTCCTCGATCAGGCCCCGGAGGCGTACTGGGAACCTCCCAGGGCCGCCAGGCCAAGCCCAAGGGTCACACAGTGAGCCTGGCGGCCCTGGGAGAACCCCAGTTCGGCAAAGCTGCCCGATCGAGGAGAACACGCCTTACGTCTGAGCTCTGTCAGCGCGATTGCGCTCCAATACGGCAAGCCCCATGCCCAAGCCTCCAAGCAAGAGCCCGATCGCCGCCGAGCAAGCAGCACAGAATGCGAGATTGGAGATAACGAGATTTCCATATCGCTTCGAATCCGCGGCGATACCAATCGTAGAGACAACCAGCACTATCAGCAGCATTAGACTTGACGAGAGAAAGGTGCCAATCACATTCATTCGCGCATTGGCTAGATCTTCCTCTCGCCTCTTCGCAGCTTGACCCTCAACGCTTCGCTGCCCAAAGACGGCCAAGATTGCAACCGCAGCAAGGGCAAAGCCAAGCAACCCGCTGGACGAGCCAGTTAGGGACGAGTACACCTGCTGCCTTACGTCCGGCTCAGAGTGCTCCAACAACCCCCGCCAGTGAGCAAAGCGGCGAAGCGAAATCATGACGACTTCGAAAAACAGAAACACGAAGAACGGCATGAGCCACAAATGGTGATCGCACCATTTGATTGCCCGTTTCGGTAGCGACAACACGGTACCAAGCTGCATCTTCCCCCCTAGTCGCCCCGCAACAGCTGAGCGTGAACAGAGCGCTCCAGAATGCCCGTGTTTCGAAAGTTTTTATAGGCACTTTCGATAGCACCGAAGACGTCCGCGCTGCGGGGCGCGGATGGCATTGCCGGATTCGGAGTGAACTGCGCATCCGTATGCAGTCGCTCGCTAAGGAGGTTCACCTCCTCCACGCGATTGCTCGCAGGATTCTTCCCCCGAATCACCAGCTTTTCAATTAGATCGTTGCTATTCTCCGCGAGTTCAAATACGGCATCATCAACAGCCTGGTCGAGGAACCTGTCTCGCGGCCCCGTCTTGCCCATGCTCAGCGCAAGCCGGACAATCGGCACCTTCTCGCGTAGCGCCTGAGGCCAGAGGACACCGATCGTTCCACCGGAACTCGGCGAATATTCAGCGCGAGTGAATGCAATCTCGGCACTTCGAAGCCGGCCCTTCAGCGGCTTCATTCTCTCGATCATATTCGGCGTGAATAGCGGCTCGAAGCTAATATTCTCGTGCAGCTTCTTCCTCAGAAAATGCGATAGGCGGCCCGGTCGAGGCGCGTTTCCATGGGCATCCTGCGCCGCGTACCCATCAGGGAAGATCATGACGTGAGTAAGGTCAACCGGATACTGGTCGTCATCCATCTGGATTGCAGTCACAGGCTGCCCCGGGGACCACTGCAGCGGTCGATTCTCCGGCAACCTCAGGGCATAGAGGTTGATGCGCGTGGGCTTGTCCGAGTCTCCAACTTCTAGGACCTCTACCGCCGTTGCAAAGTCACCCTGCTCCAGAACGGCAAAGTTGCTATCCGCCGCAATCTGACCGGCCAGCTCAGCCATGACGCGATGGAGATCAAAGCTCGCCTGGGCGTCCGCGGCGAGCCAACGATAGAAGATGATCTTACGCTGCAGCATGATCGCATAATACTCGCAGGTCGCGGCGCCGGTCGGTCGATCCCGCCGAAAACCTATGAAACCAGAACCGAGCGCGACACTCGCAATCGAACTGTAGAACTACTCTCATCCAGTTGCATGCCCCCACCGTAGAGCACGCCACTGACACTGCGGGCAGACGTCATGCGCTCCGTCGCACCTCGGGAAGCGGCAGCGGCTCGTGATGATGCCAAATCAACTGTCGGTCCTCCGTCCGCAGCTCAGCAGTACCCCACTCCAGACGCATCAAGCCGTGCTCCATGGAGCAGGCGTAGGCGACGAGCACCAAGCCGACGTCGGGGTCAAGCTGACTCAGGTCCCGGTGGACATCCCCGGTATCGGCTTCGAGCTCCAGGCCAAGGTCCAACTCTCCCTGCATGGGCTCGGGGCCGTGCCGGCGGATGAGTTCAGCCCGCAAACCCGTCGCTCGTCGCAACCGTGCAGCCGTGACCGGGACATTGCTCTTGGCGTAGCGAATCGGGTAGAGCACCTGGTTCCGAATCACCATCACCGTGCGGGCTTGGAGGCGTACAGGCGTCGCGTCAGGCAACGTCTCCAATCCAGCTGCGAGTTCCTCGTACTGGACCGCATGGAGGCCGTGGCCGTACGCCTCCAAGGTCAACGTGTGAACGCCCTGGTGCCCCTCTCGTGCTCGCTCGTGAGCCCGTGCGAGGCAGCCGGGCACGAGGCGACAGAGTGGCTCTGCCAGGTCGCCAAATGTCCCCCGCGCCCATGATGAGATCGGCTGTGCTCCCCCCACGTTCGTCCTCCCCATGTCCGTTACGCTGAGGCAGACTTCCTCGAACGACGGTGAGGTCTCACGTCATGTTCTGCAAGGGGGCATGACAGGCGCAGACGGCGCACTCCATCGATGGCTCGACCTGACATCCCTCGTTGACATCAACGCTCGGACACACACGCGGTCTGCTGCGCCCTGCTGCAGCCAGTCGTTCACCCGCAGGTCCGGGATGGACTCACGTTCCAGACAGGCTCGGTCGAGCTTACAAAGCAGATGTCGGCGGTTCGAATCCGTCTGTGCCCACCAGCTCTGAACAGCAGCGGAGCCCCACACCATGATCGGCGTGAGGCTCCGCGTGCCACTTACGTGCCAGATGGGCCCGCGTCCGGCGGACCGGCTTCCCTGGCTTCTTTGATCACCTGCCCGAGCTTGTCCGCGATGAAGCGATCCCGACCGGCGGTGAACCGCTCCGGGCGTCGGTGCGGCCGTGACTGCTCAGGCAAAGCGGCTCCCGGAGGGTACTCAGTCACCCAGGCCCGTTCCGATCTGCAGGCACAGCGGCTTCCAGCAACGCCGCACGACACCGCTCGGCCTCTGCGGTCACGATCTCCATGAATCTGGCCAGGACCGCCAACGGGAGGTCGAGCTCCTTCGCATCGAAGTGAATGGTGGGCTCAAGCGAGAGATCCTCATCCGGCACGAGCGCGAAGACCACGGCGTTGCCTGGCAGCCACCCCTGCGTTGTCTGCGGATCAGGGCGCGCACGGCTCAGCTCGAAGCACCAGGCATCATCCGGCAGCGAGTAGATCGACTGAATCGCATAGCGGACCCCGCCGTGATCCCAGTAGTCAGCCATGGCCCGATGCTCCCACACCGCGCCGCGCCATCCGCGTGCCAGAAGGGGCGGGGAGCAGCAGGACATGGCGGAGATCACCGGGGGCTGAACATGCGGAAGGCCCCGGACCGACTTTGCTGGTCACAGGGCCTACCGGCTTCCACGTGGCGGGTGCAGGGTTCGAACCTGCGTAGCTTGCGCGGCAGACTTACAGCCTTTGCGGCGACTCTCAGTGCACGACGACACCCGGCATCAGGGCCACGAGTCCAGACAGGAAGCTCCCGACCGCAGCCAAGGTCACAAGACTCGCCTTGCCGTCCGAGAAGAGCCCGCTGCAGAACTCCCGCACGTGGCGACGGAGGATCAACATCTTCAACTTCTGCCACCGGTGCTGGCGTATGTGACATCCGAGCAGCAGTCCCGATGCGTTGTTTCGGCAGCCGTCTGCCCGTCCCCTCACGGGTGCACCGCAAGTCACTGGGGCCTGAAGGAGGCTCCACACCAGGCAGAGCACCGACAGGCCCACGATCACGGCCGGGCCGGCAGCCGAGTTGATCCACGCTGCGATGAGCAGCGCCGCAGACATGACGCCCCACCACTTTCCAAGGCCACCGAAAGCCCCACCCCGCCCAGTCGTCATGGGCCGATGCATGCCACGTGAGTCTCATGCTCATGCCGCCTGGCCGAACGCTTGGCTGAATGACATCCCCAGCTGTCCAAGGACCAAGCGCCGTGGAGGCCCTCTGAGCCTCTCGTACGCCCCGACACCCCCCCAGGACTCTCAGGGACGTCTGTTGGTCTCTACGGTGCGCTCCAGGCCCGCGCAAGAGGCTGGCCGCCGTGCCCCTGGCGTGCCCGTTGCAGAGGGAAGCCAAGGGAAGCAGCGGGGAATCAAGGTCAGCCTCATGAGAATGCCCACTTCAGCGGGTTGCCAGGTAGGCGGCCAGGCCGAAGCCGGGACTTCCAAACTAGGGCCCCGACGGGGAATGAGACCCGAAGCGGTGCTGCCGCCGCGAGCTACACGGGCACGTTCGTCGTGTCGACCGGCTGAGGATGATTGGAGGTGAGCTGGGCGACCGCGAGTGGCACCAAGGCGGCGACGGCGTCGTTGTCGGCCGGGTATACCGGGACCATGGGGCTGATCACGACCAGCGCGTCACCGACTCGCACGACTATTGCGTCGCTACGCTGAGCGACCCCAGGGAACCGGCTGTAGTGGGTCACCGTACGGATGACCAGGCTCTCGTCACCGAGATGCGGTCCGTCAACCGACGTAAAGGTGGAGGTATCCGTGTGGGTCCCCGAGCCTGAAAGGATCACCGTCGTGCAGTGCGTGGCGTCCGCGCGCATGGCCTGCATGGCACGATGTGCGCCGCCCGTGCGGAACGAGTAGAGCGCCTCCTCGCCGCCGCTTCCCCCACGGGCGTTGCGGGGGCCGGTGAGTTCAGCGGAGGCGGAGCCGACGGCACCGGTGGTTGTGGCGTCCACGAGGTCCTGCCCCACCATGAAGTGGCACTCCGGGGAGGAGTCAGGTCCGCCGACGAAGCCCTCCGGGAACGGCTGAGCAGTCCAGCCGTTGGCCATGCTGAAGGGGAGTAGATGCGTGCGCAGCTCCGCGTCCGATGCTGGCGGCTTGGCAGGGGCCGGCTGCTTGTCCCCGGCCTGCACGCCGCACGCGGTCACGGCAACCAGCATCGCCACGCCGGTCGACAGGGGGAGCACCCCTCTGCGCCGCACGAACACACGTCCTCCCCGATGGGTTGCATAGCGATCAAGGCGGGAACGCTAGCAGACGACTTCCGGTCAGGGCGCGCCATATGTACAGCACGGAAGTACAGCAACCGAGTCGACCACAGCCGACCGGCCCCGACCGCAGAAGCGTGCTTGACCTGGGCGGGAGTCCTCAGCGACCGAACTGCCGGTAGTTTGCATTGAGGGGGTCAGCTCTGCTGCCCAACCGGAGGGGTCCCGCGGATATCACGTGGACGCTCACCCAGGGGTCTGGCTACCTTCACTGCATGGAGCAGGAGCACCCCCTCGTGCGCGACGTCTTCCCGGAACTCATCAGCGAGCTGATGGCCCTCTTGGAGGACGAAGGGGAACGCGAACTGTCAATCTGCGCGTGGGATCTGCGCTTGTTCGGCGAGTGCGGCTGCGGTGATGACTTCTGTCAGAGCATCCGGACTTCGGACCACCCACAGGGACAGCCCTACGGAGCCGGCCATCGGTGTGTTCCCCTCTCCCCCTCCACGGGCATGCTGATCCTGGACGTCGTGGATCATCGCATCGTGTACGTGGAGGTTCTCCAGCGGCCCACCATGCGTCGGCAAGACCTCAAGTCCTGAGGTTGTCCCGGGCGCGTGCCAGAACCGTGCCAGGACGGCGGGCGGCCGGCGGGGAACAGCGGGCAGTCACGGGAACGCGCACTGCGAGAGCGCAGCTCAGAGCTTCGCAGGTCGGACGGGACCTGCCCGGGGGGCTTACAAAGCAGATGTCGGCGGTTCGAATCTCTCCGTGCCCACCAGCTCTGAACAGCAGGGGAGCTGCACGCCATGATCGGCGTGAGGCTCCGCGTGCCACTTGCGTGCCTTCGTTCCTCGAGTCGGATGACGCGGGTCGACACAGGGGCAGCCGACCTGCGGCCTCGATGTGCAGCTCTCGCACCGGAGCGGGGCCATCCGGCATCTCAAGTGATGTCTCGTCAGCTAATTGCCCGTTGTGCCGTGTAACCACTGCCGCTGACGTCGTGTCACCTCTAGCATCCGACTATGCGAACCCCCAGGACCCTCGCAGTCGCCATGGTCGTCCTCGCGCTCCCGCTCGCCGCCTGTTCCAGCGGCGGCGGCAGTGGCAGTGGTGGCACGGAGACGAGCAACCTTCCGGCGGCCGCCCAGCTGCTGAGCAGCGGTGCGACGGCGATGACAGCGGTGCAGTCGTTGCGGTTCTCCATCGACGCGAGCGGGCAGATCGCGGGGCTGGCCTTGCGCAGCGCCACCGGGCAGCTGACCCGGGCCGGGAACGCGCAGGGCCATGCCTCGGTGTCGGAGAGCGGTGCGCTGGTGGAGATCGACTTCGTCATCATCGGCTCCACCGCCTACATCAAGGGTGCGACCGGCGGGTACAGCAAGGTCCCGCTCGCGGTCGCCGCCTCGCTCTACAACCCCGCGGCGATCCTGGACCCGGACAAGGGCGTCGTGAAACTGCTCCAGACGGCGACCGCCGCGCGGACGGTGGACCGGGAGACGCTGGACGGGCAGGCGGTCTACCACGTGAAGGCGCTGCTGGCGCAGCCGGTGCTGGCCACGCTGGTGCCCGGCGACTCGCAGAGCGAGCAGGGCGACTTGTGGCTGACGGTCTCCTCCTCTCAGCTCGTGAAGGTCTCCTTCCCGGTGCAGACGGCATCGGGGGGCAGCGGCTCGGTGACGGCCTCGTTCTCCGACTTCGACGCGCCGGCCGCGATCACCGCGCCGTCGTCGTGACGGACGTCGACGGCGACGGCAACGGCAACGGCAACGGCAACGGCAACGGCAACGGCAACGGCAACGACGGCAACGCAGGGAGGGCGGCCGCCCGGCGACACGTCGTTCTGGGTGTCACCGCCGTCGTCACGCTCCTCGGGTCGCTGGACGCGTACGTCATCGTCACCCTGCTGAACCCGATCACCGATGAGCTGGGCATCCCGCTCAACCATCTGGAACGGGCCACGGCGATCGTCACCGCCTACCTGCTCGGCTACGTCGCCGCCATGCCGGTGCTGGGGCAGACCGCCGACCGGTTCGGGCCGCGGCGAGTACTGCAGTGGTGCCTCGTCGTCTTCGCGGTCGGCTCGGTGCTCACCGCGAGCGCGCACAGCCTGCCGTTGCTGATCGCGGGACGGCTGGTGCAGGGCGTCGCCGCGGGCGGGCTGCTGCCGGTCGCGCTCGCGCTGGCCGGGCGTCTGTTCCGCGGCCAGGCCAGGCCGGTGGCGCTCGGCTCCGTCGGCGCCGCGCAGGAGCTCGGGAGCGTGCTCGGCCCGCTGTACGGGGCGGGTGTCGCGGCACTGACGAACTGGCGAGGGGTGTTCTGGGTCAACGTCCCTCTCGCGCTGGTGGCGGCGGTGGTGACCTGGTTCACCGTGCCCGCCGAGGCCGCTCCCAAGCCGGGCGGGCTGGACGGACCGACCGAGCCGGACGGGAGTCGACGCGGGGACCTGGTCGGCGGGCTGCTGCTGGCGCTGGCACTCGGGCTGCTGGTAACGGCCCTGGACAACCAGGACCCGCAGCGGTCGGTGCTGCCGAGCTGGGGCCCGCCCATGCTGCTCGGCAGTGCGGTGGCGCTGGTGCTCTTCGTGCTGTGGGAGCGCCGCAGCCAGAACCGCCTGATCGACACCCGGCGGCTCCGGCGCCGCCCCTTCGCTGCCGCGCTGGTGATCAGCTTCTGCGCCGGCGTGGCGTTGCTGGTCACGCTGGTGGACGGGGAGTTCGTGGCGCAGTCGCTGCTGGGCCTGAGCTCGGTGGGCGGCGCGCTGCTGCTGATGTGGTTCCTGACGGCCCTGCCGGTGGGTGCCGTCCTCGGCGGGTTGGCCGGGCGCCGGCTGGGGCACTCGGTCGTGGCCGCGGTCGGCATGGCGATCGCGGCCGTTGGCTACGTCCTGATCGCGGCCTGGCCGCTGGCGGCGTTGAGCGCTCACGTCGGCCCGCTCCCGCTGGCGCAGACCGACCTCGTGATCGCGGGCCTGGGCCTGGGCCTGGTCATCGCGCCGACGGCGGGCGCGGTGCTGGACTCGACGGACCCGGGGCAGCACACCACGGCCTCCGCCGCGGCGGTCGTCGCCCGGACCGTCGGCATGCTGGTCGGCGTGGCCGCGCTGTCGGCGTGGGGGCTGCACCGCTTCCAGACGCTGACGGCCCACCTCGACATGCCCGTCCCGGGCACGGCCGGCTTCGGGCGGGCGTGGCCGGCCTACCAGCACGCGCTGCACGTGGCTCTGCACACCGAGTACAGCGACATCTTCCGGGCGACGGCCGTGGTCTGCGCGATCGGCGCGGCGTGCGCGCTGGGACTCGCCGGGCGGGCGTCTGCCGAGACGTCGCGGTGACTCGTCGGACACAATGAGCCTGTGGAATTCAAGGGTTCACGTCCGGTCGCCCCGCGACTCCTCCTTGCCAAGCGCGTTGGGTGGTTCGAACTGGAGCAGCCCAGGTTCATCCCCGCCGGCTGTCGCTTCTGGACCGAGTCCGACGCACTGGTGGTCGAGGAGTCCACAGGCGAGCAGCGCAGGTATCCGGGCAGCGTGATTCGCTGACGCTGCATCCGCTTGACCTGCCGATCCCCTCGGACCGCACCCGTCGATCCGGAGGCGTGCGGTCAGGGGAGGATGCGCGATTCCTCACCGTCCACGACGAGGACCTGGCCGTCACGCAAGGTGCGGTGCGGGGTGTCGGTCGAGCGGTAGTGGGCGGCGACGCGGCCACAGGCTTCGGTTTCGAAGTGGCCCGGGGAATCGACGTGGGGGACGAAGGCGTGGGGAAGGATGCCGAGGCCGTCCCAGAGCGGTTCCGCACCCCAGGTCTTCGTGACGTCGTCCGGGAAGTCGCAGAGTTCCAGGCCGTGGAGGCTGGGGGCCAGGACGCAGGGGCCGGCGCTGTAGCCGGCGTAGACGAGGGTGTCCTCGCGCACGCGTGAGGTCAGGGCGGTGTCCGCGCCGCTGCGGGACATCGCGTAGCGGAGCATGAAGGCGTTGCCGCCGCGGACCCAGACCGCCGGGAAGTCGGCGAGGGCGTGCGCGAAGTGGTCGGCGGGGCGGTCGAAGAAGTCCCGGAGGTCGAGCTCCTGCGGGCTGAGGCCGAGCTCGGTCAGGGCGTCGGTCTCACGCTCGACGCCCGCGCGGCGGACGTCGGCCGGGGCGGTGTCCATGGCGTTGGCGATGACGGCGATCCGCCCCGCCTCCGAACCGAGGAGTTCGAGCAGCCGGTCGGGGTGGGAGCCGATGCGGAAGGACGACAGGTAGAGGCGCATCCCTGGAACCTAGACCAGGTCAGGCCGCGACCGTGTGGACGAAGCCCAGCGTGGTGAGACCCTCCGACTGGCACAGGCGGTCTGACGCACTGTCGAGTGGGGTCTGCGTCAGCTGGTAGTCCGCGCCGTTGTCCTGCCCCCAGTGCATCGCCGCGCGCCACAGGCGGCGGCCGTGGCCGTGGCCGCGGTGTTCGGGGAGGACAGCGAAGTGCTGGGGCAGGAGGCGGATCGCGCCTGCCGCGTCCTTCATCGTCTCCATCGGGCCGATCGCGCCGATGACCCGCTCGCCGGAGACGAGGGTGAGGATCGGGCCGACCACCAGAGTGCGGTCGCTGAACTGGCGCCATAGGAAGGCGAAGCCGTCTGCCGCCGTCTGGTTGGCGAAGACCTCGAAGCGGGCGCGGACCGGCTCGGGCAGCGACCGCAGGTCCTCGACCCCGTCGACGGGCTGGTCCTCCCCCGGGCGGAAGGTCTTCAGTTGGATCCGGGTCGCCGTGGCGTCGGGCCAGGAGGCGGGCCGATCAGGCGCGCACCACAGCACGCGGGCGCGGTCGACGTCTTCGCGGGCGGCGAGCCTGCGGGCGAGAACGAGCAGCTCGTCGACCGGGGCCTCGGCGTGGCCGTAGTAGTGGACCTTCACCAGGCCGCGTCCCCAGCGGCTGATCGTCGGGATCACGGTCCGCTCGGGGCCGTGCTCGACGTCGCGCAGCAGGACGCTCTCGTCCTTCAGCGCCGACCACCGGTGGTCGGGGTCGTACGGCAGGAACCGGGTGGTGCCGGCCAGCGACAGCACGTCGGCCAGCAGTTCCGAGCCGAGGACGTCCGGGTGGACAGGCCCGAGGGTCGGGACGTAGGGAACGCGCATCACGGGCCGCAGCCAGTCCCACAACAGGTCCATGGCCGCACCCTACTCACCTGCGGCGCGGGGCGCAGTCCCCGACGCGGAAGTCGGTCGGGAGCCCGTCCGGAACCGGACCAGGACCAGGACCGGGCCGGACCGGGGCCGGACCAGGACCGGACCGGGGCCGGACCGGGGCCGGTCGCGGCGGCCGGCGCGGCGGCCGGCGCGGCGGCCGGCGCGGCGGTCGGCGCGGCGGCGGGCGCGGCGGCGGTGGCCGCACTGTGTGATTCACCGGTTTCTGTCCTGGCTGCCTGGGTGATCCACCGATATCTGTGCTTTCTGCCGGACCGTTACAGTCCGTTGCCGCAAGCCCTGTTGGTGTCGTTTCGTTCCGCTTTCAGACTGGAGTCCCCGATGAAGACCACGTTCCCGCCGGTGGTGGGTGCCGCGTTGCTGGCCCTGGCGCTGGCCGCCGCCGTTCCCGGGGTGGCGTATGCGAACAGCGTGAGCGTGACCGTCCGGACCCCTGGCGCCACCGCAGGGCCCACCAGCACGTTCTCCGAGATATCGACCCACGCCGACTGTGCGAGCGGCCTGGTCTCCGGTGGCGGCCTTGACCAGGCGATCGGGACCGGGACGTCGTCCAACGGCAACCACGTGATGGGCACCGAGCCCAGCGCGGACGGCTCGACCGAGTACACCGGCAGCACCGGGGTCGTCGGCACCGACAACACGCACTGGCTCGGGATCGGCGGCAGCGGCGGCGCCGTGAACAGCTCGTTCTCCACGACGCCGTACGCCGTGTGCTTCACCAGCAGCCTGATCGACCACACCCAGATCGTCATGAACAAGGCCGCCGGCCCGACGTCCGCCGCGACGCCGGTGGCGGTCACCGCGACCTGCCCGGCCGACACCGTGCTGCTCGGTGGCGGGGCCCGGACCACTCCGGCGAGCGTCGGCAGCCTCAAGGTGATCTCGAGCTTCCCCACCTTCGAGAACGCCGCCCATGACAACGGGCTGAAGGCCGCGGCCGACGGTGAGACCAACCCGGACTCCTGGACGGCGGTCGGCTGGAACGGCGGCGGTGGCGGGACCACCAACGAGACGTACGCGTACGCGATCTGCAGCGGAAGCGGCATCGACGTCAGCGGCGTGACCGTGAAGGTCCACTACAGCGAGGTCAACACCTCCTCGTCCGCCGGCGCCGACACCCTCGCGACGGTGGGCTGCGGCTCCGACGGAAACCTCGTCGGCGGCGGCGCGGGCGCGAGCGGCGGCAACGTGACGACCACGGACTACTCCGGCCCCGGCTCCGGCGGCGACCACCTCAACGGCAGCTTCCCCAGCGACTCCGGCGGCAACCCCGTCAGCGACGGCACCACCACCGCCTCGTACTGGACCACCGACGCCCACGCGGGCGGCGCGGGCTCCAGCAACACCTACGCGGACGTCTGGGCCCTCTGCGCCAACGACGGCGTGTGACGCCCGCGGCGGACCGTCACGGACCGTCGCTGACCCGATCCCCACCCTTCACCATGCCCGGAGAGAAGAAGTTGTTCAGATCCAGAGCCGCGTCGTCGGCCGCAGTCGCCGTGCTCGTCGCCGTCGCGGCGGTGCCCCTCACCACGGCCGCCGCAACCAGCGCCGACCCGACGACCACCACCGCGACGAGCGCTACCGCGACGCCGTGCGGGACCGGGGGCCTCTTCGCCGCCGCGCCACAGCCCAGTTGCTCCTACAGCGCCGTGGGCAGCGACACCTTCACGGTCCCGGACGGTGTGACCGCCGTGACCGTCGACCTGTCCGGCGCCGAGGGCGGCAGCGCCGCCGGGTACATCGACCCGCACCCGGCGGGGCCCGGCGCGCCCGGCGGACTCGGGGGCGAGACCCGGGCGACCCTGCCGGTGACACCCGGACAGACGCTGCAGATCACCCTCGGCGCGGCCGGCGTTCCCGGCTCGTCCCGGCACGGGGAGTTCGCCCGGCCCGGTGGCCCCGGTCACGGGAGAGGGGGCGGTGGCGCGCACGGCGGTGGCGGGTCGGGCGGTGGCGGGTCGGACGTCCGGGTCGGCGCGTTCGGCGGCTCCGACCGGGTGCTGGTGGCCGGTGGTGGTGGCGGGGCCGGCAACGGCGGGCCCGAGCTGCAGGGCGGCGCCGGGGGCGGCGCGGTCGGTCTGGACGGTGGGCAGAGCGACGGCCCGCTCGGTTCCGGGCTCGCGGGCGGGGGCGCCAGCCAGACCGCGGCCGGGCACGGCAGTCCCAACACCCTGTACGGAGGCCCCGGCACCCCAGGCATCGACCTCGACCCGATCACCAGTGAGCCCGACCCGGGCAGCGGCGGTACCGGCGGCAACGGCGGAGCGGGCGGCCCGGGAGGCGGCGGCGGTGGCGGCGGCTGGCACGGCGGTGGCGGCGGATCGGGCGGCGGCAACCCGGGCTACTTCCCCGGCGCGGGCGGTGGCGGCGGCAGCAGCTACGCGGAGCCGTCGGCGACGGACGTGTCGCTGCTCCAAGGCGTCAACCACGGCAACGGCAGCGCCGTCGTCACCTTCCGGTACGGGACGTCGGTCACGCTCGCCGCGGACACCGCGACCCCGCTCTTCGGTCACCCGGTGAGCGTCACCGCCACAGTGGCTCCGGGCGCCCCCGGCGCGGGCACCCCGACCGGCTCCGTCACCTTCTCCGACGGGACCACCACCCTGGCGACCGTCCCGCTCGCCAACGGCCGGGCGACCTACACGACCGCCGAGCTCCAGCCCGGGGACCATCCCGTCACCGCCACCTACGGCGGCGACCCCGCCTTCACTCCGAGCGCCTCGGCTACGCCCGCCGATGTCACCGTCGGCTTCAGCGGGCCGTGCCTGACGCACCACGACGGCCCGCTGACGGTGGCCGCCGGTCAGTCCCTGTGCATCGCTCCCGGCGGCAGGCAGAACGGGCCGGTGCAGGTGCGGCCGGGCGGCGCGCTGGCGGTGTCGGGCGCGGAGATCGACGGACCGGTGGCGTCCGACGGCGCGCTCGCCGTCACCGTCTGCGAGTCGGTCCTCGACGCCCCGGTCTCCGTCACCGGGACCAGCGGCTTCGTCCTGCTGGGCGACGCGGAGGGAGCGGGCTGCGCGGGCGACGCCTTCCACGCCCCGCTGACACTGAACGGCAACACCGGCGGGCTGGAGGTCGGCGCCGGCACGATGTCCGCGCCTGTCGGCATCGACGGCAACAGCGGCAGCGGCCTGCTGCCCGAGGACCTCGTGCCGGAGTTCGAGGGCAACCAGGTGGCCGCGCCGCTGCGCTGCGCGGGCAACACCCCTGGCCTCCAGCTGTCGGGCAACACCCTGCACGGGCCGCACACCGGTCAGTGCAGGTAGCCGCTCACCTCTCCAGGGCCGCGAGGAGCAGCGCCACGTCGTCGGCGCGGTGGCTGTGCGGCAGGGCGTCCGCGAGCAGGCGGTCCGCGAGGTCCTCGAGGGAGGCGGTGTCCGCGTGCGCGAGGGAGGCACGCAGGCGGTCGATGCCGTGGTCGATCGGCGCCCGGGGCCGTTCGACCAGGCCGTCGGTGTAGAGGGCGAGGACCGAACCCCGGGTCAGGGTGAGGTCGGTGGCCGGGTAGGTGGCGGCGGGATCCACGCCCAGCAGGGTCCCGCCGCTCAGGTTCAGGGTCTCCGTGCGGCCGTCGGGGTGACGCAGGAGCGGGGGGAGGTGGCCGGCACGGACGCCGCAGGCCCGGCCGGAGGCGGGGTCGAACTCGATCAGGCAGCAGCTGGCCAGCAGCCCCGAGTCGAGGTCGGGCAGGAGGCGGTTGAGGTGGGCGAGGACCTCGCCCGGCGGGTGGCCGCTGGCGACGAAGGCGCGGACCGCGCTGCGTAGTTGGCCCATCAGCCCGGCCGCCGCCACGCTGTGGCCCTCGACGTCGCCGACGACCAGGCAGACGCCCCGGGCGGTGACGATCGCGTCGTACCAGTCCCCGCCGATCTCCATGCCTCGGGTGCCGGGCAGGTAGCGGGCCGCGATGCCGACGCCCGGGAGGCGCGGCAACGCGCTGGGGAGCAGGGCCTGTTGGAGGCCCCGGGCGAGCACGAACTCCGCGTCGTAGAGCCGGGCCCGCTCCAGCGCCTGGGCGATGAGGCCGCCGAGCGCGGTGAGGACGCCGCGCTCCTCGGAGGTGAACGTGTGCTGTTCGTCGAAGCCGAGGATGCAGCTGCCGACCGGACGGCCGGAGGCGATCAGCGGCAGGAACGCCCAGGCGCACATCTCGTCGAGCGGGATGCCCGGGTAGGCGGTGGCCAGCTCGTCGACGGAGGCGAAGAAGATCGGGGCGCCGCTGGTCAGCGCCTCCGCTCCCGGCAGCCGGGCGCGGATGTCGGTGCCCTCGAAGGGGTCCAGGAAGCCGTCCGGATAGCCGACCTGCAGGGCCAGGTGCAGCCGGTCCTCCTCGGCCACGTAGATCGCCAGCTCCTGGCCGCCGAACGCGGGCATGATCTGCTCCGCGACAACCTCGCACACCTCGCGCACGGACACCGCCTCGGCCAGGGCACTGGCCAACTGCAGCAGGTGGTAGAGGGCACCCGCACCCGCGCCGGGCCTGGGCGGGGTGTCCGGCCGCGCGGTGTAGGGGTCGGCGCTCTCGACCGGTGCACCGTCCCGTCCGCCCGGGTGCGACCCGGCGACGACGGTTCCCGTCATGCCGTGCGCGTCGGGATAGAGGCCGAAGACCAGCCAGCGGTCGGGCGGGCGGTGCGCGAGGAACGCGGTCGGCTGACGGGTCAGCACCGCCGCCCGGTGACGGTCCTCGTAGGCGGGGTCGGCGAGCCACGGGAGCACGTCCCACAGGCGCCGGCCGAGCAGGTCCTCACGCCGGATCGCCAGCAGCAGCTCGCTGCCGAGGTTGGCGTAGTCGACGCGTCCCTCGGGGTCGAGCGAGAACACGCCGCGGCGCAGCCGCTCCACGGCCTGGGCGGCGAACGGCGCGGTCCCGAGGTCCAGGACCGCGCCGACGAGGGCTCCGTCACGCACCTGCCCCCAGACCTGGACGGGCCGTGCCCGCTTCCCCTCCCCACCCCTGACCTGCACCCGCAACGGCGGGAACCGGCCGGTGGCGGCGGCGCGGCGCAGCGCGGTGCGGATCTTGGGAAGGTCGCCGGGGTCGATCGCGCCGAGCAGCGCCTTGGGCAGGGCGGTGTCAGGCTCGACCGTTTCGGGCTCGGCGGTGCCGGACCCGGCGGTGTCGGGCTCGGCGGTGCCAGGCTCGGCGGTACGGGACCCGGCGGCGGCGTCGGGCTCGGCGGTGCGGGACCCGGCGGTGTCGGGGTGGGCAGCAGCGTCCGAACGGGGTCCACCGGGGGCCTGCGGCAGGTCGAGGATCGCCCGGACCTCGTCGTCGACCGTCAGCGCGCGCGTCTCCAGATCGAGGCCGAAGAGCCCGAGCCGGACGGTGGGGCAGGGCGGCCAGGGCAGTTCCGCCACCACACGACGGCCCTCCACCACGCCGCCCCGCGCCGTCAGGCGGTCCAGCTCCGTGCCGAGCCTGCGCGCGGTCCGACGCAGGTGGCGGCGGGCGGCCGTCGGCACGCCGTCGGGCATGGCGGGCCACAGTGCGCACAGCACGCCGTAGGTCTCCGCGGCGCCGATCACCGGCGCGTAGGCCGACGCGAAGGCGTAGGGCAGGCCGACCAGCAGTTGCGGGAAGCGCCGCATGGTCTCCTCGGCGCCGGACAGGTGCACCGTCCGCCCGGACCGGTAGGCGACCGGCGCGGGCAGCGCCCCCTGCACGGAGATGCGCCGGAACGGCTCCAGCGCGACCACGGGGACCCCGGCGACGGTGCTGAGCACCAGGGACCTTCGATCGCGGGAGAGCAGATAGACCAGAGCCCCGTAGGCGCCGGATCCGGTGAGGGCGCGCTCCGCCGCGTCCGCCTGCAGATCGTCGCAGGCGCGCTCCGTGTCGGGCGCCGCGTCGCCGGCTCCGGCCGCTGCTACCGCCGCAGCCGCACGCTGCTGACCCTCTGGCCCACCTTGGCGCATTTCTTCTCTGTACGCCCGCCCACCCCACCTGTCAAGGCGAACCCGCAGGTCGCAGCCGCCCCTTGGGCATGTGAGCGGCGAAGCGCCTCATACCTCCGGGCGGGAGCGGCGGGCGTAGGCGCGGGCGGCGCGGGCGCGGTCGCCGCAGCGGGTGGAGCACCACTGGCGGCGGCCGTGGCGGAGCAGGTAGCGGGTGCAGGGTGGAGAGCCGCAGGCGGTGAGGCGGTCGGCGTCGGGGCCGGTGAGGAGCTCGGCGGCGTTGTCCGCGAGGGACGCGAGCGCGTGGTCGAGGATCTGCGTGGTCGGGTGGGAGGCGGCCCGGTAGGGCCCGGCGGTCTGGTCCCAGTGCAGCAGCGCGACGGCCGGCGTGCGAAGCAGCGCGTCGTTGACGGCCGCCAGGACCGCGGGTGGGACGGGCAGTCCGTCCACGCGCGCCGCGAGGAGCACCCGGATCTGTTCGCGCATCGACCGCAGCTGGGCCGCGCACAGCTCCCTGATGCCGGCGTCGGCGGGCGCGAGGCCGTGCGCGGTGAGCCACTCGTTGGCGCTCTGCGGAGTGCCGAGCAGGTCGAGGACGTGGCCGCCCGGAAGCGCGAGGGCGCTGTTGGCGAAGTCCAGTGCCAGATAGGCGTCGGCCCCCGGCGCGGGCTCCGGCACGGCCCCGGATGCGGCCTCGGGCACCGCCGCGAGCGCGGGTTCGACCAGGAGGGACTCTTCCATGGTTCTCATGGTAGCGCTTGCGTCATCCGTGAGAACACGCCTACGATCAACTCACGGATAGAACGAATCCATCCATGAGAGTGGTGTGCCATGGCTTCCTCCCACAGCGACGACCAGCAGCTCTCCGTGCGCGTGCTCGGCGGCCCGACGGCCTACTTCGACTACGGCGGCCTCCGTTTCCTCACCGATCCGACCTTCGACGAGCCCGGCGAGTACCAGAACCCGGGCCGCCCGCTGCTGACCAAGACGGCCCCCGCCGCCGCGCAGGCGGCGGAGCTCGGCCGGATCGACGTCGTCCTGCTCTCCCACGACGAGCACGCCGACAACCTCGACCGTGGCGGCCGAAGCCTGCTCGCCGAGGTCCCGCTGACGCTCACCACCACCGGCGGCGCGCAGCGCCTCGGCGGGACGGCGCAGGGCCTGGGCGACTGGGAGCAGGTCACGCTCGACCGCCCCGACAGCGGCACGGTCACCGTCACCGGCGTCCCGGCGATCCACGGCCCCGGCAAGCGGGAGGAGGTCGAGCCCTTCTCCGGGCAGGTCACCGGCTTCGTGCTGACCGGGGAGGGCCTGCCGACGGTCTACGTCAGCGGCGACAACGCCTCCCTCGACGCGGTCGGCGAGATCGCCGCCCGGTTCGCGCCGGTGGACACCGCCGTGCTGTTCGCGGGCGCGCCCCGGATCCCCGTGCTGTTCGGCGGTGAGCCGCTGGTGCTGGACAGCACGCAGGCCGCGGAGGCGGCACGGGTGCTCGACGCGCGCCGGGTCGTCACCGTCCACCACGACAGCTGGGCGCACTTCACCGAGGGACGTGACGAACTCGTCGCCGCCTTCGAGGCCGCCGGGCTGGCCGACCGCCTGGTCTGACACCCCCCGCGTCGGCCCGCCCCTCCCCCGGTATCTCGTTCCGGCGACGCCTGGCGTCGCACCGGGGGGCGGGTGAGAGGATGGGCGGCATGCCTCGCTATGACTACCGCTGCCGCACCTGCGGCGCCACGTTCGAGCTGAACCGCCCGATGTCGCAGGCCAACGCGCCGGCGGTGTGCCCCGCCGGGCACGACGACGTCGCGAAGCTGATGTCGATGGTGGCCGTCACCGGTTCCGCCTCGGCCGGTGGCGCCGCGCCGCAGGCCGGGGGCGGCGGCGGATGCTGCGGGGGCGGCTGCTGCGGCTGAGGCTGAGCCGCCGGCCGCCGGCCGCCGACAGCCCGCCGGGGAATCGCGCAGGGGAGTCACGCAGGGCCGAAACGTTGCACGTGGTCGGCGTGTTGCACGTGGTCGGGCCGGGCCGGACGATGGAAGCCGGATTGCCGTCCCGCCCACGTGCACCCCTCAGGGAGGCGGCCATGAAACTCCAGGATCACCTGCCGGTCGACCACCGGCTCGGCCAGGTCTACCGGTACAGCGCCGGTGCGGTCGGCCTGTTCCTGATCGTCTTCGGCGTCCTCGGCTTCACCAACAACGTCGGGTTCTTCTCCACCACCGGTGACCACGTCGCCGGGATGACCACCAACGGCGCCCTCAGCCTGCTCTCCGTGCTGTTCGGCGCGCTGCTCGTCGGCGGCGCCGTGGTCGGCGGGAACACCGCGTCGACGCTGAACATCGGCGTGGGCATCCTCTTCATCATCAGCGGGTTCGTGAACCTGGGGCTGATCGCCGGTCCGAACAACCTGCTCAACTTCCACATGCGGAACATCATCTTCAGCTTCGCGGTGGGGTTGGCCCTGCTGCTCTTCGGCATGTACGGACGGGTGACGCTGCACCTGCCGCACGACAACCCGTACTGGCGCAGCCGGCACCCCGACGCCGCACGCGCGAACCCGCTCCCACCGCGCGCGCTGCCGCACGGCTGAACCCGCCTCCCGGTTCCGCCGCCACGCGCACGTACGGCAGGATGAGGGCATGACCGAGGTCATGCCGAAGGGCTCGAACACACAGCTCCCCGCCGAAGTGGCGGCCGTGCGGGTGGTACTGCGCTGGCAGTTGCTGCCCGGGACGCCGGACGTGGACGTGTCGGCCCTGCTGCTGACCGCACAGGGCCGCGTCCGCGAGGACGCCGACTTCGTCTTCTACAACCAGCCCCGCCACCCCAGCGGCCTGGTCCGGCACCGGGCCAAGGCGCGCCGGCCCGGGGAGGCCAGCGACACCCTGGACGTCGACCTGGACCGGCTGCCCGGCTGGGTGGACCGGGTCGTGCTCGGCGCCAGCGTCGCGGACGGGCAGGACTTCGCCGCCGTCGGCGGACTGCAACTGCTCCTCTTCGACATCGCCGGTGGACCGGGCGCGCCCGCGCTGGCCAGGTTCGACCTGTTCGACGCCCGCCAGGCCGCCGCGCTGCTCTGCGGGGAGCTCTACCGGCGCTCGGGCGCCTGGAAGTTCCGCGCGATCGGCCACGGCTACCAGTCCGGCCTGGGCGCCCTCGCGCAGGACTTCGGCGTCACGGTGGACGAGGACGAGCCTGCGGGGACCGGGCCCGCCGAGCCTGCCGGGCCCGCGCCCGGCCCGACCCCCGTCCCAGCGACGTCAGCGGAGCCGGCGCCGGCGTCGGCTCCGGTCCAGGGCGACGTCCCCGACCTCGGCTCGGGCAGCACCGCGCCGCCGCCACCGCCCCTGGAGGAGCTGCTGCCGGAGCCGGTCGGGTTCGCGCTGCCACCGCAGGGGCCGCAGTTCGCCCGCTCGTGAGCGCGCGGGCGTGAGCGCGCGGGCGTGAGCGCGCGGGCGTGAGCGTGAGCGCTGGCGGGCAAGAACAGGACGTGCGGGACGTGCGGGATCAGGTGCCGGACGGCTTGAAGCCCCGCTGCCACTGGAGCCCCCACCCGTAGAGCCGGTCCAGCTCCGCCTGGAAGCCGTAGACGTAGCGGACCTCGCGGGTGATCACGAACTCGCCGCCCTTGTTCTCCATCAGCAGCACCGCGCACGAGCGGGCCTGGGCGGCGCGCTCCTCCAGCCGCACCTCGATGCGGGGCCCGGACGTCGGGAAGAGCGTCACCACCGCGTGGGTGCGGTCGAACGCGGGAGTGTCGTCGTAGATGTAGACGAAGATGAGCAGCCGCTTGAACTGCTCGCGCTTGTCCATGTCGATGTACATCATCTCGCCCGTCGGCGCGCCGGACCGGTCGTCGCGGCTGAGCCGGATGTACGGGGAATGGTGCAGATCACCCATGTAGGAGCCGAGCGGCTGGATGACGCCCTTGGTGCCGTCGGTCATCTCGTACAGGCAGCCGAGGTCGAGGTCGACGGCCAGCGGCTCGGTCGCGGCCTGACCGAGCGTCACCGGACGGAACGGGTTCGGGTTGAACAGGGCCTTGAACTGGTCCCGGGCGGAGCGCCGGGGCGGCTCGGCCTCACGGGCCGTCCAGTGCAGATTGACCTGCATCGTCCCCGAAAGCGCGCCTTGCTCGGTCAGCGACACCGTGCGGCGCTTGCGGTCCAAAGTGATCCGCTCGATGCCCATGTCCAGGCCGCGGTCGGCCTTCCGCAACAGGTCCAGCAGTCCGGCCATCCCCAGCGCCCCCTCAGTTCACCCAGCATGTGGACCGGTTCCCCTGCCATTTCCGTGCCCCTGCCTGCGGGTATACCCGCAGGAAAGGGACGCATGCGGCGCACCGTCGCCCTGGAGCCGGTGGCGTGCCGGGACTTGGCTCCACCCGGTCGATAACACACCTGGCTCACGCGTACGATACGGAGTCTCCTGCCACACACCCAAGCCGAGGCGCCCCCGTATGAACCTCTCCTCCATACAACTGGTCTGGCTGGTCGTCGGCTGCGCTTTCGCGCTCGTCGTCGCCGTCGTCATGAGCCTGCTGCGCACGAAGAAGCCCAAGCACGCCGCGTCCGAGGACTCCTGGGAGCGCAGCGAGGAGCGCCGCCGCCGCAAGGAGGCCATTTACGGGGGCGCCTCCTACGTGCTGCTGTTCTGCTGTGCGGCGGTCGCCGCCGCGCTGTCCTTCCACGGTCTGGTCGGCTTCGGCCGCCAGAACCTGGGCCTGGCCGGTGGCTGGGAGTACCTGGTTCCGTTCGGCCTGGACGGCGCCGCCATGTTCTGCTCGGTGCTCGCGGTGCGCGAGGCCAGCCACGGTGACGCCGCGACCGGCTCGCGCCTGCTGGTCTGGCTGTTCGCGGGTGCGTCGGCCTGGTTCAACTTCGTGCACGCGCCGCGCGGTGGCGACCACAACGGTGCCCCGCAGTTCTTCGCCGGCATGTCCCTCTCCGCGGCCGTCCTGTTCGACCGCGCGCTGAAGCAGACCCGCCGCGCCGCTCTGCGCGAGCAGGGCCTGGTGCCGCGTCCGCTGCCGCAGATCCGCATGGTCCGCTGGCTGCGCGCCCCCGTCGAGACCTACAAGGCCTGGTCGCTGATGCTGTTGGAGAACGTGCGCAGCCTGGACGAGGCGGTCGACGAGGTCCGCGAGGACAAGCGCCTGCGCGAGGCCAACGCCGCCGCGCAGCGCAGCGCGCAGCGGCGCGAGCGCGCCGAACTGAAGGCGATCGCGCGCTCCGCGCCGGTCAAGGAGCTGACGACGCTGGACGCGTCGGCGACCGCCGAGGGCGCGGGCGCCTCCGCGCTGGAGCCGGCCGCGCCGCGCGGCGTCCTCCCCCGCCGCCGCAACGCCAGCGCGCTGACCGGTGGCGCGCCGTCGGTCTCGGCGGGCCGTGAGGACGAGGAGGACTCGACGATGTCCCGCCTCGACTCGCTGGACCGCAAGCTCAAGGACCTGGAGCAGCAGTTCGGCTGAGGCCGCCGGGCCCACTCAGGCCCTCCCGCACCACCAGCACACCACCGGGCCCGCCCGGGCCGCTCCGTCGCCATGACGGGGTGCCCGGGCGGGCCTTCGGCATCCGGATACCTGCCGGGAGAGCGCCGGCCGAGGCGGCGGGACGGAACGGCACCCGGCAAGGCGGCTCCGGACGCAGGCACGGAACCCAGGCGCCGGACGCAGGCACGGAACCCAGGCGCCGGACGCAGGCGCGGAACCCAGGCTCCGGACGAGGCAGCGTCGGGCGGGACGGCACCGGGCGGGGCTGCGCCGCGCTGCGCCGGGCGAGGGGTCGGCACCGCGCGGCGCGCGGCGCGCGGTCGGCTGGCCGCCGCCGCCGGCCTGGGCCCGGGCCTGAGCCCAGGCGGGCCCTTCGGCCAAGTGGCCGGGTTCGGGCCGTTTTGGGTCCGCGCGCACGGCGACGAGCTGGGGAAATGCCCCGCGGGCCCGGTCGCGGCGCGGGCGCAGACCCTACAGTGTGACCATGCTCGCCACACCGTCCGGCCCCACCGGGGCTGCTGGGCCGAACGGCCCGTCCAAGCCGGCCACCTCCGCCACGCTGCGGGAGATCAACCTCCGTACGGTCTTCGACATGATCCGGGCTCAGGCACCGGTCTCGCGCGCCGAGGTGGCCCGCCAGACCGGCATCTCCAAGCCCACCGTCTCCGCGCTGCTGCAGGACCTGCTGGACCTGGGCCTGGTGGCCGAGACACCCCGCGGCGACGAGCGGCTCGGCCCCACCTACGGCGCGCTGTTCTTCGCCCCGCGCCCCGAGGCGGCGCACGTGCTGGCGCTCGACGTCGGCGCACGCCGCCTGCGCGGCGCTGTCGCCGATCTGGAGGGCCGCCAACTGGCGCGCGAGGACGCGGACGTGACCGGCCTCGACGCACCGACGATCGTGGCGGCGGCCACGGCGCTGGCCGACCGGCTCTGCGCGAGCGCGGACATCCCGCGCGACCGGCTCCAGCACGCCGCGATCGGCGTGCCCGGCGTGGTGGACCTGCGCGAGGGCCGGATCTGGCAGGCTCTCAACATCCCCTCGCTGGACGGCTTCCCTGCCCACGAGCGGTTCGGCGCGGCCCTCGGCTGCCCGCTGACCCTGGAGAACGACATCCACCTCGCCGCGCTCGGCGAGCAGCGGGCCGGGCGGGGCAGGGACGCGACGAGCTTCTGCTTCCTCTCCGTCGGGACCGGCGTCGGCGCCGGGCTGGTGCTGCGCGGCGAGCTGCACCGCGGCTTCGCCGGAGCGGCCGGGGAGCTGGACAACGTCTTCGACCCCGACGAGATCGACGACCGCGACCCGTGCGCGGAGGCGCTGCTGCGGCACGCGGCGACGCTCTTCCCCGCGGGGGCCGCGCCCGCCTCCACCGAGGAGCTGTTCGCGCTGGCCCGCGCGGGCGAGGCCGCGGCGGTCGCCGCGGTCGACGAGGAGGCCCGCCGGATCGTCGGTTACCTCGCCCCCGTGGCGGCGGTGGTCGACGTCGAACTCGCGGTCCTGGGCGGCGGCATCGGCCTGAACGCGGACCTGCTGCTGGAACGCGTCGCTGAACGGCTGGCCGAGCGGGTGCCGTACCCGCCCCGGGTGGAGGTCTCCGCGCTGGGCGAGGCGGCGGTCCTGAACGGCGCGATCTCGGTCGCGACGCGGGCGGCCCTCGAACAGATCCTCGCCGCCCGCTTCACGGCGGGCCACCGCCGACCGTAGGTTGCACCCAGTCCAGGAGCACGGGGAACTGGGGGAACTGCGCGAGCAACCACCGGCGTGCGGATGGCCCTGCTCGTTGAGCGACTCACCACTTTGTTGGCTTGTCGCGCAGTTCCCCGCGCCCCTCGACGTGCAACCACAGGCAGGAGCGTCAACTACCGCTTCGTCGCCACGGTGATGATGCTGCGGGAGGTGTCCGTCACCGGGCCGCCGGACCAGTCGCCGTGGCGGAGGTCCACGGTGAAGCCGGCCGCCGTGAGGAGGGCGTCCAGCTGGGCCTCGCCCAGGAAGCGGAGCGTCGCGCGGCCGACGTCGAGGACCGTGCCGTCCGGGCGGGCCGTGGTCTCGGTGAAGGTGACCCTGTCGTCCTCGACGGAGAGGACCTCGTGCCACTGGCGCAGGTCCCAGCCGCCGCCGGTGATCTCGTGGACGGTGGAGGGGATCCAGCTCTCCCACGCCCGCGCAGCGGGGTTGCGGGTCTCGAAGGCGAACCCGCCGCCAACGCGCAGCGCCCCGTGGATCGCGGCGAGCGAGACCTTCAGGTCCTCGTCGGTGACCAGGCACTGGAACGCGTTGCCGGCCATGGTCGCGAGCGCGAACTCCTCGCGCCAGCGGGACGCGTCGGAGGCGACACCCTCGACCCACTCGATGTCCGTACGCCGGCGGGCGCGCCGCAGCGAGGGGAGGTCGGGGTCGAGGCCGACCAGGCGGCCGGTGTGGCCCGCGTCGCGGGCCTGGTGGAGCATCATGCCGGTGCCGCAGCCGACGTCGAGGACGGCGTCGGCGTCGTGCACCAGTCGGTCGAAGAAGCGGTCCGAGGGGACGTTCACGCCGTCCCAGCGGTACATCTCGTCGTAGAGGGCCACAGCGTCGTCAGGAGTGAAATCCACCCCGGCACGCTAGAGGCCGATCGAGCGCGAAGCAACGGATATATGGCCGGATTCCCCGCCCTCGCCGTCGCTCTCGCCGCCACCACCGGTGATCGCGCGGCGGTTGCGCAGCTCCGAGCCGAGCAGTGCCAGGGCGATGAAGGCGACCCCGATCAGGCCGGTGACGACCTCGGGGATCGTGTACTTGATCGAGGCCATGAGGATCACGGCGAGGGCGCCGATCGCGTAGTGCGCGCCGTGCTCCAGGTAGACGTAGTCCTCCAGGGTGCCCTGACGGACCAGGTAGACGGTGAGCGAGCGGATGTAGACCGCGCCGATGCCGAGACCGAGGGCGATCTGGAAGATGTCCTGACTGATGGCGAACGCGCCGACGACGCCGTCGAAGGAGAAGGAGGCGTCGAGGATCTCCAGGTAGACGAAGAGCACGAAGGCGGCCTTGCCCGCGACCTGCACGGCGGACCTTCCGGACCGCTCCGCCGCCGACGCCGTCCCCGTCCCCGCCGACGCCGCCCCCGCCGACGCCGACGCCACGACGGGGGGCGCGTCCTCGTCCGGGACGCCGGCGGACTCGAAACGGTCCGCCAGGCCGGTCGCGACCAGGTAGGTGATCAGGCCCGCGATCCCAGCCAGGAGAACCGTCTCTGCACGGTCTCCGGCAAAGAAACGCGCGGCGAGCAGCAGCGCGACGAGCGAGATCACGATCGGCAGCCGGTCCATCCGGCCGGCCCGCTCCATGCAGCGCTCCAGCGGACTGATCCAGCGGATCTCCTTCTCCCCGCAGAGGAACTCCAGGAAGATCATCAGCAGGAAGACCGCCCCGAAGGCGGCGATGGCCGGATGCGCGGCGTCCAGGTGCTCGGCGTAGCTCTGGCCGTGGTAGGTCTTCGAGGAGTCGAGGGCCAGGTCCAGGACGGTCAGTGGGGCGATGTGCGCGGTGAGGGCGACGACCACGAGCGGGAAGACCAGCCGCATGCCGAAGACGGCGACGAGCACGCCGACAGTGAGGAAGATCCGCTGCCAGAACGGGCTCATCCGGCGCAGGACGGTCGCGTTGATGACGGCGTTGTCGAAGGAGAGCGAGACCTCCAGGACCGACAGGACCAGCACGATCCCGAAGCCGTCCGCTCCCCACAGGTACGCCGCAGCGGCCAGTCCCAGCAAGGTGATCCCGAAGGACCATCCGAAGGTGCGGAGGAACACCGCGCGCCCACCCCTTTCGCGACCGCCGTCCACCGACGCTCCGCGACTCATGACGACTTCTTACGAAACGTTCACCCCGAAGTCTAGAGCGATCCCGCGCAGTCCGGTCGCGTACCCCTGGCCGACGGCTCGGAACTTCCACTCGCCGTCGTAGCGGTAGAGCTCGCCGAAGATCACGGCGGTCTCGTCCGAGGCCTCCTCGGACAGGTCGAACCGGGCGAGCTCGGTCCCGTCGGCCTCGTTGACCACCCGGATGAAGGCGCCGCGAACCTGGCCGAAACTCTGCCTGCGGCTGTCGGCGTCGTAGATGGAGACCGGGAAGACGATCTTGTCGACCTGGGTGGGCACCAGGGCGAGCTGGACCGTGATGATCTCGTCGTCCTCGGCGCCGTTGCCGCCGCTGACGTCGTCCCCGTGGTGCTCGACCGAGCCCTCCGGGCTCTTGAGGCGGTTGTAGAAGACGAAGTACTCGTCCCCGAGGACCCGCCCGCCCGCGCAGAGCAGCGCGCTGGCATCGAGGTCGAAGGACTCCCCTGTGGTCGACCGGGCCTGCCAGCCGAGCCCGATCCGGACCGCCGTCAGATGCGGCGCCGCCTTGGAGAGTGAGACGTTACCGCCCTTGGTCAGCGTGACGCCCATGGCTGTTCCCTGCCCCTCGTGCGCGCCGATCGCCCTTTCCGGCCTCGATCGTAACGGCGCATCAGCAGTCAGCACAGGGCCCGCGGGCCCGGGCGAGCCGGGACACCGCGGGCCCTTGGCCGCGTCAGGCGGACGCTCAGATGGACTGCAGCGCCTTCAGGTACTCCTGCTGGTCGCGCGCGTCCGGCAGACCGTTGACGACGGTCCAGCGGACGATGCCCTGCTTGTCGATGACGAAGGTGCCGCGCACGGCGCAGCCCTTCTCCTCGTCGAAGACGCCGTAGGCGCGGGAGACCTCGCCGTGCGGCCAGAAGTCCGAGAGCAGCGGGTACTCCAGACCCTCCTTCTCGGAGAAGACGCGCAGCGTCGGCAGCGTGTCGTTGGAGACGGCCAGGATCTGCACGTCCTCGTTCTGGAACGACGGCAGCTCGCGCTCGAGGCTGCAGAGCTCGCCGGTGCAGACGCCGGTGAAGGCGAACGGGTAGAAGACCAGCACAACGTTCTTCTCGCCACGGAAGTCCGCGAGCGAGACGAGCTCGCCGTGCTGGTTCTTGAGCGAGAACTCGGGAGCCGGAGAACCGACCTCGATAGCCATGCGAAAACCCCTCATCGTCGTAGGCCGTGCCGAGGCCATCCTAGGCACACACGGAGCTCCCGCCCTCAGGGTGGCCGTCGCACGGAACCGTTTCAGCGGAAGCCCGGCAACCGGCCCAGCACGGAGACCGCGCCCACCGCGCGGCGCAGCAGGCTGCCGCCGGGGAGGTTGGGGACCTGGTCCACGAGGGGAGCGAGGGCCAGCAGCCCGCCGACCCGCCGGAGCCGGATCTCGCCGCGGGCGAGCATCGCCGGGACGGAGCCGGTGGAGACCAGGAGGTGGCGGGCCGCGGCCTCGACGCCGGGGAGGTCGTCGGACGGCTCGCGGCGCCGGGTGCGCCAGCCGTCCGCGTCGGCGGTGAAGACCCAGCCGAGGCCGGTCAGGCCGGTCGGGCTGGTCTCGGACGGCTCCCACAGGCCCGCCGCGGCGGGCAGCCGCTGGCGCCAGGCCAGCGCGCCGACGACGTCGACCATCGCGGCGAGGCCCGCGTCGGCGAGAGGCCGCGGGACGGAGCCGGTGACGGCCAGCACCGACTGGGCGGCCTCGTGGCCGAGGGCGTGGATCTGGGTCAGGACCGGCAGCGGGCCCAGCGGGGAGTCGACGATGCGGCGGCCCAGCTCGGGCGCGGCCAGCACCTCGTCCAACGCGGCGGCGACCCGGTCCCTGGCCTCGGCGAGCGCGGCGAGAACCTCCTCGCGCGCGGGGTCGAACGGCTTGGGGCGCCGCTCGGGCACCGGCCGCCCGTGCGCCGCGGCCATCACCGCCCCGAGCACCGGCCTCCCCGGCCACGACCCGAGCTCCGCCAGCGGCCTCAGGTCCGCGCCCGCGGCCGTGGCCTCCGCCGCGGCCAGGACCGCGTCCCAGCCGGCGAGGATGCGGGCGCGCAGAGGCTCCGGGGGCTCGTCGGCGACGCCGCGGGGCCCGTGGAGGACGGGTTGGTGATCTTCTCCCATGCCGCCATTCTGCCGCCGGGCCCACAAGCCCGGCATTTCGGCCGCCCGCCGGCCGGTTTCGCGCGAAGCGAAACGCGAGCGGGCCCGGACGGAGGGTCTCCGTCCGGGCCCGCTCCACGTCAGCTCGGGCTGGGGGTTCCCGGCAAGGGCGTCAGCGCTTGCCGGCCTTCGCGGCCTTCGGCGTGGCCAGGCGGACCGCCGACCACTCCTTGCTCACCGCGGCCGTGCTGGTCTGCGAGAGGCCCGCCGTCTGCGCGGCGTCCGCGATGTCATGGGCCTCGACGTGGCCGTCACGCCCGGTCTTCGGAGTCAGCAGCCAGACCAGGCCGCCCTCCACCAGGTACTCCTGGGCATCGACGAGGGAGTCGGTGAGATCTCCGTCTTCGCTGTCCTCGCGGAACCACATCAGCACGACGTCGGCGACGTCGTCGTAGTCCTCGTCGACGAGCTCGGTGCCGGTGAGGTCCTCGATGGACTCACGCAGGTCGTGGTCGACGTCGTCGTCGTAACCGAGCTCCTGGACCACCTGTCCGGTCTCAAGACCGAGCCGACGAGCCTGGCTGGTCTTGTCCTCCGCGGGGTCCGCGGTCGCGCTCACGGGAATTGCCTCCTATATCCGACCCTGAATCTGGAACCAGGGCTGTGCCGGTAGTCCACACGGGCGGGGCGCAGAGCGCAAGTACCCGGCAGCCGATCGGGCCCTGGTCACGGTGCGTCGCGGCGCGACACGCCGTCGGGAGTGACCGGGATCACGCCCTTTTGCCCCAGTATCTCCGCCGAGCGAGGTTCCGCGCAGCGGATTGCCCATCCCCTTACCCGCTGTAGGCGATCCTCACTCCCGGTAGGGGCCCGGGTGGTGTGACGTCTCAACAGTCGACCATGTGACCGACTAGTCCTTGACCAGGCGTAGAGTCTCCTGTTGGCCCTCCCCAGCCTGCCCACTCCACAACGTTGTGGGGAACGGTCGGGCCGCCTCGTCGTGCGACACCGCGCACCGGACGGGAACCGGGTCGATTGCCCCTAAGGGATTACTCCCAAAAGGGCGCGAATCGGTTACTCATGGGTAGAGATGACGTTTCTCCCCTTGCGGTCCACGATGGAGGCGGCGCGACACCCTCCCGCAACGACCGACAAGTGAAGGAACAGCGTGGCTTCCGGATCCGATCGCAACCCGATCATCATTGGCGGCCTGCCCAGTCAGGTCCCGGACTTCGATCCCGAGGAGACCAGCGAATGGCTGGACTCCCTCGACGCCGCCGTCGACGAGCGTGGCCGTGAGCGCGCCCGGTACCTCATGCTGCGGCTGATCGAGCGCGCCCGCGAGCGGCGCGTCGCCGTGCCGGAGATGCGCAGCACGGACTACGTCAACACCATCGCCACCAAGGACGAGCCGTTCTTCCCCGGCAACGAGGAGATCGAGCGCAAGGTCCTCAACGCGACCCGCTGGAACGCGGCCGTGATGGTGTCCCGTGCGCAGCGCCCGGGCATCGGCGTCGGCGGCCACATCGCCACCTTCGCCTCCTCCGCGTCGCTGTACGACGTGGGCTTCAACTACTTCTTCAAGGGCAAGGACGCCGACGGCGCCTCCGGCGACCAGATCTACTTCCAGGGTCACGCCTCCCCGGGCATCTACGCCCGCGCGTACCTGCTGGACCGACTGAGTGAGCAGCAGCTCGACAGCTTCCGCCAGGAGCACTCGCGCGCGCCGTTCGGCCTCTCCAGCTACCCGCACCCGCGCAACATGCCGGACTTCTGGGAGTTCCCGACCGTCTCCATGGGCCTCGGCCCCCTCGGTGCCATCTACCAGGCGCGGATGAACCGCTACCTGGAGAACCACGGCATCAAGGACACCTCGGACTCCCGCGTGTGGGCCTTCCTCGGCGACGGCGAGATGGACGAGGTCGAGTCGCTCGGCCAGCTCTCCATCGCCGCGCGCGAGGGCCTGGACAACCTGACCTTCGTCGTCAACTGCAACCTGCAGCGCCTCGACGGCCCGGTCCGCGGCAACGGCAAGATCATCCAGGAGCTGGAGTCGATCTTCCGCGGCAACGGCTGGAACGTGATCAAGCTCATCTGGGACCGCAGCTGGGACCCGCTGCTGGGCCAGGACCGCGACGGCGTGCTCGTCAACAAGATGAACACCACTCCGGACGGCCAGTTCCAGACCTACGCCACCGAGTCCGGCTCGTACATCCGCGAGCACTTCTTCGGCGGCGACCTGCGCCTGCGCGCCATGGTCGAGGGCATGACGGACGAGCAGATCCAGCACCTGGGCCGCGGCGGCCACGACCACAAGAAGGTCTACGCCGCGTTCAAGGCCGCGACCGAGCACAAGGGCCAGCCGACCGTCATCCTGGCCCAGACCGTCAAGGGCTGGACGCTCGGCCCGAACTTCGAGGGCCGCAACGCGACCCACCAGATGAAGAAGCTGACGGTCGAGGACCTCAAGCGCTTCCGTGACCGGCTGCACCTGCCGATCACCGACAAGCAGCTGGACGAGGGCTACCCGCCCTACTACCACCCGGGCAAGGACTCGGAGGAGATCCAGTACATGCACGACCGCCGTGCGGAGCTCGGCGGTTACATGCCGACCCGCAAGGTCCGGCCGCGCAAGCTGGAGCTCCCCGGCGACGACGCCTACAAGGTCCTGAAGAAGGGCTCCGGCCAGCAGTCGATCGCCACCACGATGGCCTTCGTCCGCCTGCTCAAGGACCTGATGCGGGACAAGAACATCGGCAAGCGCTTCGTGACGATCGCGCCGGACGAGTACCGCACCTTCGGTATGGACTCGCTCTTCCCGTCCGCGAAGATCTACGACCCGATGGGCCAGCAGTACGAGTCGGTCGACCGTGACCTGCTGCTCGCGTACAAGACCTCGCCGCAGGGCCAGATGATCCAGGACGGCATCACCGAGGCCGGCTCGACCGCCTCGCTGATCGCCGCGGGTTCGTCCTACGCCACCCACGGCGAGCCGCTGATCCCGGTCTACGTCTTCTACTCGATGTTCGGGTTCCAGCGCACCGGTGACCAGTTCTGGCAGATGGCCGACCAGCTGGCGCGCGGCTTCGTGCTCGGCGCGACGGCCGGCCGCACCACGCTGACCGGTGAGGGCCTGCAGCACGCCGACGGTCACAGCCAGCTGCTGGCCTCGACCAACCCGGCGGCCGTCAGCTACGACCCGGCCTACGGCTACGAGATCGCCCACATCGTGCAGGACGGTCTGCGCCGCATGTACGGCAGCAGCCCGGAGCACCCGCACGGCGAGGACGTCTTCTACTACCTCACCGTGTACAACGAGCCGATCCAGATGCCGGCCGAGCCCGAGAACGTGGACGTCGAGGGCATCCTCAAGGGCGTGCACAAGATCTCGGAGGGTCAGGGCGGCCAGGTCCCGGCGCAGATCCTCGCCTCCGGCGTGGCCGTGCCGTGGGCGCTCGAGGCCCAGCGCATCCTCGCCGAGGAGTGGAACGTCAAGGCCTCGGTGTGGTCGGTGACCTCCTGGAACGAGCTGCGCCGTGAGGCCGTGGACGTCGAGGAGTTCAACCTGCTGAACCCGGACGAGGAGCAGCGCGTCCCGTTCGTGCAGCGCAAGCTCGCCGGCAGCGAGGGCCCGTTCGTGGCCGTCTCCGACTGGATGCGCGCGGTGCCGGACCAGATCTCGCGCTGGGTCCCGGGCCAGTACCAGTCGCTGGGCGCCGACGGCTTCGGCTTCGCCGACACCCGTGGCGCGGCGCGCCGCTACTTCCACATCGACGCGCAGTCGATCGTGCTGGGTGTGCTGACCGAGCTGGCCAAGCAGGGCAAGATCGACCGCACCGCGCTGAAGGCGGCCATCGACCGCTACCAGTTGCTGGACGTCACGGCCGCCCACCCGGGCAACGCCGGCGGCGACGCGTGATCGCGCAATACCTGAACAGCTGAACAGCAGAACAACAGAGGCTCGGTGACGGTTCGTCACCGAGCCTCTGTGTTTGTTCTGACTTTTTTCTGTGGATTGCGGCAAACCACTCCCCCGTGGGGTGACAGCTCCTCTACCTTGGCGGAACGCCGACAACAGTCGGCCTTCTGTGCGAGAGGAGCCCCATGCGTACGACCCGTCGCGCCACCGCTCTGTCCGCCGCACTTCTGGCCACCCTCGGGACGGCCGCCCCCGCCGTCGCGGTCGCCGCCCCCGCGATCAGCAACGGCACCGTGCACAACCTGCACATCCACCTGCGCAACAGCTCCAGCTCCAACTGGTCCGGCTTCGCCGCGACCGGCGGCAGCTTCACCAGCATCTCCGCGAGCTGGGTCGAGCCGACCGGCAAGTGCAGCAGCGCCACCACCTACTCCAGCTTCTGGGTGGGCATCGACGGCGACGGCAGCAACAGCGTCGAGCAGACCGGTTCCGAGGTCGACTGCTCGGGCGGCTCGCCGCAGTACTACTCCTGGTACGAGATGTACCCCGCCTACCCCGTGAACTTCTCCAACACCGTGCGGCCGGGCGACCACTTCACCGGCTCGGTCACCTACAACGGCTCCGGCAAGTTCACGATGAAGATCAGCGACACCACCCAGGGGTGGAGCCGCTCGGTGAGCAAGACGTACTCGCCGGCCCAGCGCTACTCGGTCGAGGTCATCGCCGAGGCCCCGTCCAGTTCCACGGGCGTGCTGCCGCTGACCGACTTCGGCACCGTCAACTTCACCAATTCGCTCGCCAACGGGCAGGCGCTCGGCAACTACAGCCCGGACCAGATCAACATGGTCTCCGGCTCCACGACGAAGGCCACGACCTCGTCGCTGTCGGGCGGCGAGAACTTCTCGGTGACCTGGAAGCACTCCTGATAGTCGCGTAGCAACGGTGGGTGACGCCCTGAGGCGTCGCCCACCGTTGTCGTGTGAACGGCTCGTAAGAATCCGGCACGAGTCATGGTCGATTGACGGCCATTGTGATGGTTGTCGCAGTTTGATCCTGCTTCGTACAGCGTACGCAGCCGGACGATGCCCTTACGCTTGCGCAGAGCGTCTCGCATGGCGGGCAGGTGGTTTCGTCGCCCCCGCGACCCGCCACCCGCATTCCGTCAGACCTCCGGGCAGTTCGACACCGCCCGCACGACGGTCACCGGCATCCAAGGAGACTCCTGCATGCGGTTCAAGCGCACCCTGGTGGCAGCACTGGTCTCCTTCACCTGTCTCGCCGGCACGGGTGCCGCGGCCGCGGGAGCTGCCGTCTCCGCCGAGCAGATCGCCGTCACCACGCCGCCGACCGGGAGCGTCGCCTGGCTGCACGACCACTCGCTGGGCCTGACCATGCCGGACCCGGCGAGCGCGTCCGCGACCGAGGTCGCCACGTTCTTCGCCGAGCTCACCGCCGCGCAGGCGCAGCGGCTCGTCCAGACCTACCCGCTGGTCGTCGGCAACCTCGACGGCGCCCCGCTCGCGCTGCGCTACCAGGCCAACCAGCTCGCCATGCGGACCGAGCTGGACCGCCTCAAGCGGGAGGACCCGCAGGCCACCGCGCAGATCGCGATGCTGAGCACGCTGACGCAGCCCGGCCACCAGGTCATCGCCTTCGACCCGCGCAGCCGCGGCCTGGTCGCGGAGGTCTTCGGCGACCTGGCGACGGCCGACAAGGTCGCCGTCCTGGTCCCCGGCTCCGACATCGACCTCGCTCACTTCGGCAAGGTCCAGACCGCGGCGCAGGCGCTGCGCGGCGAGGAGCAGCAGGTCTCCCCCGGCACCTCGACGGCCGCCATAGCCTGGGCCGACTACGTCACCCCGGTCGGCCTCGGCGCGGACGCCGCGACCTCCCGCCTGGCGGACGCGGGCGCCCCGCGCCTGACCCGCTTCCTCTCCGGGCTCGCGCTCACCTCCCACCCGAGCTCGGCGCCGGCCCTGTTCTGCCACTCCTACGGGTCGGTGGTCTGCGGGGTGGCCGCGCCCACGCTGCACGCGACGGGCGAGGTGACGGACATGGTGGTCCTCGGCAGCCCCGGCATGGACATCGACAACGCCGCCGCGCTGGGTTCGGGCGTCCGCCTGTGGGCGACCGAGCGCAACGCGACCGACTGGATCGGCAACGTTCCCTACCTGGAGTTCGCCGGCCTCGGCCACGGCCAGGACCCGACGTCGGCCGGGTTCGGCAGCCACCTGGTCGCCTCGACGGGCGCCGCCGGCCACAACGGCTACTTCGTCGAGGGCACGGCGAGCCTGCGCAACTTCGCCGACATCGCGCTCGGCCACTACGACGACGTGACCGGCTGAGCCGACGGCCTGCGGGGACTGTCGGTCGCACCCGCTAGCGTGAGCCCCCGAACACTCGCTGATCAGGGGGAGGGCGCCGCCATGGGGAACACGGTCGTCGAGGTCTCGTACGGCATCGACTGGGACGTGCGTGAGGCTCTGTTCGCTCACCCCCTGTCCGAGGCGGCGGCCCGGGAGCGGCACCGGTCGGGCGAGCCGTACTCCGTGCTGCTCCGGACGGGGCGGACGCCGCGCGCCGTCTTCCGGTCCGCCCGCACGAACGGAATCGCGTCGCTCGACCTGTTCGGCACCGAGGGCCGCCGTGAGCGGAGCTACGACTTCCGCGAGATCTGGGCGGACCGCCTGCACCTGCTGCGACTGCGCGCATGGCCGTCGGAGCTGGCGGAGCCGGCGAAGCCGTCGAAGCCGTCGAAGCCGTCGAAGCCGTCGAAGCCGTCGGAGCCGGCGAAGCCGTCGGAGCCGGCGGGCGAGGAGGGCACGCCTCACTTCACGGCCGACATATCGGCCGACGGCCGTGCCCGGATCATTCGCCGGACAGCGGCGGGTGGCAGCCTCCACAGCCGGGCCGTGGTCCCCGGCGAGCACCGCACGGTGCCGCTTCCCGCTTTCGGCGACTGGAGCGCCCTGGTCGACGCCGCGTTGTCCGCGGTCGCCGAGCTGACGACCGCTCCGGCTCCCGAGCCCGCCCGAGGGTCCGGGGCCGGGCCCCGGCCTGCCTGGGCGGAGCCCGCCGGCCTGCGGCCCGGGAACCTGGCGGCCCTGTTCGCGGCCGGCTCCCGGCTACGGGCCCACTACGGCGTCACCGAGATCCTGGAACCCGAGGACGCGGGTCTGCTGCGGCTGCCGACCGGGCGGGTCATCGCCGCCGATCCCGGCACGCTCGGCGAGTCCGACGAGCCCTTCACCGTCGCCGTCGCGCCCGGCGCCTACCCGGTGCAGATCGCGCGGATGCGGTGGGAGGCGCACCCCTGGGGCGAGACCCCGGCGGCCCGGCTGGTGATCCGGGCCGACGTGCCCACCCTCAGCTGGGAGTTGGCGCTGCGCCCGGGCCAGGACGCACGGATGCTGAACGACGGCGAGTTCTTCGGCTTCGGCGTCGACTCCGGCACCGGCTGCTTCCTGGACCTCGCCACGCGGGAGGCCCTCGTCGCGGCCGTCCAGGGCGATCCGGCGGGGGCGGTCTTCTCCGCCGAGGAGGGCGACGGGTACGCCCGCTGGCAGGACCCGGCCACGGGCTTCAACGTGGTCGCGTACCCGAGCGGCTACGGCGACGGCAGCTACCCCGTCTGGATCGGCCGCGGCGAGGACGGCGAGGTCACCTGCCTGCTCGCCGACATGCTCGTACTCAACCGCGCCGAGGCGCTGGAACCGACGCCGGCGGACGAGGCGACGTTCCGGGCCCCGGCGCCGCAGCCCCTCCCGACCGCCGAGGCGCCGACGGCCGGGACACTCGGGGCTGCGACCGCGTACCTCCTGACCCTCGGTCACCGGGGCGGGTAGGCGCGGGGGGAGCGAGCAGGGGCCTGCTACTTCGAGATGCTGCTCATGTCCGCGTAGCGCTCGCCCGCGACCTGGGAGGCGATGGGCTCCAGGGTGGCGAGCTCGGCATCGGTGAGAGTCAGGGCGGTGGCGCCGGTGTTCTCCTCCAGGCGGGTGCGCTTGCGGGTGCCCGGGATCGGGATGACCGGGAGGCCGTGGACCTGGGCGCGCTGCTGGACCCAGGCGAGGGCCACCTGGGCCGCCGTCGCGCCGCGGTCGGCGGCGATCTTGTGGACGGGCGCCAGCAGCGCCGCGTTGTGCGCGGCGTTGTCGCCGGTGAAGCGCGGCTGGTAGTGGCGGAAGTCGCCCTGCGCGAGCTCGCTCGCGTTGCTGAAGGAGCCGGTCAGGAAGCCGCGGCCCAACGGCGAGTACGGGACGAACGCGACGCCCAGCTCGGCCGCCGCCGGCACGGCGCTGCGCTCCACGTCGCGGGAGAACAGTGACCACTCCGACTGGAGCGCCGCGATCGGGTGGACCGCGTGCGCCTCCCGCAGCTCCGCGCCGTTGACCTCGGACAGGCCCAGGTAGCGGACCTTGCCCGCGGCGACCAGCTCACCCATCGCGCCGACGGACTCCGCCAGCGGGACCTCGGGGTTGCGGCGGTGCATGTAGTAGAGGTCGATGTGGTCGACGCCCAGGCGGCGCAGGCTCGCGTCGACGGCCTGGTGGATGTAGGCCGCGTCGTTGCGGACCGCTCGGTGCGCCGGGTCGTCCTCGCGGCGCTCGATCGCGAACTTCGTCGCGAGCAGCACCCGGTCGCGGTGGGCCTGGACGAACGGGCCGACGAACTCCTCGTTGCGGCCGTAGCCGTACATGTCGGCGGTGTCGAAGAGGGTGACGCCCAGCTCCAGGGCGCGCTCCAGCGTGGCGCGGGACTCGGCCTCGCCGGTGTCGCCGAACTGGTCGCTGTAGAAGTCGCTCATGCCCATGCAGCCGAGGCCCTGCACCCCGACGGCCGGGCCGTTCGCACCGAGCGTGGTGGTCCCGATGGTGCTCATGTGACTCAGTCCTGCCTCTCGTCCTACTGACGGTCTTGGCCTTGGTGACAGTCCCGGCCGTACAAGTCGATCTTGTAGTCCAGGACCAGAAGGTTGGCCTGCAGGTCGCGGATGCGCGCCAGCACCTCCTCGCGGTGCTCGATCAGCAGCTCGCGCCGTTCGGCGCGGGTGTCGTCACCCGCGCGGACCAGCTCGGTGTAGCGCAGCATCGCCGCCACCGGCATGCCGGTGGCACGCAGGTTGCCCAGGAAGGCCAGCCAGCCGAGATCCGCGTCGCTGAAGCGGCGCTGGCCGTGGTGCGAGCGGGCGGGGTGGTCCAGCAGACCGATCCGCTCGTACCAGCGCAGCGTGTGCGCACTGAGGCCGGTGCGCTCGGCGACCTCGCCGATCGTGTAGCGCGCCTCGAACTCGCTTCCCGCCACCGCTGCCTGGGACGCTGCGTGGGACATTCTGGCGGCCCCCTTCCGATCGTGTCGTGCACGACGCTACTGACTTGGAGTGCACTCTAAGCAACCGGCACTCTCTAGACTCGCCGACATGGAGAGCCTGCGCCTGATCGAACAGTGGCCCGTCACCACCGCCGCCGCGGTCGTCGTCCGCGCGGACGGCAGCGTCGCCGGGAGCCACGGCCCCCAGCGGCACCCGTTCAAGCTGGCGTCCGTGACCAAGCCGCTGACCGCGTACGCGACGCTGGTCGCGGTCGAGGAGGGCGCCCTGGAGCTGGACGACCCGGCCGGCCCCGAGGGCTCGACCGTCCGCCACCTGCTCGCGCACACCTCCGGCCTCGCCTTCGACGAGCACAAGCCGATGGCCGCGCCCGGCACCCGCCGCCTCTACTCCAACGCGGGCTTCGACGTCCTGGCCGAGGCGGTCGCCAAGGCGACGGGCATGCCGTTCCCCCAGTACGCGAAGGAGGCGGTGTTCGCGCCGCTCGGCATGGAGCAGACCTGGCTCGACGCCGCGAGCAAGTCCCCGGCCGGGGCGGGTGGCGTCTCCACCGCCGCCGACCTCGCGCGCTTCGCCGCGGAGTTGCAGGCGCCGCGCGTCCTGCACCCCGAGACCGTCGCCGCGGCGACGTCGGTCGCCTATCCCGGCCTGAACGGTGTCCTGCCGGGCTACGGTCACCAGAAGCCGAACGACTGGGGCCTCGGCTTCGACATCCGCGACCACAAGTCCCCGCACTGGACCGGCCTGACCAGCTCCCCCTCGACGTTCGGCCACTTCGGCCAGTCCGGCACGTTCCTGTGGGTCGACCCGGCGGCGGGCGCGGCCTGCGTGGTGCTGACCGACCGCGACTTCGGGCCCTGGGCGGCGGAGGTCTGGACGCCGTTCACGGACGCGGTCCTCGCCGAGCTGCGGCCTCAGCCGTAGCCGACGGGCGACTCCATCGCCCACACCAGCAGCTCGACCCCGTCCGGCCCCGCGGTCGGTTCGACCAGGGTGTCGCCCTCGGTGCACCGCACCGCGTCGCCCGTCCGCAGTTCGCGGCCGCGGCCCTTCGGGCCGCCCCGCTCGCGGAAGCCCAGGTCGCCCCGGGCGACGTGCAGGTACAGGTAGGCGGCGCGCGGCAGCTCGGGGAGGGGCGTGTAGGCCGCCGCGCGCACCAGGTGCAGAGCGGCGTCCTCGCGGCGCAGCAGCCCCGGAGGGGTCAGCACCACGGACGGCGCCTCGGCGTCCACGTCCAGGACCGTATGGGCCGGCTCCGTCCCGAAGACGCCCGGCTGAAGCCAGAACTGCAGGAAGCGGACGGGCTGCTCCCCCGCGTTGACCTCGCTGTGGCTGACACCCGAGCCCGCGCTCAGGTACTGCACCTGCCCCGGCCGGACCTCGGCCGCGTGGCCGTGGTCGTCCTGGTGGGCCAGCACGCCCTCCAGGACCCAGGTGAGGATCTCGGTGTCCCGGTGCCGGTGCGCGGCGAATCCCGCGCCCGCCTCCAGGCACTCCTCGTTGCAGGCCAGCAGCGCGCCGAAGGAGACGTTGGCCGGGTCGTAGTGCGCGGCGAAGGAGAACGCGTGGGCGGTGACGACGCCCGGTTCCGGCTCCGAGCGGTAGCGGTGTCCTGCGCGGCGGATGCTGAGGGCCATGGGGAAACTGTAGGAGTTGTGATCCGTCTCTCCCGTGCCGGGGACCTCCCCGTGCACGCGAGGGGACGGTGATGGTGCACGCTTAGTCTGTGTCAGCCCCAGTCGCAAAGAACCCCGCGAACCAGCCCGCCGATACCGCACCGGTCGCCCCGGTCGACGCCGACGCGGGGAAAACGACGCGGCGCGGCTCACGGCGCGGCACCGCGTTCGAGCGCAAGACGGTGATGGCGACCGCCGAGCAGCACGCGCAGACGCTGAAGAACCTCGAGCGCGCCGCAGGGAAGATGGCCACCGCCGCCATCGCCCGGATGGACGACAGTCTCGCCTGGTACCGCAACATGCCGCCGGAGCACCGCTCCTGGATCGGGCTGGTGGCGCAGGCCGGTATCGCCGCGTTCACCGAGTGGTTCCGCCACCCGGACGCGCCGCAGGCGATCAGCACCGACGTCTTCGGCACCGCCCCGCGCGAGCTCACCCGGGCGGTCACGCTGCGGCAGACCGTCGAGATGATCCGGACCACCATCGAGGTCGTCGAGGAGGCGATCGAGGAGGTCGCCGCCCCGGGCGCGGAGGACGCGCTGCGCGAGGCCGTGCTGGTCTACGCCCGCGAGATCGCGTTCGCCACCGCACAGGTCTACGCCCAGGCGGCGGAGGCACGCGGTGCCTGGGACGCCCGCCTCGAGGCGCTGGTGGTCAACTCGCTCCTGTCCGGCGACGCGGACGAGGGCGTGCTGTCGCGCGCCGCCGCGCTCGGCTGGGGGCAGCCGGACCGGGTCATGGTCGTCATGGGCAGCGCGCCGGCCGGCGACAGCGAGCTCGTGGTCGAGGCGATCCGCCGGGCCGCCCGGCACGCCAAGCTGCACGTGCTCACCGGGGTGCTCGGCTCGCGGCTGGTCGTGGTCGTCGGCGAGAAGAAGCCGCGGAACGGCGAGCGTCTGTGGGACCCGGTGATCGCCGCCCGCGCGCTGATCGGGCAGTTCGCGGACGGTCCCGTCGTGATCGGCCCGACCGTCTCCGACCTGCTGTCCGCGACCCGCTCCGCGCAGGCCGCCGCCGCCGGGCTGCGGGCGTGCGGGGCCTGGCCGGACGCGCCGCGCCCGGTGCTGGCCGACGACCTGCTGCCCGAGCGGGCCCTGGCCGGGGACGTGCACGCGCGCACCCAGCTCGTCGAGGAGATCTACGCGCCGCTCGACGAGGCGGGCTCGGCGCTGCTGGACACCCTCTCGGTCTACCTGGAGCAGGCCTCCTCGCTGGAGGGCGCCGCCCGCATGCTGTTCGTCCACCCGAACACGGTCCGCTATCGACTGAGGCGTGTGACTGATATCACCGGCTACGCCCCGTCGGACGTGCGTTCGGCGTTCACCCTGCGCATCGCCCTGGCCCTGGGCCGATTGCAGTAGGGGTGAGCTGCGATGATGCACGGCTGTAGGGAACCCACAACTGGGCTCGCCGTTCTTCGTCGCGGTCCTCACCCGCGCCGCACCGGCCGGACAAGAGAAGGTTGAAGACGTGCTCGTACTCGTTGCTCCCGGACAAGGCGCCCAGACGCCCGGATTCCTCGCCCCCTGGCTGGAGGTGCCCGGCGTCGCCGACAACCTGCGCCGCTGGTCCGACGTCGCCGGCCTGGACCTGGTCCACGCCGGTACCGAGGCGTCCGAGGAGGAGATCAAGGACACGGCCGTCGCCCAGCCGCTGCTGGTCGCCGCCGGGCTGGTGACCGCCGGCGCGCTGCTGGGCCCGCTGACGGACCTCCCGGCCAAGGTCGGCGCCGTCGCCGGTCACAGCGTCGGTGAGATCACCGCCGCCGTCGCCGCCGGGGTGCTGACGCCGGAGGACGGCCTGGCCTTCGTGCGCGAGCGCAGCCAGGGCATGGCCGAGGCGGCCGCCGTCACCGCGACCGGTATGACCGCCGTGCTCGGCGGGGACCCGGAGGAGGTGGCCGCGAAGCTGGCCGCCCACGGGCTGACCGCGGCCAACAACAACGGCGGCGGCCAGATCGTCGCCGCCGGCACCCTGGACCAGCTGGCCGCCCTCAAGGCCGACCCGCCGGCCGGCGCGCGGGTGATCGGGCTGAAGGTGGCCGGTGCCTTCCACACCGAGCACATGGCCCCGGGCGTGGCACGGCTGGAGAAGCTGGCGCCGACCCTGACCGTGGCCGACCCGCGCGTCTCCTACCTCTCCAACAAGGACGGCGAGCTCGTCTCCTCCGGCGCCGAGGTGCTGGCGCGTCTGGTCTCCCAGGTCTCCAACCCGGTCCGCTGGGACCTGTGCATGGAGACCCTGGGGCAGCTCGGCGCCACCGCGGTGATCGAGCTCTCCCCCGCCGGGACGCTCACCAACCTGGTCAAGCGCAACGTCAAGGGTGTCGCGACGCTGGCCCTGAAGACTCCGGCCGATCTCGACAAGGCCCTCGCGCTCGTGGCCGAGCACGGGGCCGGGGAGCAGCAGGCATGACAGAGCAGCCCCAGCCCACCATCAAGCCGGTCAGTGGCGCGCAGTTCTCGCGCATCCACGGCGTCGGCGGCTACCGTCCGGTCCGGGTCATCCCGAACTCCGAGGTGCTCGACTGGATCGAGTCCTCCGACGAGTGGATCCGCACCCGCAGCGGCATCACCGAGCGCCGCTGGGCGGGCCCGGAGGAGAGCGTCGCGGAGATGTCGGTCCAGGCCGCCAGCAAGGCGATCGCCATGGCCGGGATCGCGCCCGAGCAGGTCGGCGGCGTCATCGTGGCGACCGTCTCGCACCTGAAGCAGACGCCGGCCATCGCCACCGAGATCGCCCAGCGTCTCGGCTGCGGCACCGCGCCCGCCTTCGACATCTCCGCCGCCTGCGCCGGCTTCGGCTACGGCCTGTCGCTGGCCGACGGCATGGTGCGCGGCGGCAGCGCCGAGTACGTGGTCGTGATCGGCGTGGAGCGCCTGTCCGACCTCACCGACATCCACGACCGCTCGACCGCCTTCATCTTCGGTGACGGCGCCGGTGCGGCCGTGGTGGGTCCCTCCGACACGCCCGGCATCGGCAAGGTCGTCTGGGGTTCCGACGGCTCGCAGGCCGACGTGATCAGCCAGACCGTCGCCTGGGACACCGCGTTCGCCAAGCCCGACGCCGTCAACGGCGCGGGCGAGGAGACGAAGTGGCCGGCCCTGCGGATGGAGGGCCAGACGGTCTTCCGCTGGGCGGTGTGGGACATGGCCAAGGCCGCGCAGCAGGCCCTGGACGCCGCCGGGATCACCGCCGACCAGCTCGGCGCGTTCATCCCGCACCAGGCGAACATGCGGATCATCGACGCGATGATCAAGGCGTTGAAGCTGCCCGAGTCGGTCCCGGTGGCCCGCGACATCGCGGAGACCGGGAACACCTCGGCGGCATCCATCCCGCTGGCGATGGAGCGCATGCTCCAGTCCGGCGAGGCGAAGAGCGGCGATCTCGCCCTCATCATCGGCTTCGGGGCGGGTCTCGTCTACGCAGCCGCAGTCGTTACTCTCCCGTAGAAACACCCGTTCACCACGAAGAAGGAGCCTTCATGGCCACCCAGGAAGAGATCCTCGAAGGTCTCGCGGAGATCGTCAACGAGATCGCCGGGATCCCGACCGAGGACGTTCAGCTCGACAAGTCCTTCACGGACGACCTCGACGTCGACTCGCTGTCCATGGTCGAGGTCGTCGTCGCCGCCGAGGAGCGCTTCGACGTCAAGATCCCGGACGACGAGGTCAAGAACCTGAAGACCGTCGGCGACGCCGTGAGCTACATCGTCGCGCACAGCAGCTGAAACACCTGAGCCTTTCGGCTCGTCTCGGGGGGCGCCGCCGTCTGGCGTCGTCCCCCGACCCCCTTTGAACGACCTGATCCACCGGGTTTCCGAGCCCGGCCTTCCCTGCCAGGAGACACAGCAGTGACCAGCGACAACCGCACCGTGGTCGTCACCGGGATCGGCGCCTTCACGCCGCTCGGCGCCGACGCCACGTCCACCTGGGAGGGCCTGGTGGCGGGCCGCTCCGGCGTCTCGCTCATCGAGGAGGAGTGGGCCGAGGACCTGCCGGTCCGGATCGCCGCCCGTACCGCGGTCGACCCGGGCGACGTGCTGCCCCGTCCGCTCGCCCGCAAGCTCGACCGCTCGGCGCAGTTCGCGCTGATCGCGGCGCGCGAGGCCTGGGCCGACGCCGGTTTCACCACCGCCGCGACCGAGGAGGGCTCCCCGATCGCCCCCGAGCGGCTGGGCGCGGTCGTCGCCTCCGGCATCGGCGGCGTGACCACCCTGCTCGACCAGTACGACGTGCTGAAGGAGAAGGGCGTTCGCCGCGTCTCCCCGCACACCGTCCCCATGCTGATGCCGAACTCCCCCGCCGCCAACGTCGGCCTGGAGGTCGGCGCCCGCGCCGGCGTGCACACCCCCGTGTCCGCGTGCGCCTCCGGCGCCGAGGCCATCGGCTACGCGATCGAGATGATCCGCACGGGCCGCGCCGACGTCGTCGTCGCCGGCGGCACCGAGGCCGCGATCCACCCGCTGCCGATCGTCGCCTTCGCGAACATGATGGCGATGTCCAAGAACAACGAGCACCCGCAGGCCGCCTCGCGCCCCTACGACAAGGCCCGTGACGGCTTCGTCCTCGGCGAGGGCGCCGGCGTCGTGGTGCTGGAGTCCGCGGAGCACGCGGCCGCGCGTGGCGCCCGCGTCTACTGCGAGGCCGTCGGCCAGGGCCTGTCCTCCGACGCCCACCACATCGCCCAGCCGGAGCCGACGGGCTCGGGCGTGGCCCGCGCGATCGCCCAGCTGCTGGAGTCCTCCGACGTGGACCCGGCGGAGATCGTGCACGTCAACGCGCACGCCACGTCCACCCCGCAGGGCGACACCGCCGAGATCAAGGCGCTGCGCCGGGTCCTGGGCGACCACCTGGACCACATCGCGATCTCCGCGACCAAGTCCATGACCGGCCACCTCCTCGGCGGCGCGGGCGGCATCGAGACCGTCGCGACGGTGCTCGCCCTGCACCACCGCGTGGCCCCGCCGACCATCAACGTCGACGACCTCGACCCGGAGGTCGAGGCCGACATCGTCGTCGGCGAGCCGCGCGCCCTCCCGGCCGAGGGCCGCCTGACCGCGCTGAACAACTCCTTCGGCTTCGGCGGCCACAACGTCGTCCTGGCCTTCCGCACGGTCTGACACCTGCTCACGCTCGAAGGGCGCGGAGCCGGTCGGCTCCGCGCCCTTCGTCGTCAGCTCTGCTGGTAGACGACCGCGGTGGTCCGGCAGTCGTCCGCACAGAAGAACACGTAGTGGCAGCCCTCGGCCGACTCGCCCCACAGGTCGTCCCCGGTGAGCTGGGCCAGGAAGTACAGGGTGGTACGGCAGCGGGGGCAGGACGGATAGTCGGCGTCCTGGATCCAGTCGGGCAGACCGCCCAGCGTCGAGCCGCCGGCATTCCAGGCGATGCCTTCCACCGGCGTGCACCGGAGCGGGCCGAGGCCGAGGCGCTCCGTCGGCAGGTCGAGGTCCCACTCCCCGGCCGGCGGCAGGTAACCGGGCCTGGTGTTGGCGTCGGACCAGGTCGCCGTGCCGTCCGGGCGGTACTCACCGAGGACGTCGGTGTAGGAGCCGCAGTCGAGGCAGGTCGTCGCGACCACGCGCCCGTGCCCGGCCAGGCCGAGCGCGGCCACGCCCGGGTCGTCGAGGTCGACGTCGAGCAGGCGCAGCAGGGCGAGACCGCACCACGGGCAGCGTTCGTCGAGCGGCAGGCAGCCGGCGAGCGGCCGGTCCGCTTCGGTCGGGGTCAGCGCGTACGAGGGGAGCGAGCTCAGCGGACGGATGCCCTCCGTGCCGAGCTCCCAGCCGCCCTCGTGCGCGTACTGGGCGATCGGCACGTACAGGCTCGCGGCCACCGGTGGCGGCTCCTTGGTCCAGCGGCTCAGCGCCGCCGCGGCCGTCCGGGTCCGGCTGAGGCCCAGCGCCATCAGCCAGCGCTCGGACATGCCGGCTCCGGCGTCCACCTCCGCGACCAGGCGGGCGGCGGTCTCCTCGGTCGCGGCCACCCACAGCGGCCTCCACGGCCACACCCAGGCCTCGGCGTCGATCAACCGGTCGTGGAAGGGACGCAACGCCGACGGATCGGCCCGTGCGGCCGCCTCGATCACGGTGCTCTCGCTGTCGTCCCCGGCCAGCAGCCGGGCCATCGCCTCCCCGAGATCCATGACCGCAGAACGTAGCAGCCGAACCGGCCTGGTACGGCGTCAGAAAGGGGGCTAGGCTCTGTTTTGAGCGAGTGCTCAAAATGGGGGTGGTGCGGCGGATGGCCACGGCGGAGACGCGGGACGCGCTGGTCGCGGGGGCGATCGCGACGTTGCGGGAGAAGGGTCACGCGCACGCCAGCGCGCGGGAGATCGCGGCGCGGGCGGGGTGCAACCAGGCGCTGATCTTCTATCACTTCGGCTCCGTGGAGCGGCTGCTGCTCGCCGCCCTGGACCGGGTCGCGGAGCTGCGGCGGGAGCGGTACCAGGGGCTCGTGGACGAGAGCCGCTCGCTCAAGGAGCTGGTCGCCGCCGCGCGGACGGTGTTCGAGGAGGACCTGGAGCTCGGGCACACCGCCGTGCTCGTGGAGATGATCGCCGCGGCCCAGGCCAACGCCGCCCTGCGGCCCGAGGTGGCCGAGCGGCTGCGCCCCTGGCGGGGCTTCGCGGCGGACGCGTTGCGGGGCACACCCGCCGCGCGGCTGGGGCCGCCGGAGGAGATCGCGCACGGGGTCGTCGCGATGTACCTGGGCCTGGAGCTGCTGGCCGTGCTCGACGACGATCCCGCCCCGGCGCTCGCGCTGTTCACGCGCGCCGACTCGCTCGCATCCCTGCTCGACTTCATTCCACGACGGAGGCGGTCATGAGGCACGGTCGGCTGGACGGATGGCTCTGGTTCCTGGCCTGGGCGGCGGTCGGCGGCGGCGCGGTGACCGCGCTGCTGACGGTCCTCACCATCGGGGTGTACGTGGCGGTGCTGACCCTCGGCGCAGCCGTCCTGCTCGGCCGGACGCGGCGCTCGCACACCGGCCTGCCGGGGCTGATCGCCGGCGCGGGGGTGCTGCCGCTGGTGATCGCCTGGCTGAACCGTTCGGGGCCGGGGAACGTCTGCACGCCCGGGGAGTGCACCGAGGAGTGGAGCCCGTGGCCGTGGCTCGCCGCAGGCGTGGTGCTGATCGCGGTCGGCACGGCCGTCTGGGGAACGCAACAGGCCCGGCGGGGGACGAACTCCCCCGCCGGGCCCGGTGTGAAGCGACGCTGACTACGGCAGGAACGACCGCAGGTAGGCCGCCGTCGGCGAGCCGACGCCGGTGGCGTCGTCGTAGCCGCGGGTGGCCTGCAGGCTGGTGTCCTCACCGAAGGCGGCGAGTCGCACGCGCAGCTGACCGCCGATGACGCCGAAGTCGGCGACGTTGCTCAGCGGAGCGCGGTGGTGCAGGGCCTGCTCGTTGACCACGTCACGGAAGACGCCGAGACGGGCGCGGAGGTAGATCTCCGGGTTGGCGAAACCGATCGCCATGCCCTGGGCCTGGATCGCGTCGGCCTGGACAGCGGTGAACTCCGGCGAGGAGACGCTGGTGCCACCGTAGCCGCCCTCGCTGTAGACACCGTTGCTGGTCAGACCGACCAGGACGGAGGTGTACAGGTCACCGTTCATGGCGACGTCGGGGGTCACCCGCTGTGCGGTCTCGCTGTGCTGACCGGTCATCAGGGTGTGCGCGAGCTTGCTCGGCACGACGCGCTTCTGGTACCAGGGCTGCGCGAAGTCCTCGGAGGTACCGCCGCCGCCACCGAAGTAGAAGGTGCCGGGGAGCGGCGTCCAGGACTTGCCGTCGGTCGACAGCGACGAGCGCAGGGTGCCCATCGAGGTCTCGAAGCCGTACTTGCCGCTCTTGTCGGCAAGACCCAGCGCGGTGCCACCCACGTTGGTGACGTACGGGTCCGTGGACGGGTAGGCGGTCTGCGCACGCGCCGTGTCCGTCTGGCAGTTGACGCCCGTCTTGGCCGCAGCCGGCGACTGGTCGCCGCAGTCTCCGGCGGAGAAGTCCATGCCGATGCCCTCGACAGCGCCCTGCTCGAAGATCGCCTCGTAGGCGGCGATCTGCGCCTTGGACATGTCGCCCTGGTCGGTGGTGTGCATGATCTCGCTCCAGGAGTTGGAGACGACATCCGCCAGGTGGTTGTCGACGATGTTCGCGAGCGCGGCCGACAGGTCGTTGTCGTTGCAGGAGTTCGCGCCGACGTAGACGACGTTGGCGTCCGGGGCGAGCCCGTGCACCATCTCGACGTCGAGGGCCTCCTCGCCGGCCCAGCCGGCCGGGCCGCCGCAGGCCTGCTGCGAGTTCCACTGCGCCTGGTTGACGACCTCGCGGTACTGGCCCGTACGGAAGGCCTTGTCACCGTGGGCGGTGGAGAAGTGGTTCGCGTCGGCCAGCATGGTCGGCGAGGCGTAGGCGTCGACGATGGCGACGGTGGCGCCCTTGCCGGTCAGGTGCGAGGCCGTGATGCCGTAGGCCTTGCGCAGCTGGGCGGGCGAGAAGGAGCACTGGTCGAACGCGACCGCGCCCTTGACGTAGCCCTGCGGCGCGCCCTTGGCCATCTTCTGGCCCCAGTAGTCGGAGCAGGTCGCGGTGGTGGGCAGGCCACCGCCGGTCTTGCTGCCCGGGGCGGCGATGGTGCTGTTCACCTTGACCGAGTCCGGCTTGGCATGGTTGCCGAGCGTGGAGCTCAGGTCGGCGACACCGAGGACGTACGGGGCGACGTCGGCGGGGATCACCACGTCGGACGCGGGGGCGTGCGCCTCCTGGCCGGCGACGCGGTACTCGTGCATCGTGGTGCCGAAGGCCTTGGCCATCTGGGAGCTGGTGCCCGAGACGGTGACGGCGTGCCAGGTGTTGCTGACGACGGACAGGCCGGCGCCCTTGAGCCAGGCGTTGACCTTGGCGATCGAGGCGTCGGTCGGGCCGAAGTGGCTACGGACGAAGTCCGCGCTCTGGAACTTGCGGTACTGCGGGCTCGACGGGTCCGAGACCGCCTGCGCGTAGGCGGCGAGACCGGCCGAGTCACGCATGGCGAGGTACACCGTGCCGGTGAACGTCGCGGCGGCGGGCGCGGTGCCCTGGTCGGCGGTGTGCGTGGCCCAGAGAGGGTGGCTGCCCAGGACCGCCTTGGCGGCGGGGGCAGGCGCACTGGCCTGGGAAGGAGCAGCGAGAGCCAGCGAGCCGGAGGCCAGCGCGATCGACGCGGTGGCGATGGTGGCTATCCGGGCGCGGCTGACGCGGGAGCTGTTGTTGCGGGTGATGACGACTCCCAAGGTGAAGGTCCGTCAGGCGACGAGGGGGACGACAACAGGTGTTCGAGCGCCCCCGGCGGATATCTATCGGGATCGTGGTTTCTCGCGCAACGGCCGACTGGGGGTTGACTTCGGGACTGACACCACGGACAGGGACTACACCAACAGGACGGCGCGGCCCACCGCATCCGACTGTCCGCCAGATGAACACGGCACGCGGAATATCGGTCGGTCTGGGGGCGACGGCATCGGACATCAAGGGCATACCCGAGCAACCCGACGGGCATGACGCGTCGTGGATCACGCGCGAATGCGCGGCGCACGAACCCTCTCGCACGCCCCCCGATCGGGGGTCCCCGGATGACTGGATCCTCAGACCACCTGGTGCAGCCAGCGGACGGGGGCGCCCTCACCCGCGTAGCGGAAGGGCTCCAGCTCGTCGTCCCAGGGCTTGCCGAGCAGGCGGGTGATCTCCGACTCCAGCTCGCTCTCCCCGAGCCGGGCGCGGAGCAGCGCGGCGCGGAGCCGGTCCTCGGGGATCATGATGTCGCCGTGCAGGCCGATCACCGCATGGAAGATACCCAGGTCGGGCGTGCTGGAGAAGCGCTCCCCCTCGGTCGCGCCCACCGGCTCGGCCGTGACCTCGAAGCGCAGCAACTGCCAGCCGCGCAGCGCCGAGGCCAGGCGGGAGGCGGTGTCGGGCGCGCCCTGCCAGGACAGCTCGGCACGCCAGGTACCGGGCGCGGCCGGCTGGCGGATCCAGTCCAGGCTCACCCGCTGCCCGAGCACGCCGGCCACCGCCCACTCCACATGCGGGCAGAGCGCGCGCGGCGCGGAGTGCACGTAGAGAACTCCACGAGTCGTCACCGGACCTCCAGTGTGGTGCGAGGGGCGCCTTCCCCAGCGTTCTCGCGTCAGCATGGTGACGGTGTGTCCGGTTTGTAGTGCTTATTACTGTTATGGGCTGACGACTACCCCGCACCGGCTGCGGTAAACACACGCGAGACTGGACGCTTGAGCAGAAACGGTACCGCTCCGCCGCCCCACAGGGGCCCCTGTCCAGCACAACCACCCGGACGGCACGCTGATCCGCCCGAGTGGTCGCACGTTTCACTGACCGATCGTCAGACTAATGACCCGCTCGGACGCTCGGCCTTTTCACGAGACGCGAACGAGCATCTTGCCGGTGTTCGCACCGCGCAGCAGGCCGAGGAAGGCGTCGACGGCGTTCTCGAAGCCGTCGACCACCGTCTCCTCGAAGCGCAGCCGGCCCTCGGCGAGCCAGCCGCCGACCTCGGCGACGAACTCGCGCTGGAGGTCGTAGTGGTCGCCGACCAGCATGCCCTGGAGGGTGAGGCGCTTGCCGATCACGCTGGCCAGGTTGCGCGGCGCCGCGGGCGGGGTGGTGTCGTTGTACTGCGCGATGGCACCGCAGAGCACGGCGCGGCCGTGCAGGTGCAGGGCGCCGATCGCGGCCTCCAGGTGCTCACCGCCGACGTTGTCGAAGTAGACGTCGACGCCCTCGGGCGCGGCCTTGGCCAGCTGGCCGGCCACGTCGCCGTTCTTGTAGTTGAAGGCGGCGTCGAAGCCGTACTCCTCGACCAGCTTGCGCACCTTCTCGTCCGAGCCGGCGCTGCCGACCACCAGCGAGGCGCCGCGCAGCTTGGCCACCTGCCCGACGACGCTGCCGACCGCGCCGGCGGCGCCGGAGACGAAGACGGCCTCGCCCTCCTGGAACCGGCCGACCCGCAGCAGACCGGCGTAGGCCGTCAGCCCCGGCATACCGAGCACGCCGAGGTAGGCCTGCAACGGCGCCGCGTCCGCGTCGACCTTGAACGCCTGACCGGCGGGGACCGCGGCGTACTCGCGCCAGCCGAGCCCGTGCAGCACGGCGTCGCCGACCGCGAAGCCCTCCGCCGCGGAGGCGACCACGCGACCGACCGCGCCGCCGTGCATCGCCTCGCCGAGGGCGTACGGCGGGGCGTAGGACTTGGCGTCGTTCATCCTTCCCCTCATGTAAGGGTCGACCGAGAGGTACTCGTTGCGGACCAGGACGTGCCCGGGTGCGGGGGCGGTGACCGGGGCCTCGACGAGGGCGAAGTCGGCGGGCGTGGGCCAGCCCTGCGGGCGGGCGACCAGGTGCCACTCGCGACCGGTGGCGGGGAGGCTCTGCTGGGCCATGGCGTGATCACTTTCGACGTGGAACGTTGACCTACTCAAGTAACGGTGACCGGAAAGGTTCACCTTGTCAAATATTCAGGTAGCCTGGATGCCATGCACGAGGAACAGGAACAGCCGGATCCGCTGACGCCTGAGGTCGTCGACCTGATGGCCGCACTGGTGGGCGTCTTCCACAAGGAGTACGAGGAGGCCGCGGCCGCCCGCTCGCTCACCGGCGCCCAGGCCAAGGTGCTGGGCCTGCTGCGCCGCGGCCCGCTGCCGATGCGCCAGATCGCCCAGACCCTCGCCTGCGAGCCCTCCAACATCACCGGCATCGTCGACCGCCTGGAGGCCCGCGGCCTCGTCGAGCGCCAGGCGGACCCCGAGGACCGCCGGGTCAAGCGGGTGGCCCCCACCGAGAGCGGCAGCACCGCCACGGCGGAACTGCGGGCCTCGCTCAACTTCGCCCGCGAGCCGCTGGCCGCGCTCAGCGCGGAGGAACGACTCCAGCTCCGGGACCTCCTGCGACGGATGCTCGACCACGCACGGCGTCAGGACTGATCCCGCTCCTGAAGGATGGAACCCGCCGCGCACGGACGGCGTCTCACCAGCTATGCTGCGCGAGCGGCCCCTTCGCAGGGCCGCTCGTGCTGATGTACGAGATTCACCACCAAGCAGAACAACCGAAAAGCATGGGGCTGTAGCTCAGCCGGTTAGAGCAGGGGACTCATAATCCCTTGGTCGTGGGTTCGAGTCCCACCGGCCCCACTCCTTTGACGTACGTTAGCGAAAACGCTCCGTGGTGCCTGCACCACGGAGCGTTTTTCACTCGAACGGGGAGGTTAGGCCGGCAGCGTCCATTTCTGGTTGGCCGCGCCGGTGCAGTCCCAGATCTGCAGCCGGGTGCCGTTGGCCGAACTCGGCCCGGTGGCGTCCAGGCAGCGGCCCGACTGCGGGTTGAGCAGCGAGCCGTCGGACTGCGCGCGCCACTGCTGCGAGCCGGTCCCGTTGCAGTCGTAGAGCTGGATCTGCGTCCCGTTGGCCGTACCGCCGGAGGTGACGTCCAGGCACTTGCCGAGCGCCTGGAGCGAGCCGTCCGCCGCCACCGTCCACGCCTGCGCGCCGGTGCCGTTGCAGTCGTAGAGCTGGACGGCGGTGCCGTTGGCGCTGTTCGCGCCAGCCACGTCCACGCACTTGCCGCCGTAGCCGGTGATCTGTCCGGTCGGGGCGGACGGTGCCGTGCCCGACCAGGTGAAGGTCGCGCTGGTCTGCGCGGGCAGGGTGTAGGTGAAGGTCTGGCCGCCCCAGTTCACCGTGAACGGCTCGCTGCCGCCGGTGGCGTTGTACGCGACGACGGCCTTGGACCCGTCCGGGTTGAGCCAGGCCACGTTCGGCACCGCGGTGCTGGCGGTCGAGTCGATCCGGTACGCGCCCGGCTTCACGAACTTCGTCAGCTGGCCGAGGTCGTAGTACTCGATGTTGTAGTCGACCTGCCCGCTGCGCGAGTCGCCGTTGTGCACGGTGATCAGCCCGGTGCAGGTGCCGCAGCCACCGTTGTGCGGCCCCATGTCCTGGTCCACCGCCAGCGACCACTTGACCACCGACTTACCCCAGTTGCGGGTGTAGTCGACGATGTTCTGCATGTCCTCCTGCTGCTGGTTCGCGATCCAGGTGCCGCCGGAGTGCTCGGTGTCGAAGGCGTCCAGGTTCGGGTACTGGTTGTGGACCGTCGTCTGCTCGGTGACGTTCCCGCTGTAACCGTGCCAGGCGATGCCACCGAAGAGCGGGTCGTCGCGGACGGCGGCGTCGTTGACGGTCTGCGCGGCGTAGCTGTCGTAGGAGTCCCAGTTCCAGTCCAGCGCCAGCACCTTGGTGCTCAGCCCGGCCGCGTGGAAGGCCGGGAGCAGGTCGGTGCCGGTGAAGTAGTCGAGTCCGCTCGCGTTCCACTGCATCGAGGGGTAGCCGGAGCAGCAGGTCGGCTCGTTCTGCGGGGAGACGTAGTCGATGTGGACGCCCTGCGCCTGGTACGCCTGGATGTACTTGACGAAGTACTGCGCGTAGGCGGCGTAGTACTGGGACTGGAGCCAGCCCTGGCTGTACGCGCCGCTGTCCTTCATCCACGGCGGCGCGGTCCACGGGGTGCCCATCACCTTGAGGTTCGGGTTCAGCTGCTCGGCCTGCTTGGTGAGCGGCAGCACGTCCGCGAGGTCGTGGGAGATGGAGAAGTCCGCGAGGGACGGGTCGGTCTGACCGCTCGGCATGTCGTCGTAGGTGTAGTTGGAGCGGGCCAGGTCCGAGGCGCCCATGGGGTTGCGCAGGAAGTCCAGGCCGATGCCGTTGACGGGGTCGAACAGGTTGGTCATGACGGTGTTGCGGGTGGCGGTGCTGAGTGCGCCGCTGCTGTTCATCAGCCAGGCGGCGGTGTCGGTGAACGAGGCGCCGGCGCCGGTGAACTGCTGGTACCGGGTGCTGTCGTCGACGGAGACGGTGGCCCCGGAGTTGCCGGTACCGGAGGAGAACGCGATCGGGGTCTGCTGCTGGAGGCCCCTGGTCACCGTCCGTCCGCCGGAGTCGGAGGTGGTGGTCAGCCAGATGTTCACCGTCGGGCCGGTCGCCGCGTGGGCGAGTGGGGTGACGGGCGAGGCGAACAGCAGGCCGGAGGCCACCGCCAGGGTTCCGCAGAGCCGGGAGGTGGCGCGGTTCAGCCGCATGGGCTTCAGTCCTTCGCGTGGGGGCGGGTGGGACGCGCGCCGCATTCAACTCCCGTATGGTCTAGACCGTCAAGACCTACGAGAACGCTCTCTTGTCTCCATTTACCGAAGCGCAGGTGGGGACAGATACGTCGTCCACGGCCCCTTCGGCTGCACTTGATGAACTGTCATGGCTGCGCATCAGCACAAGGGCCGCGAGAGCGCAGACGGCGACGGCGAGCACGGCGGTGTCGAGCAGGACCATGAAGCAGGCCAGGGCGAGGCCGAGCAGGGAGCGGGACATGGACCGACCCTCTCGGCAGCAGGCGATCACCTCCACCGGCTGCGCCGCACGTACCATGCGGGATATCCGAACGATCGGGGGATCCGCCGTGGAACTGGGTCAGCTGCGCGTCTTCGAGGCCGTCGTCACGCATCGGACCGTCACCGACGCCGCAGCGGCGCTGGGGTTGGCCCCGTCCTCGGTGTCCGAGGCGATCAGGGCGCTGGAGAAGTCCTTCGACGTCCCGCTGTTCGACCGCGCCCCGCGGGGGATGACACCGACCGCCGCCGGGCGGCGGCTGCTGCCGTGGGCGCGGAGGCTGCTCGACGGCGCGGAGGAGGCCCGGCGGGAGGTCGTGACGGAGCGGCCCGAGCTGCGGCTCGGCGCGCTGGAGACCATCGCGGCCACGCATGTGCCGGGCGTGCTCGCGCGCCTCACGCAGCGGCGGCCGGACGTGCGGGTGGCGCTGCACACGGAAGCCGCGCGCGACGGGCTGCTGGGGGCGGTGGCCGCCGGGGCGCTGGAGGCGGCGATGCTGCTGGACACCGCCGGGCCGCTGGGCGAGCTCGGCTTCGCCCTGCCGCCCGCGCCGCTGGACCACCTCGACCTGCAGCAGGTACCGCTGGCGCTCGTCGCCGCGCCCGGCCACCCGCTCGGCGCGCGCAGCGAACTGGCCCGCGAGGACCTGCGCGGCGAGCGGTTGCTGGTGAACAGCCCCGCCTGCTCGTTCCACCTGGCGGGGGAGCGGCTGCTGGGCCACGAGGTCGAGCGGGTCAGGGCAGGCGGCATCGCGGTCACCCGCGCCTGCGCGGAGCGCGGCCTCGGCATCGCGCTGCTGCCGGAGTTCGCCGTGCGCGAGGAGCTCGCCTCGGGCACCCTGATCCGTCTGCCGTGGCCGGCGACGGCCACCGAGGACGAGCTCCTGCTGCGCCTGCGCGTGGTCTGGCGCGCGGACCGGGAGGCCGTGCCCGGTCTGCGCGAGATGCTCTACGCCGTCGTCTCCTGAAGGCTCCGGTCAAGGCTCCCGCGCCGCTACTCCCCGCGCAGCCAGGACTCGATGCGAGCGTACGCGTCGGCGGCCGCCGGGGTGTCGCTGCGCAGGAAGCTGTGCCCGGCGCCCGGGTAGGCGTGGAAGGCGTGCCGTGGGCCCGCCGCCGCCAGGGCCGCGGCGATCTCCCGCTGCTCGTCCGGGCCGATGACGTGGTCCTCGGCGCCGACCAGGTAGAGCAGACGGCCGGAGATCTTCGGCGTGAGAGCGAGCGTCGGCTCGGGACCGGTGACCTGGAGGTCCGGGTTGCCCGTCAGCCAACCGCCGTAACAGACAACCGCGTTGGGGATGTCGAGGGCGGTCGCGGCCAGGTACGTCAGATGCCCGCCGGCGCTCAGCCCGAGCATGCCGGTCACCCGCACGCCACGCCCGTCCAGGGCGGCCAGCGCCGCCGTGACGTCGGCAAGCACGTCGCCACGGGTCAGCTGCGGCAGCAGCTCGAAGCCGCGGGTCCGGCCGGACTCGTCGTGCGGCAGGTCGGCGCCGGGCTGGGAGCGGTGGTAGAAGTCGGGCGCGAGGGCGGTGAAGCCGCGGCGGGCCAGGTCCTCGCAGATGCCGCGCACGTGGTCGTCGACGCCGAACAGCTCCATCGCGACGACGACGCCCGGGTACTCCCCCGGCCCGGCGGGACGGGCCAGACAGCCGCCCATGGACGTGCCGTCGGCGACGGCGATCTCGATGCGCTCGGTGGTGATCTCCTCGGTGGTCATGATCCGAACGTAGGCTCCGCCGGGGGCCTGAGCCAGTAGGCCTTGATCCCGGTACCGAGCACACCCGGTACCGGGATGAGCCTCACACCCCCGACGGGATGGTCTTGGCCCGGCTGCGGATCTGGAACGCGGTCATGATCTCGATCACGCCCATCACCAGCAGCCAGATCCCGGTGAAGACGGTGAGCACGGCGATCGAGTGGAACGGCCAGACCAGCACGACGACGCCGCCGATCGCGGTCAGCACGCCCGCGAAGATCTGCCACCCGCGCGCGGGCATGTACGGGTCGGAGGCGGCGGCCACGGTGTGCGTGATGCCGCGGAAGAGCCAGCCGATACCGATCCACAGCGCCAGCAGCAGGATCGATTCGAGCGCGCCGCGGAAGCAGAACAGGCCGAGCAGGATCGACAACGCGCCGCTGATGAACGCCATCACCCGCAGCGACGTGGAGACATGCGTGCCGAACGCCGCGACCAGCTGGAACACGCCCGCGAGGACGAGGTAGAGCCCGAAGAGCACACCGACGACGGTGAGGGTGGCCTTGGGCCAGGCCAGCACCGCGACACCGAGCAGGAGCGTGAGCACGCCCAGCACCAGCACCACCTGCCACGCGCTCCGGGCGAGCTGCTGCAAAGGGCCGGGCAGGGGGTTTTCCGTCATCTGGTCCATGAGAACCAGGATCGGAGGTGTTCGCGCGCCTCGCGCGCCGAAGAGAGGCTCCCCCAATTGGACTCGAACCAATAACCTGCCGATTAACAGTCGGCTGCTCTGCCAATTGAGCTATGGGGGAATGCACTTGGGCCATGCAATGGTACTGCGCTCCCCCAATTGGACTCGAACCAATAACCTGCCGATTAACAGTCGGCTGCTCTGCCAATTGAGCTATGGGGGATCGTCTCGCCGCTGGCTCCGCCCCGGCGGACCGGCGCGGCGCTTGCTGCGGGTCATACATTAGCGCACGTGGGGGGGTGCTCCGCCAATCCATTGCGGTTCGGGGCCCGCGGCAGGGGGTAGCTGCCTGTGACGGGGCTCTCGCCGTCACCCGGCGGCGCGCCGAACGAGCAGGTCCGCGCCGCCGCGCCTAGGCTCCATCCCGGCGGCAGAGCCACTGAGCAGAAGGGCGGAGGGGTATGCGCAAGCTCACTTTCCTGGCGGGCCTGGCCATCGGTTACGTGCTGGGCACCCGTGCCGGACGGGAGCGCTACGAGCAGTTGCGCCAGGCGGCGCGGGACCTCTCGCAGACGCAGGCCGTCCAGTCGGCGACGCGCAGCGCGAAGTCCGCGGCGGGCAGCGCGGCCTCCAAGGCCGGCCAGGCCGTCGCCGACAAGGTCGGCGACCGCCTCCCGAACGCGGTCACCGACCGCATCCCGTACCTGAACGGCCGCAACACCACCCTCGACGACTGGGACAGCGCCCGCAGCTGAGCTCGCGCTCCCGCAGTCGGTTGCACCACCCCAGGGGCGCGGGGCTCTGCCCGATGACGATGAACTGCGTGCGCGGGCAACCCGCCCGAGGCGGACGGCCCTGTCCGCTCGGGATCTCAAGGCCCTGGGAGGGGGTCCCCCGGCCGAAGGCCGGGGGATTGTCGCGCCCACGCAGGGGGCACCTGCGGGGCGCCTCCCGGCCGAAGGCCGGGGAGGAGCCGCACATCGGCAGAGCCTCGCGCCCCCGGGATGTTGCAACTGAACACCCGCAGAAGAGTTGCCCGATGAGGCATGATCTCGGCATGGCCATCGCTGCGGGCATCGACTGCTCAGCACAGTTCACGAAGATCACCGTCTGCGACACCGACACCGGCGCCGTCCTGCGGGAGAACCGCGCCCCGCACCCCGGCGTGCCCGCCGGAACCTCGCCCGTCGAGATCGACCCGCAGGAGTGGCTGCGGTCGCTCGGCGCGGCAGCCGAAGGCGGGTTGCTGGAGGGGATCGCCGCGATCGGCGTCTCCGCGCAGCAGCAGGGGCTCATCGGGCTGGACGCCGGAGGCGTCCTGGTGCGGCCGGCCATGCTGCGCAACGACCCGCGGGCCGCCTCCGCGGCCGTCGCGCTGGTGGACGAGCTCGGCGGCCCGGCCGCCTGGGCGCACGCCGTCGGCGCGGTCCCGCTGGCCTCCGCGACGATCGCGAAACTGCGCTGGCTCGCGGACAACGAGCCGCAGTCCGCCAAGCGGCTCGCGGAGATCCTGATGCCGCACGACTGGTTGGTGTGGCAGCTGCTCGGTCAGTCCGCCCGCCGGACGACCGACCGCGGCGACGCCTCCGGCACGGGCTACTGGTCCACCGTCGAGGAGCGCTACCGCGGCGACCTCGCCGCGCTCGCGCTCGGGCACGAGCTGCAGCAGTTCCCGACGGTCCTCGGCCCGGCCGACGCCGCGGGACACAGCCCGGAGGGGCTGCTGATCGCGGCGGGCACGGGCACCACCATGGCCACCGCGCTCGGCCTGGGGCTGGGCATCGGCGACGCGATGATCTCGCTGGGCAGCTCCGGGACCGTCCACGCGGTCCACGACCAGGCCGTCAGCGAGCCCGCCGTCTCCACCTACGCCGACGGGACCGGGCGCTTCCTGGCGCAGGTCGTCACGCTCAACGCCGCCCGCGTCCTGCGCGCCACCGCGCTGATGCTCGGCACGGACCTCCAGGGGCTGAGCGAGCTCGCGCTGCGGTCGACGCCGGGCGCGTACGGGCTGGTGCTTCTGCCCTACCTGGAGGGCGAGCGGACGCCGCCGCTCCCCCACGCCGCGGGGACCCTCGCGGGGCTGCGGGTGGAGTCGATGAAGCCGGAGCACCTCGCCCGGGCGGCGGTCGAGGGCATGCTGTGCGGGCTCGCCGAGGCGCTGGACGTGCTGCGCGCCAACGGCGTCGCGGTGCGGCGGGTGTTCCTCACCGGTGTCGCCGGCCGCCTGCCCGCCGTCCAGGCGGCGGCGCCGGGCATTTTCGGTGTGCCGGTGGTGGTCCCCTCCCAGGCGGAGTACGCGGCGATCGGCTCCGCCCGCCAGGCCGCGTGGTCCCTCGCGGGCACCCAGGAGCCGCCGACCTGGGAGCCGCCGTCCCCGCACACCCTCCTGGAGCCCGGCGACGACGCCCCGGTCGGTGGCGCGGTCCGCGCGCAGTTCGCGGCCGTCCTCAAGCGCACCCACCCGGAGCTGGGGCGGTAGCCACACCCTGGGCGTCCAGCAGCGCCCGGCCGACGGCCGTCCGGGTGGTAGAGCACCGACCGCCCCACGCGGCGGCGACCGACCAGTCCGGCCTCGCGCAGGACGCGGAGGTGGCGACCGACGGACCCCAGCGGCAGACCGGTGAGAGCCACCAGCTGGGTGGTGCTCTTCGGCGTATCCAGAAGCGCGAACAGCCGGGCCCGACCCGGACCCAGCAGCGCGCTCAGGGCACGCGGCACGGGGCGGGCCCCGCCGTCCGCTCACCCCGGAGGAGCTCGGCGGTCAGACGCTCGGCCTGCACGGCTCCGGCATGCTCGCGATGCAGGGCACGGGTGCGGCGATGGCCGGAACACTGGCCCAACTCACCTAGCCCGTAGCCGGGATGACCTCGACCGCCACCGCCTCGCTGACGGTGACACTACTGCTGGCGAGCAGGTGCGAAGGGCCCTGTCCCGTGCCTAGACCGCGTCGGGGCCGCGTTCGCCGGTGCGGACGCGGACGACGGTGTCGACCGGGACCGCCCAGACCTTGCCGTCGCCGATCTTGCCGGTGCGGGCCGCGGTGGCGATCGCCTCCATCACCGCGTCGGCGTCGGCGTCCTCGACGACGACCTCCAGGCGGGCCTTGGGCACGAGGTCGATGCGGTACTCCGCACCGCGGTAGACCTCGGTGTGGCCGCGCTGCCGGCCGTAGCCGCTGGCCTCGGTGACCGTCAGGCCGTGGACGCCCATGCCGGTCAGCGCCTCGCGGACCGCATCGAGGCGGAACGGCTTGATGACGGCGGTGATCAGCTTCATGGCACGGGCCTTGTCGGACGGACGGGTGCGGCCCCGTGATCGTACGCGGTCCGCGACGGGACGGCCACACCCGCACCCGCCTGCCGTAACTAGTCGAGATAGCCCCGCAGTTGGTCGGCGAAGGCATGGTCGCGCAGCTTGTTCAGGGTCTTGGACTCGATCTGCCGGATGCGCTCGCGGGTGACCCCGAAGAGCCGGCCGATCTCCTCCAGCGTGCGCGGCCGGCCGTCGATCAGGCCGTAGCGCAGCTGCACCACCTTGCGCTCCCGCTCGCCCAGCGTGCTGAGCACCGCCTCCAGGTGCTCGCGCAGCAGCAGGAAGGCGGCGGACTCCACCGGGGAGGCGGCGTCGCCGTCCTCGATCAGGTCGCCGAGGGCCACGTCCTCCTCCTCGCCGACGGGGGCGTGCAGGGAGACCGGCTCCTGGGCCAGCCGCAGCACCTCGCTGACGCGCTCCTCCGGCAGCTCCAGCACCGCCCCGACCTCGGCGGTCGTCGGCTCCATGCCGCGCTCCTGGAGCAGCTGCCGCTGCACCCGCACCACGCGGTTGATCAGCTCCACGACGTGGACCGGCACCCGGATGGTGCGGGCCTGGTCCGCGAGCGCGCGGCTCATCGCCTGGCGGATCCACCAGGTGGCGTAGGTCGAGAACTTGTAGCCACGGGTGTAGTCGAACTTCTCCACCGCGCGGATCAGCCCGAGGTTGCCCTCCTGGACCAGGTCCAGCATCGTCAGGCCCCGGCCGACGTAGCGCTTGGCCACGGAGACGACCAGCCTCAGGTTCGCCTCCACCAGCCGCCGCTTGGCGATGCGGCCGCGCACGACGAGCTGGTCGAGCTCGTCGGCGAGCCGGTCCTCGACGGTCTCGTGATGGAGCGCCAGGTACTCCTCGGCGAAGAGCCCGGCCTCGACGCTGCGGGCCAGCTCGACCTCGTCGGCGGCGGTCAGCAGCGGGATCCGGCCGATCTCGCGCAGGTACTGGCGGAACAGGTCCGCCGCCGGGCCGCCGGAGTCGTCCAGGGCGGGCAGCGGCGGCTCGTCCGTCTCGACGGCCACCAGGTCGGCGGGCGTGGGCCCGGCGGGCGGCACCGGGCCCGACGTCGCCGGGTCGGGCGTGGGCTCCACGGGTGCGGACTCCGCGGAGGTGCGCTGCGTCGGCACGGTCGGGGCGAGGGAGACGGGCGAGGGCGCAGGTGCGTCGAGGGTCGATGGGTACACGGCCGTGGCGGCAAGTTCCACGTCCATCCCTTCCGGCGCCGGAGGACGCCCCGGTGAAGGGGCCGGCGCCTGCTCGGGAGCGGCTACGGGGGCACGCGGCAGCGGGACGTGGGGAGGGTTCTCGTCACCCTGCGTCCGGGAAGCCTGGGGCACGGCGCCGCCGGAGTCGGCGGGCCGCGGCTGAGAGGAGTGAGGCACCGAGAACCAGTGTGGAGCAGTCAGGGGGCGCAGGCAGAGACCCGTGCGGAGAGTTTCTGTGAAGGAGCGGTCACCGAGGGTGAGAGCGACGCACCGTCAGAGTGCGGCAGCCCCACGGGAACGCAACTCCCCCTCGTACTGCTGGAGACCCCACAGCTCCCGCTGGATCGCTTCTGTCTGCTCGTGCGACGCGTTCGGGCCCAGCCGCTGCAGCTGGACGCGGCAGGCCGCCACCCGGCGGGCCACGGCCTGGAGCCGCAGCCTGACCAGGAACTCCCCCGCGTAGACGACGTCCGGCGCGCGCCGGGTCCGGACCGGCTCGACGGCCAGCTCGGTGATCAGGCCGCGCACGGCGTCGTCCGGGGCGACCTCGCGCAGCACGTCCACCCAGATGTCGGCGGCCGCGGCGCCCGCGGTCACCCCGCCACCCGCCGTGATCGCCTCACGGACGGCGGCGTAGGGCGGCGTCATGAACTCGTCCGGCGCGAAGACGTCCAGGATCGGCGAGACCAGCACCGGGAACTGCACGGCCAGCTTCAGCAGTTCGCGCTCCACGAACTGCTGCGGGTTGCGCGCGTCCAGCCGGAACGCGGGCCGGGCGGGCGCGGCCGGCTGCGGCGGAGCCTGCCCGGGACGGAGCGGCTGCTGGCGCTGCTGCGGGCCGCGGACGTTCCGCTGGCGCTCGGCGGCCCACTGCGCGACCTGCTGCACCCGGCGCACGACGAACCGCTCGTCGAGGATGCCGAGCATGCCGGCCAGCTGCACGGCGTACTCGTGCCGGATCGAGGCGTCCTTGATCTGGGCCACGATCGGCGCGCACGCGTCCAGCGCGGCGGCCCGGCCCTCGGCGCTGTCGAGGTTGTGCCGGGCGACGGTGGAGCGGATCGCGAACTCGAACAGCGGCGAGGCGCGGTCGATCAGGTTCCGCACCGCCTCGTCGCCCTCACCGATCCGCAGCTCGCACGGGTCCATCCCGCCGGGCGAGACGGCGATGAGCGTCTGCGCGGCGAACTTCTGGTCGTCCTCGAAGGCGCGCAGCGCGGCCTTCTGTCCGGCGGCGTCACCGTCGAAGGTGAAGACGACCTTGGCGTCGCTGCCGTTGGTGTCGAGGAGGAGACGCCGAAGGATCTTGATGTGCTCCTCGCCGAAGGCCGTGCCACAGGTCGCCACGGCGGAGCTGATGCCCGCGAGATGACAGGCCATCACGTCGGTGTAGCCCTCGACGACGACGGCCCGCCCGGAGCGGGCGATCTCCTTCTTGGCGAGCTCCACCCCGTACAGGACGAGGGACTTCTTGTAGAGCGGCGTCTCGGGCGTGTTCAGGTACTTCGGCCCGTTGTCGTCCTCGCGCAGGCGGCGCGCGCCGAAACCGACGACCTCGCCGGTCAGGTCCCGGATCGGCCAGATCAGCCGGGCCCGGAACCGGTCCATCGGGCCGCGCCGGCCTTCGGAGCAGATGCCGGAGGTGAGCAGTTCCTTGTCGGTGTAGCCCTTGCCCCGAAGCAGACGGGTCAGGTTCTCGAACCCGCCGGGCGCATAGCCGACCCCGAAGTGCGCGGCGGCCTCACGCTCGAAGCCGCGTTCCTTGAGGAAGCGGCGGCCGATCTCGGCCTCGGGGCTGTTCAGCTGCTCCTGGAACCAGGCGGCCGCGAGCCGGTTGATCTCCAGCAGCCGCGTCCGCTCGCCCTGCTGCCGCCCGGGGACGTACGAGCCGCCCTCGTAGCGCAGCGTGATGCCGACCTGCGGCGCGAGGCGCTCCACCGCCTCCACGAAGGAGAGGTGCTCGATCTTCATCACGAAGCCGAGGGTGTCGCCGCTCTCCTGGCAGCCGAAGCAGTTGTAGACGCCCTTGGAGGGGTTCACGTAGAAGGAGGCGGACTTCTCGTCGTGGAAGGGGCACAGCCCCTTCATCTGCCCGCCGCCCCCGTTGGCGAGCTGGACGTAGTCCCCGACCACGGCGTCGATCCGCAGCGCGGCTTTCACCGCCTGCACGTCTTCGTCCCTGATCCGTCCCGCCACCCGTGAAGTCTACGGCCGGTTGCACTCCCCAGGGGCGCGAGGCTCTGCCGATACCCGGCTCCGCGCCCCCGGAGGGTGCCACTACAGCAGGGATTCCAGCGGAACCGTCGGATCGGCCAGGCGCTCCGGGTCGATCGGGGTGCCGGCCCTCACCAGGGCCTGGATCGGGGCCGTGACATCCCACACATTCACGTTCATCCCCGCGACCACGCGGCCCTCCGCGGTCTGCCAGAACGCGATGAACTCGCGCTTGCCCGCGTCACCGCGGACCACGACCCGCTCGTAGCCGCCGGGGGCGGCGAACCCGGAGTACTCCATGCCGAGGTCGTACTGGTCCGTGAAGAAGTAGGGCACCCGGTCGTAGACGACCTCCTGGCCCAGCATGGACCGCGCGGCGGCCGGGCCGCCGTTCTGCGCGTTGGCCCAGTGCTCGACCCGAAGGCGGCGGCCGAAGAGCGGGTTGAACGCGCAGGCGACGTCGCCCGCCGCGAAGACGTCCGGGTCGGAGGTGCGCAGGGCCGCGTCCACCGCGATGCCGCCGCCCTCCTCGCGCGGGGCCAGCTCCAGGCCCGCCTGCTCGGCGAGCGCCGTCTGCGGGACCGCGCCGACGCCGACGAGGACGGCGTGCGCGGGGTGCTCCTGGCCGTCGGCGGTGTGGGCGGCCAGCACCATGCCGTCGCGGCCCTCGATCTCGGTGACCGTCGCGCCGAAGTGGAACTTCACCCCGTGGTCCTGGTGCAGCCGGGCGAAGAACTCGCCGAGCTCGGGGCCGAGGGCCGCCTGGAGGGGCGTGCTCATCGGCTCGACGACCGTCACCTCCGCGCCGTAGCCGCGGGCCGCGGCGGCGACCTCCAGGCCGATCCAGCCCGCGCCGACGATCACCAGGGTGCCGTTCTCGCGGCCGAGCGCCTGCAGCGTCGCCCGCAGCCGCTCGGAGTCGGCGAGGCGCCGCAGGTAGTGGACGCCGCCGAGGCCGATGCCGGGGATGTCGAGGGCGCGCGGCGCGGAGCCGGTGGCCAGCAGCAGCTTGTCGTAGCCGAGGACGTCGCCGTCGCCGCCGAGACGCAGCTCGTGCGCGGCCCGGTCGATGGCGACGACGGGCTGGCCGAGGTGCAGCTCGACGTCGTGTGCCGCGTACCAGGCGGAGTCGTGGACGAAGACCTCGGCACGCTCGCTGGTGCCGTTCAGGTAGCCCTTGGAGAGAGGGGGCCGCTCGTAGGGATCGTCGCGTTCCTCGCCGATCAGTATCACCCGGCCGTCGAAGCCCTCCGCGCGCAGCGTCTCCGCCGCCTTCGCGCCGGCCAGTCCGCCTCCGACGATCGCCATCGTCGCGTGCGAGCCCACCATGTCCGCTCTCCTCCGGGGGTTCTTCGGTGGATGTGGATGTCCCAGTGAGCCTCCCGCATGCTCACCCTGAGGTGAAGAGGGCGTCACTGATCGGTCGTCAAGATCTCATGATGACTTCGTGAGCGCCCGGTGCCGGGCCAGCGCGGAGGCGTCGGTCAGGGTGGCGATCTGGTCGATCACCGCGCGCAGGCGGCCGGCGTCGTCGGACGCCTCCTCGTAGAGCGTGCGGAAGACCGGGTCGAGGCCCTCGGGCGCCATCCGGACCAGGGCCTCCGCGAGCTCGCCGATGACCACCCGCTGGCGGCGGCGCAGCTGCTCCTGGTCCTCACGCTGCATCACGTACCGGTGGGCGACGGCCTTGAGCATCGCGCACTCCAGCCGCACCTCGCGCGGGACGATCAGGTCGGCGCGGTAGCGGGTCAGCGGGCCGTCACCGAAGGCGGCGCGGGTGGCCGCCTCGGCCGAGGTGCAGAAGCGGCCGATCAGCTGGCTGGTGGCGTCCTTCAGCCGGGCCTGGGCTCGGGCCGAACCGTCGTACTGGTGCGGCCACCACTCCTCCGCGCGCAGGCGGTCCAGCGCGTCCGCGAACTCCTCCGGCTCGGCGTTGGGCGCGTAACGGGCGGCCACCGCGTACAGCTCCTCCCGCTCGCTCGGCGAGCCGAGCGCGGCGGGGCGGATGTGGCCGGCGTGCAGCCCGTCCTCGACGTCGTGGACGGAGTAGGCCACGTCGTCGGACCAGTCCATCACCTGCGCCTCGAAGCAGCGCTTGTGGCCGGGCGCGCCCTGGCGCAGCCAGGTGAAGACCGGCACGTCGTCGGCGTAGACGCCGAACTTGTGGGGCAGCTCGGGGTGTTCGCCGCGCGCCCACGGGTACTTGGTGGCGGCGTCGAGGGTGGCCCGGGTGAGGTTCAGGCCGACGCTGACCGGGCGGCCGTCGGCCTCGGCGTGCGGAACGAAGCGCTTGAACTCCAGCCGGGTCAGGATGCGCAGCGACTGGGCGTTGCCCTCGAAGCCGCCGCACGCCTGGGCGGCCTTGTCGAGTGCCTCCTCGCCGTTGTGCCCGAAGGGCGGGTGGCCGATGTCGTGGGCGAGACAGGCGGTCTCGACGAGATCCGGATCACAACCGAGCGCGGCGCCGAGCTCCCGGCCCACCTGCGCGCACTCGAGGGAGTGGGTCAGCCGGGTGCGCGGGAAGTCGCTCTCCAGTGGCGCGACCACCTGCGTCGTCCCGGCGAGCCGCCGCAGCGCGGCGGAGTGCAGGACGCGCGCGCGGTCCCGCTGGAACGCGGTGCGCCCGGGGCGCTTGTCCGGCTCCTCCACCCAACGCGCCTGCGCGGCGGGACTGTAGCTGGTGACCTGCGCGGTTTCGTCCATCCCCAGCACGGTAACGCGTGGGACCGACACGGCGGGTCAGGCTCGCACAGGGCGCTGCCAGGCGAGCAGGCGCTTCCAGCGCGGGAGCTCGGTGAAACAGGTGAGGACGGCGAGGGCGGTGACCACGACGGCGAGCCAGGGCCAGAACAACAGCCAGGCCGCGGCCACGGCGCCGCCGAGTTCGGCGAGGACCATGAGGACGGTCGCCCACCCCGGCACGGCGATATTGGTCCCCGGCTTGTCGCCGGGTGTCTGGAAGACGGCCGGGACGCCGATCAGCAGCACGTCCACGCCGATCGCGGCCGGTATCGAGTGGGGCCACAGGGCGATCGGCAGGCCGATCCAGCCCACCAGCTCCAGCCCGGCCCGCAGCGCGGTGGCGTACCAGGGCTCCTTGTACGGCTCCATCGAGACTCCCCCATCCGACGATCGCGGGGGAAGCGTAGCGTCCGAACGGCCGTACCGAGACGGGTTCTACGGACTCGCGGAGAGGGACGGCGAGGCGACCGCTCCCGAGGGCGAGGGGGAGGCGGAGGGCGACGGCGCCCCCGCCGTCACCGCCTGGCCGTACAGCGCCTGGACCCGGTCGCCGAAGTACACCGCATAGGAGACGTCGTCGTTGTCGCCGCCCTCCTGGTACCCGCCTATGACGCCGACCAGGGTGCCGAGACCGGTGCGCGGGTCGATGCCCTCCAGCAGCGGTCCGCCGCTGGTGCCGTCGGTGAAGCCGTTGCAGTCGAACTCGGACTGCGTGGCGCTGTAGGCGGTGAGGGTGTTCAGGCAGGAGATCGGCCGGTCGGTCTCACCCGGGTAGCCCACGACGCCGACGGTGGTCGGCCGGCTCACGCCGAAGGCGATCCGCTCCGCGCCGACCTGGTCCTCGATCCGGGCGGTCGGGTCGCCGTCCTTGTGGACCACGACGAAGGCGACGTCGGAGTCCGGGTCGCTGTTGGCAGCCCAGTGCGTGTCGATCATGATCGCCGTGGAGCGCCACAACCCGAACGGGTGCTGCCCGTCGTGGTAACCGGGCGCGAAGACCACGTCGGAGGGGTTGGGCGAGCCCTGCGCCGGGTCGCTCAGACAGTGGGCGGCGGTCGCCACCACGTCGCCGCCGGGCGAGTGGACGACGCTCGCGGTGCAGTAGTGGTGGCTGTAGGTGCTGTCGTCCGGATAGAACAGCACGCCCACGGCAGGCAGTCCGTCGAACGGCGTACTGTGCCCGTTCGGCGTGGCCTGCGCCCCGGCGAGCGACGCCGGGACGTTCGCGGCGGGACCCGGCAGCCCCGACGCGACCGGCATCGCCCGGCGCCCCTTGTCCGTCGGGGCGAGCGCCTGCGCGTCCCCGGCGTTCGAGCCCGAGCCGATCCCCCCGTGGACCAGGACCAGCCCGAAACAGACGGCGAATGCCAGCAGACCCAGCGCGCGGGAGGCGCCGCGCAGCTGGGCTCTGTTCGGTCCGCCGAAGTTGAGCCGCATCCGGCCGATGATAGGCAGGCCTCCCGGGGGGCTGTCGAGAGTGCGGGCGCAGGTGGCTTCGCGTGTCGCGTCGGTCACAGCGCTGCTCTCGCTCTCGCTCACAAGGTCACAGGATGCCTCACCCGTGCGACAGTTCTGTCACGAACCGCCCGGAACGGACAGGTAAGAGCTTTTCGCTCACCCGGCGCGGCTAACGTGCACGAGGGTGGGAGCGGTGCTGAGTGAACAGCCGGAACCCTCCGTAGTCTGTCCAGCAGCGTCCAGCAGTGAAGAGAGAACGGGACTGTGAGCCTCACCGGCACCGCCTTCTTCTACACCTTGATCGCGGCGACGGTGGTTGCCGTCGTGGTGACCATGGTCGCCTGGGGTGCCGTCCGTGGTCCCAAGGCCCTCCGCACGCTCACGCGGCTGGCACTGATCGGCCTGTGCCAGGTCACGGCGATCGCCGTGGTCGCGGTGTGGATCAACAACGCCAACGGCCTCTACTCCTCCTGGAGCGACCTGTTCGGCCAGCAGGACAACGCCGGCGTCGGCGTGAGCGCGGACGGTTCGACCACGCAGGTGGCCTCGTTCACCGGCGGGCCCAGCGGCTTCCAGCGCACCGTCCTGCACGGCCAGGCCTCGGGCCTGACCGGCGAGGTGCTGGTGTGGACGCCGCCGCAGTACGACGACCCGCAGTACAAGAACTACTCGTTCCCGGTCGTCGAGCTGCTGCACGGCTACCCCGGCTCCCCCGAGACGTGGCTCAAGGGCGGCGGCATGCCAGGCCCGCTGACCTACCTGATGGCGCAGGGCAAGATGAAGCCCGCGATCATCGTGGTCCCGCGGATCAACCCGAACGGCGTCAACACCGACTGCACGGACGTCGGCAAGGTCCGCAACGGCACCTGGCTGGACACGGACGTGCCGAACCTGGTGAAGAAGGACTTCCGCGTCCTCGGCGACGCCCACGGCTGGGGCCTGGTCGGCGACTCCACCGGCGGCTACTGCGCGGCCAAGCTGGTCCTGCAGCACCCCGACCGCTTCGGCGCGGCGGTCGCGCTCAGCCCCGACGACTTCCGCGGCGACCCGACGACGATCCGCGACAAGGCGGTCCTTGCGGCGCAGAACCCGATGGCGCTGATCAAGAAGGCCGGCCCGCAGGCGGACGTCTCCATCCTGATCGCCACGACGGCCCAGGACCGCTACAGCTCCCCCGCGAACGCGCAGGCGCTGCGCGCGGCGGCGAAGTTCCCGGTGACGGTGGAGGCGCCGATCGTCCTGAAGGACGGCGGCCACAACTGGGGCACCTGGGCCTCGCTCTTCCCGGTCGTCTTCCCCTGGCTGAGCCAGCAGCTGGACGCCCCGACCCTGGTCCAGCCGGCGGCGCCGAGCCCGGTCCACTCCCAGCCCGCCAAGCCCGGCTCCAAGCCCGGCCCCCAGCGCCCGGCCAAGCCGAACACCCAGCACACCGCCGTCAACGGCACCGCGACGGGCGCGCACACGCGCAACTAGCAGTTGCACCACCCAGGGGGCGCGAGGCTCTGCCGGTGTGCGGCTCCTCCCCCAGCCTTCGGCCGGGAGGTGCGCCCTGCGTGGGCGCGACAATCCCCCAGCCTTCGGCCCGAGGTGCCCCCTGCGGATGGTCCGGGGCGCGCAGGGCCATCCGCGTAGGCGGGTTTCTCGCGCCCACGCGGCGCAGCGGCATATCGGCAGAGCCCCGCGCCCCCTTGAGTGCCCTACGGGCCCTTACTCGGTGTCGCCCTGCTCGGCGAGGAACTCCTCGAAGGCGCGGCCGAGCTCGTCCGCCGAGGGCAGGTCGACCGGCTCCGCCATGAGGTTCTCGCGGTCCGCGGCCCCCGCCACCGCGTCGTACTGCTGCTCCAGCCCGCTGATCGCGGACCGCAGCTCCGCGTCGCCCTCCGCGATCTGGCGGTCGACGTCCTCGCGGACCTCGTCCGTACGCGCGCGCAGGCCCGTGCCCGGAAGAACCAGGCCCGTCGCACGCTGGATGGCCTCCAGGACCGCCACAGCGGCCTGCGGGTAGGGCGTCCGCGCCAGATAGTGCGGGACGTGCGCGGCGAAGCCCAGGACGTCGTGGCCGGCCTCGTCGAGGCGGAACTCGAGCATGCCGCCCGCGCTGCCCGGCACCTGGACCTGCTCGAACCAGCGCGGGAACGCGCCGATCAGGTCCTTGCGGTTGCCGTGCGGGGTCATCCCCGTCGGGCGGGTGTGCGGCACGCCCATCGGGACGCCATGGAAGGTGACCGCGAGGCGCACGCCCAGCCGCTCCACGACCTGGACGACGGCCGCGGCGAACCGCTCCCACTCCACGTCCGGCTCGGGGCCCGTGAGCAACAGGAAGGGCGCTCCGACGGCGTCGTGGACCAGGTGCAGGTCGAGCGCGGGGGCGTCGTAGGAGGCCCAGTGGTCGCGGTCGAAGAGCATCGTGGGCCGGCGGGCCCGGTAGTCGACCAGGCGGTCCGCGTCGAAGCGCGCGATCAGCCGGCGCTCCGGGTCCTCCAGCAGTTCGGCCACGATCTGCTCGCCGGTCTCCCCGGCGTCCATGAAGCCGTCGAAGAAGTGCAGCAGGATCGAGGCGTCCGCGGACAGCTCCTCGGCGTCCGCCTCGAACGCGTACAGCCCCTCCGGTTCCAGCACCTGGATCCCACTTCCTTGCTCAGGCTGTCGAAACAGCATCCACTACCCTGGTTCCAGCATCCCGGAACCCTGGTTCATTCCCCAATTCGGAGTGCGGAGCACGGCCATGCGCCCCGCGGACACGCCGTGCACGTCGGATTCGCGCGGCTGGGGTGACTTAGCCCCTCAGGCCGGGTATGGTCCTCTCGCTGCACTCCACTCTGGCACCAGATAGGCTGCGTGGAGAACGCCGCAGAACATTTGCAGAACCCTCGCAGAACCCCTCGCTTCGCACCTTGCCTTCACCTGGCCGCCCGCTGTCCTTCGCGCTCTCGTTCCCGCCTCGGCCATTTTCCGGACACACACTGTCCCCTCGCTCCCCGCACGCCTCACGGCGAACGCGATCCGTCGCCGTACCCACGGCTGCCGGGGCGCACCTTTCCCGACCCCACGCGCCGAAGGACATCAGGCCCCGTGCCCGTACCCGTCTTCCTCTGCGGCCGCACTGTGCGGCTGGAGCCGCTCACCGAGCAGCACATCGAGGCCCTTGCCGCGGCCGCGGCAGAGGACCGATCTAGCTATGCGTTCACGCCCGTGCCGCACGGCATCGAGGCGACGGAACGTTACGTCAGTGACGCGCTGGCCGCGCAGGCGGCGGGCCGCGCCCTCCCCTTCGCCACGGTCAGAGCGAGCGACGGTCTGGTCGTGGGGTCGACCAGATTCACCGAGCTGGACTACTGGCAGGGCCCGGTGATCTGGCCGCCGGCCCCCCGCGGCCCCGTGGGCGATCCGCTCACGGCGATCCCCGACGCGACCGAGATCGGCGCGACGTGGCTGTCCGCCCGGGCGCAGGGCACCGGCATCAACACCGAGGCCAAGCTCTTGATGCTGCGTCACGCCTTCGAGACGTGGGGCGTGCGCAGGGTCTCCATGCGCGCCGACGCCCGCAACATGCGCTCGCGCGCGGCGATCGAGCACCTCGGCGCGGTCCTGGAGGGCGTGCACCGGATGCACACCCGCGGCCTGGACGGCATGGTGCGCGGCACGGCCTTCTACTCCATCCTCGACGAGGAGTGGCCGGAGGCCCGCACGGCGCTGGAACAGCGCGTCCACCGCGGCCCCAGCACCCACCACCACGTGGCAGCCCGCCCGCTCATCTCGGCGTAGCCGAGCCCTCAGGGACGCCGGGCTCCGCCGATGTGCGGCTCCTCCCCCAGCCTTCGGCCGGGAGGTACCCCCTGCGTGGGCGCGACAAGCCACCCACGGCGGATGGTCCGGGGCGCGCAGGGCCATCCGCACGCCGGTGGTTGCTCGCGCCACGCGGCGGAGCCGCGTATCAGCAGAGCCTCGCGCCCCTTGGGTAGTGCAACGTCCCTCAGCCCTTGACGACGACGGTGACCGTCCAGCGCGCGCCGGACGGTGCCGTGCTCGTGAGCTGCGACGTGCCGTCGGCCGTGCCGACGAACATCGCCGGTGTCACGCCCAGTGGCGCGGTCATCACGCCGGTGCTCGTCGGGGCGAGGACGCTGCCGGTGGCCTGGACGGGAGTCCAGACGTCGGCGGACTTCGCCGCCGTGAGGAAGATGTCGAGGCGCTGCCCGCGCGGCAGGCAGTAGACGCCGTGCTGCTGCTCCGTCAGTTCACCGGCCGAGTGCGGAAGCACGGGATCGGGGAGCTTGGCGCACGCGGGCAGCACCGTCGGCGAGGGGTTCGCGGTGGCCGGGGACGCGGCCGGGGCGGCCGCAGGCGCCGCGGCGCCGCTGCAGGCGGCGAGAAGGACGATCGCCGCCAGCGGCAGCACACCCAGGGCTCGGTTCACGGCGGACTCCTCGGACGAAGAAGCGGCCGAAGGCCGGGCCCGCCCCGGGGAGGGGTGCGCGGACCCGGCCTTCGACGTCGGACACGACGTCAGTGCTGGTTGGTGGCGCTGGTGTAGGAGGTCACGCAGCCACCGGCGTTGCTGTTGAAGTTGTTGCTCCACAGCGACTGCACGGCGAAGTTCGCGCCGTTCAGGCCGATGATCGACGACGCGCCCTGGCCGCTGGAGATCCAGGCGCACTTGTCGCCGGTCTCGGCGCCGGTGCTGTCGACCCAGCCGCTGCTGGGCGCGGGGTCGGTCAGCGTCTCGGCGTACTCGTGGCCGCCGACGATGGTGATGCCCTCGTCCGCGCCGTTCACACCGGAGGAGCCGGTGGCGACGAAGTTCGCGCCGCAGCCGGAGCCGGCGTCGGTGATGTACGGCATGTTGGTGTAGGGCAGGTCCGCGCCGTTGCTCGCGGTGGTGTGGTCGTGCCAGGCGCAGTACTGGGTCTTGAAGCCCGAGGGCACCACGCCGTGCGGCAGGTCGACGACGACCTGGACGTTGTCGCCGGAGATCCCGAAGTGCGTCGCGGCCTTGACCGCCTCGGCGGCGATCTGCGCGGTGGACGGACGGCTCGGGGCCTTGGCAGAGCTGTCCAGCCAGGTGCCGCCGAGCGGGCTCGACGCGGGGTGGCCCACGTGCGTGCCGGAGGTGCCGCACTGGGTGGTTCCGGTGGCGACCCCCTGGCAGTACTGGGTCTGCGAGGTGAAGAAGGTGTCGCCGCTGCCGTAGGCGTGCGAGAAGAAGCTCTGCTGCAGCGCGACCTCACCCGACGGGTCGTTGGTGACGCTGGAGGTGCCCCACTGGTTGCCCCAGTAGACGTAGTAGACGGTCGGGGCGGTGACGACGTTGCCGCCGCCGTAGGCGAGGTTGCCGCCGGTGGCCGTGGCCGCCGTCTTCGCGGCGTGCGGGTTCATGTGGTGGGGGGCGAGCTCGCTGGCGCCGGCAGGAGACGCGATGGCAAGACCGGCGACGGCGAGCGCGGTAGCGGCGCCGGCGACGAGTGCGGAACGAAGCACGGTGGTGCCCTTCTCGAACGGGGGAGAACCGGAGGGCTGTGCAACGCCGCTGGCCAGGCGGCTCGTTGGTGTCACCACGAAGGGGGGTGCGCTGTTGCTTCCCGAGACGTTAGGCGATCCGACAGAGCACGTTCAAGAGGTCGTCACCATGGTCAGAGCGAACTCTGAGGTTCCGGAAATCACCTGTTGACACGGGCACACAAAAGCCCGGGCGGGAACGGACGCCGTTGTCCGTTCCCGCCCGGGCGGGTGTCCGTCGCGGCTACTCTGCGCCGAGCTCCGCGACGGAGCAGGTGCGGGCAGCGGCCCCTCCCCCTTGCATCAACGAACCGCCTTGGTCGGGGACGGTGTGACGTAGGAGGGGCGTACCTCGCGCTGGCACCCGGTGAGGTGAAGACCGGGTGAGGGTTTGTCAGCGCGAGTCGCTGCCCGCCGTCTCGATGGCGGCGCGGCCTGCCTCCAGGCGCGCCACCGGGATCCGGAAGGGCGAGCAGGACACGTAGTCCAGGCCGACCTCGTGGAAGAAGTGGACGGAGTCCGGGTCGCCGCCGTGCTCGCCGCAGACGCCGAGCTTGAGGTCCGGACGGGTCCTGCGGCCCTCGATCGCGGCGTTGCGGACGAGGGCGCCCACGCCGTCGCGGTCGATGGTCTCGAACGGGGAGACCCCGAAGATGCCCTTCTCCAGGTAGGCGGTGAAGAAGCTGGCCTCGACGTCGTCGCGGCTGAAGCCCCACACCGTCTGGGTCAGGTCGTTGGTGCCGAAGGAGAAGAACTCGGCGGCCTCGGCGATCTGACCGGCGGTCACCGCGGCGCGCGGCAGCTCGATCATGGTGCCGAGCGCGATCTTCAGGTCGACGCCGGTCTTGGCGGAGACCTCGGCGAGCACCTTCTCGGCCTCGTCGCGGACGATCTCCAGCTCCTGGACGGTGCCCACCAGCGGGATCATGATCTCGGCGCGGGGGTCGCCGGCGGCGAGCTTGCGCTCGGCCGCGGCCTCGGCGATCGCCCGGACCTGCATGGCGAACAGGCCGGGGATGACCAGGCCGAGGCGGACACCGCGCAGACCCAGCATCGGGTTCTGCTCGTGCAGGCGGTGGACCGCCTGGAGCAGGCGCAGGTCGTTCTCGTTCGGGTCCTTGCGGGCCTCGGCGAGCGCGACGCGCACCGACAGCTCGGTGATGTCGGGCAGGAACTCGTGCAGCGGCGGGTCCAGCAGGCGGACGGTGACCGGCAGGCCGTCCATGGCCGTGAAGAGCTCGACGAAGTCGGTCTTCTGCAACGGCAGCAGGACGGAGAGCGCGGCCTCGCGGTCGGCGTCGTTGTCGGCCAGGATCAGCCGCTCGACCTCCTTGCGACGCTCCTCGCCGAGGAACATGTGCTCGGTGCGGCACAGTCCGATGCCCTGGGCGCCGTAGCGGCGGGCGCGCGAGGCGTCCTCGGAGTTGTCGGCGTTGGCGCGCACCCGCAGGCGGCGGACCGAGTCGGCGTGGGAGATGATCCGGTGGACCGCCTTGACCAGGCCGCCCTCCTCGTCGGCGCCGGCGTGCAGGGTGCCCTCGAAGTACTCGACGACGGGGCTCGGTACGACCGGTACCTCGCCGAGGTACACCTTGCCGGTGGAGCCGTCGATCGAGATCAGGTCGCCCTCCTCGACGACCCGGCCGTCGGCGGTGGTGAACCGGCGCTTCTTGGTGTCGACCTCGAGCTCCTCGGCGCCGCAGACACAGGTCTTGCCCATGCCGCGGGCGACGACGGCGGCGTGCGAGGTCTTGCCACCGCGCGAGGTCAGGATGCCCTGGGCGGCGATCATGCCGTCGAGGTCGTCCGGATTGGTCTCCCGGCGGACCAGGATGACCTTCTCGCCGGAGCGGGACCACTTGACGGCGGTGTAGGAGTCGAAGACGGCCTTGCCGACCGCGGCGCCCGGCGAGGCGGCGATGCCACGCCCGATCTTCTCCACCTTCGTGTTCTCGTCGAAGCGCGGGAACATCAGCTGGGCGAGCTGCGCGCCGTTCACGCGGTGCAGCGCCTCGTCGAGGTCGATCAGGCCCTGGTCGACCAGCTGGACGGCGATGCGGAAGGCGGCGGCCGCGGTGCGCTTGCCGACGCGGGTCTGCAGCATCCAGAGCTTGCCGCGCTCGATGGTGAACTCGATGTCGCACAGGTCCCGGTAGTGGTTCTCCAGGGTCTGCATGATGGTCATGAGCTCGTCGTAGGAGTTCTTGTCCAGCTGCTCGAGCTCGGCCAGCGGCAGGGCGTTGCGGATGCCGGCGACGACGTCCTCACCCTGCGCGTTGGAGAGGTAGTCGCCGTAGACGCCCTGGTGGCCGGAGGCGGGGTCGCGGGTGAAGGCGACGCCGGTGCCGGAGTCCTCGCCCAGGTTGCCGAAGACCATGGAGCAGACGTTGACGGCCGTGGCCAGGTCGTGCGGGATGCGCTCCTGGCGGCGGTAGAGCTTGGCGCGGTCGCTGTTCCACGAGTCGAAGACCGCGTGGACGGCGAGGTCGAGCTGCTCGCGCGGGTCCTGCGGGAAGTCGCGGCCGGCGTGGTCCTTGACGATCTGCTTGAACGTCGCGACCAGGGCCTTCAGATCGGCGGCGTCCAGGTCGAGGTCGTTGACGGTGCCCTTGGCGCGCTTGGCGGAGTCCAGCGCCTCCTCGAACAGCTCACCCTCGACGCCCAGCACGGTCTTGCCGAACATCTGGACCAGGCGGCGGTAGGAGTCCCAGGCGAACCGCTCGTTGCCGGACTGCGCGACCAGGCCCTGCACGGAGGCGTCGGACAGGCCGATGTTGAGGACGGTGTCCATCATGCCGGGCATGGAGAACTTGGCGCCGGAGCGCACCGAGACGAGCAGCGGGTCGCCGGCGTCGCCGAGCTTCTTGCCCATCTGCGCCTCGAGGGCGGCGAGGTGCGCGCTGACCTCGTCCCGCAGGGAGGCCGGCTCGCTGCCGGTCTCCAGGTAGACCTTGCACGCCTCGGTGGTGATGGTGAACCCCGGAGGGACGGGGAGACCGAGGTTGGTCATCTCGGCGAGGTTCGCACCCTTTCCGCCGAGAAGGTCCTTGAGGTCCTTGTTGCCTTCAGTGAAGTCGAAGACGAACTTTTCCTGAGTGGCCACGAGCCTCTCCTGCCGCACGGTTGCCCTGATGCCGGAGAACATACCCAGATCAAAGGCTCTTGGCTGCCCCAGATAGGCCGTCAGTGGCTGGTACCGACCGGTAACCCGCGAGATCGAAAGCCCGGAATCGGGCTTTGCCTGCGAAAGTAAAATCGTCGTCCTGACGCTAGCGTGCCTTCATCTGTTGAACCCAGACAACCTCCGATCTCACACGTCCGCAACCGGACGACAGCGCAACGCTACGAACAGGTTGCATTGGCTTGATCCTTTGCACGCAAGCGGCCGGTCGCCTCGTCGGTCTCGTTCGGGAACCGTTTCACACCCCTCCCCACCTGCGGTTTTATGTCCATCTGACGCAAAGTGACCGCGAATGTGGCCGGAGTCACGCCGCACGAGGGGCTCCGTCTCACCCCTTGTCCGTATCCCGTCTCACCCTGCGTCGCCCGCTGTCCACTCTGTGCCACCGAACGGCCACGGCCCGCCTTGGAAACCAAGGCGGGCCGGTGCGGTCGTGCGCGGTCGCGGGGTCGTCACCCCCCGGAGGTGTCCAGTTCCGCGTCCGCCGAGGGGACCGCGCAGTCGTAGGGGTCGTCCAGCCAGCCCTCGGGCAGGACCACCCGGTTGGCACCGGAGGTGCGGCCGCGCGGGCCGTCGGCGCTGTCGGGCCAGGCCTGCTCCTGGTCGACGCGGGAGAGCAGCTCCTCCAGCTCGCTCAGCGAGGAGGCGGTCGCCAGGCCGTTGCGCAGCTCCGAGCCGACCGAGAAGCCCTTGGTGTACCAGGCGACGTGCTTGCGGAAGTCGACGACGCCGTGCTTCTCGTCCCCGATCCACTCCCCCAGCAGCTCCGCGTGGCGCAGCATCGTCCTGGCGACGTAGCCGAAGTCGGGGCGGGCGTAGTCGATCCTGCCCTGGAAGACCGAGACCAGCTCCTTGAACAGCCACGGGCGGCCCAGGCAGCCGCGGCCGACCACGACGCCGTCGCAGCCGGTCTCGCGGACCATGCGGGCCGCGTCGTCGGCGGACCAGATGTCTCCGTTGCCCAGCACCGGCACGTGCGCCGGGACGGCCTCGCGCAGGCGGGCGATGGCGGACCAGTCGGCCTCGCCGCTGTAGTGCTGGATGGCGGTGCGCCCGTGCAGGGCGATCGCGGCCACGCCCTCCTCCGCGCCGATGCGGCCGGCGTCGAGATAGGTGATGTGGTCCTCGTCGATGCCGATGCGCATCTTCATCGTCACCGGGAGGTCGCCCGCGTTGCCCACGGCCTGGCGCAGGATCTCGCGCAGCAGGTTGCGCTTGTACGGCAGGGCCGAGCCGCCGCCCTTGCGGGTGACCTTGGGGACCGGGCAGCCGAAGTTCAGGTCGATGTGGTCGGCCAGGTCCTCCTCGGCGATCATCCTCGCCGCGCGGCCGACGGTCTCCGGGTCCACCCCGTAGAGCTGGATCGAGCGCGGCTGCTCGCTCGGGTCGAAGTGGATCAGGTTCATGGTCTTGGCGTTGCGCTCGACCAGGGCCCGGGTGGTGATCATCTCCGAGACGAAGAGCCCCTTGCCGCCGCTCTGCTCCCGGCACAGCGTGCGGAAGGGCGCGTTGGTGATCCCCGCCATCGGCGCGAGCACGACCGGCGGCCACACCGTGAGCGCCGAGCCCAGCTTCAGCGGGGCGGCGGTGAGCGGCGCGGCGGCGACGGCGGTGTCCGTGCTGGTCATCCCGGGCAGTCCTTCGAAACGGCGGCAGGCAGAACCCCTATTGTCCCATTGCCGCCAGCTGCTCCACGCGGGCCTTGGTCACCGGGTCCGCGGGGATGTAGGTGATCATGCGGTAGCCGGGGCGCGGCCCGAGCCAGAGGTTGGTGTACTCGAAGTTCAGCAGGCCCACCTCGCTGTTGAGGAAGCGCTTGGTGCCCTCCGAGGTGCCGGTCACGTCGTGGCGCTCCCACGCCTCGGCGAACTCGGGCGAGGCCAGCAGCAGCCGCTTGAGCAGCGACTTGTAGGCGGGCTCGGCCACGTGCTCGGCCAGCGTGACCCGGAACTTGGCGGTCATGTGCCGGGCCGCCTGGTCCCAGTCCACCAGCAGCTCGCGCCAGGCCGGGTCCGTGAAGGCCAGCCAGAGGAGGTTGCGCTGGTCGGCCTCGAACCGCTCCAGTCCGCCGCACAGGCGGGAGTAGACCTCGTTCCAGCCGATGATGTCGAAGCGGGCGTTGACCACCACCGCCGGCATCGGTGCGAGCTGGTCCAGGATCGCGCGGACCGCCGGGGTCACCACCGGGCACTCCCGCGTCGCGCTGACCGGGTCGGGCACACCGGCCAGGGCGAACAGGTGCTGCCGCTCGACCTGGTCCAGCAGCAGGCCGCGCGCGATCGCGTCCAGCACCTGGCCGGAGACCTGGATGTCGCGCGCCTGCTCCAGCCACGTGTACCAGGTGACCCCGACGGCGGCGAGCTGCGCCACCTCCTCGCGGCGCAGCCCCGGCGTGCGGCGGCGGCCGACGGCGGGCAGGCCGACCTGCTCGGGCGAGATCCGCTCGCGCCGGCTGCGCAGGAACGCGCCGAGCTCACGTCGGCGCAGGTCGTCGGGCCTGCCGAGCGGGGCGACGAGTTGCAGGGTGGACGCGGGTGCCGTTGTCATGTATTCCAGAATGCGTCCGAATTGATCCCGTTGCCAGGTACTCCTGATACCTGGATAACCAGACACTGGTACCTGGCTACGGACCGGCGGACAGTAATGGACGTGACCACCAACACCACACCCCAGCAGACCGCCGGGACGCCTACCCGGGCCAACGTCCTGCCGCGTGTCACGCGCATCAACGGCAGCCCGGCCCCGGCCGCTGCTCCCGCCGCCTCCTCCGGCACGTCCGGCACGTCCGGCCGACTCAGCACCCTGGGCCTGGTCACCGTCCTGCTCGGCGCCTTCCTGCCGATGCTGGACTTCTTCATCGTCAACGTCGCCCTGCCCACCATCGACAAGGACCTGTCGGCGGGCCCGGCGACCCTGGAGCTCTTCGTCGCCGGCTACGGCATCGCCTACGCCGTGCTGCTCGTCCTCGGCGGCCGGCTCGGCGACCTCTACGGGCGCAAGAAGCTGTTCGTCGCGGGTGCGCTGCTCTTCGGCCTCACCTCACTGGCCTGCGGTTTCGCCCCCACCGCGCTGGCGCTCGTCGCCGCCCGCGTCGCCCAGGGCGCCTCGGCCGCGCTGATGCTGCCGCAGGCGCTGGCCACCATCCAGGCCGCGACCGAGGGCGAGCGCCGGGCCAAGGCCATGGGCGTCTACGGCGCGGTCGGCGGCATCGCCGTCGTCATCGGCCAGGTGCTCGGCGGCGTGCTGCTGTCGGCGAACCTGTTCGGCACCGGCTGGCGCTTCATCTTCCTGGTCAACGTGCCGGTCGCGATCGTCGCGGTGCTGCTGGCGCTGCGCACCGTCCCGGAGACCCGGTCCGCCAACCCGGCCCGCGTCGACATCCCCGGCACGGTCCTGCTGGCCGGAGCGCTGCTGTCGCTGCTGGTCCCGCTGATGGAGGGCCGCTCGCTGGGCTGGCCGGTGTGGACCTGGGTGCTGCTGGCGCTCTTCCCCTTCCTGCTCACCGCGTTCGTCGCCGTCGAGCTGCGCGGCGAGCGTCGCGGCGAGGTGCCGCTGGTCCCGATCTCGCTGCTGCGGCTGCGCGGTCTGAAGATCGGCCTGACCATGGCCGTCCCGTTCTTCGCGGGCTTCGGCGGCTTCATGATGGTGATGGCCGTGGCCCTCCAGGTCGGGCTGCACGAGGGGCCGATCGCCTCCGGCCTGGCCATGGTGCCGATGGCCGCCGGCTTCTTCGCCGCCTCGCTCGCCGGACCGCGCCTGCTCTCCCGCTTCGGCTCCCGCGTCATCGTCACCGGCACCGTCATCCAGGCCGTCGGTCTCGGGACGCTGGCCCTGACCGTCGCAGGCGACTGGTCCGGCATCAGCCCCTGGGTCCTGCTCCCCGGCATGGTGATCGCCGGCACCGGCCAGGGCCTGGTCATGCCGCCGCTCATCCGTCTGGTCCTGAGCCAGATCCCGGTCGAGCGCGCGGGCGTCGGTGGCGGCATCCTGGCCACCACCCAGCAGTCGGCCCTCGCCCTGGGTGTCGCCACCCTCGGCACGCTCTTCCTCTCCCTCTCCCCCTCGATGGGTATGCGGGACGCGCTGACTCTGGTGCTGACCCTCCAGTTCGCGGCGACCTTCCTGGTCATCGGCCTGGCGACGCGCCTGCCCCGCAAGGTCGGGTGAGCGTGGTGAGCGGCCCTGTGGATAACCCTTCGCCCGCTGTCAGTGCCGGGTGCCAGGATCACGGGCATGGACGCGAACGACATCACCACCCACGACCACCCGGCGCCGATCCACCCCGCACAGGCCCGTAGCCGGGACGCGCTGGCCGCCCTCGTGGCGGCCGGCGCGCGTCCGAAGTGGCTGATGTTCTGGGGGCATCAGCCGCAGCGGGACGGCTCGGTCGGGCAGGGATCGCTGAGCCAGTGGTGGCCGTGCCGGTTCGAGATCGACGAGGTCGAGTACGCCAGCGCCGAGCACTGGATGATGGCGGCCAAGGCCCGCCTCTTCGGTGACGAGGCGTCGGTGCCGGCGATACTCGCGGCCCGCACCCCCGCCGAGGCGAAGGTGCTGGGCCGCAAGGTCACCGGCTTCGACGAGGACCGCTGGGAGGCCGAGCGGTTCGAGCTCGTCGTCCGGGGCAACGTGGCCAAGTTCGGGCAGGACCCCGCGCTGCGGGAGTACCTGCTCGGCACGGCCAACCGCGTCCTGGTCGAGGCCAGCCCCCGCGACCGGGTCTGGGGCATCGGGCTCGGCGCCGCCAACGAGGCGGCCACCGACCCCCAGCGCTGGCGCGGCCTCAACCTGCTGGGCTTCGCGCTGATGGAGGCCCGGCAGCGGCTGGCCGCCGCCGGTTAGGTCAGCGGTAGCTCACCTCCGCCTCGCCGCTGGTCACCGACACATTGACGGTGCTGCTCGCGGAGGAGGAGGCGAGGCCGCCCTCGACGTTGCTGACGCCACTCGCCACCGAGGAGCTGACGCGGTACTGCTGCCCCCTGGGCAGCGTGATAGAGGTCTGGCCCGAGCTCACGTCCGCCGTGACCGAGGCGGGCGGGAGGGCGAAGTCCAGCTCGACCTGGCCGCTGCCTGCCTTGGCGGTGACCTGCTGGCTCCGCAGGGACGTACCGACGATCTGGCCGGAGCCGACCTGGACGTCGAGGGTGCCGCTGACGTGCTCCAGATCGATCTCGCCGGAGCCTCCCTGCGCGGTGATCGGCCCGGTCATGCCGCTGATGTCCACCGTTCCCGATCCGCCGTCGGCGTTGATCGGCACCCCGGCCGGCACCGCGACGGTCAGCTGGACGTCGCAGTGGCCGAGGATCGTCCCGCCCTCGCAGCCCGCGTCGACATGGAGGGTGCCGGTGACGGGGTCCAGCCGCTCGGTGATCGTGGGCCGGGAGAAGATCCAGCGCATGGTCTGCGTCACCGTGGCGTCGCCGCCCGATGCCGGGACGACCCGCACCGAGGCCGATCCGGTGGTCAGCTCGACCGACTTGATCGCGGCCGCCGTGTAGGTGTCCGTCTGGGTGTGGCGCTCCTGAAGGATCCCGGTCACCAGGCCGCTCACCGTCACACTCGCCGTCACCACGATGACGAGGGCCGACAGCACCCACCAGATCGTCCTCTGCCTGTTCATCGGACTCCTTCGCCTCACGCGTCGAGGAAGCGCAGCACCGCCATGACGCGGCGGTGCTCGCCCTCGGCCGGAGGCAGGTCGAGCTTCATGAAGATGTTGTTGATGTGCTTGGCCACCGCGCTCTCGCTGACCACCAGCTCCCGGGCGACCGCCGCGTTGGAACGACCCTCCGCCATCAGGCCGAGCACCTCCCGCTCACGCGGCGTCAGCAGGTCCAGCGGTCCGCTCTGGCGGCGCAGCAGCAGCTGCGAGACGACCTCCGGGTCCAGCGCGGTACCGCCCGCGGCGACGCGCTCCAGCGCGTCGAGGAAGTCGTCGACGTTGCCCACCCGCTCCTTGAGCAGGTAGCCGACGCCCCGGTTGTCGCCGGTCAGCAGGTCGGCGGCGTAGCGCTCCTCGACGTACTGCGACAGCAGCAGCACGGCGATCTCCGGCCACTGGCGGCGGATCAGCAGAGCCGCCCGTACGCCCTCGTCGGTGAAACCCGGGGGCATCCGCACGTCCGTCACCACCACGTCGGGGCGGTGCTCCTCGACGGCGGCGAGGAGCTCCTCCGCGTCGTTGACGGCGGCGACGACGGTGTACCCGACGGCCTCCAGCACCTTGACCAGTCCGGCCCGGAGGAGGACGGAGTCCTCGGCGATCACAGCACGCACGGCAGCTCCACAAGAAGAGTCGTCGGTCCCCCGAGGGGGCTGGTGATGCGCAGCGTTCCGTCCACGGACGCGGCGCGTTGGCGCAGGCCCACCAGGCCCGTGCCCTTGCCGGGATCGGCGCCGCCCACGCCGTCGTCGGTCACGGTGATGTGCAGGAGTTCGCGGCGCTGGTCGACGAGGACCTCGGCGCGCGAGGCCCGGGCGTGCTTGGCGATGTTCGCCAGCGCCTCCGACACCACGAAGTACGCGACCGCCTCCACGGCGGGCGCGGCCCTGCGCTGCATTCGCACGTCCAGCTTGACCGGCAGCGGCGCGCGGGCCGCGATGCCGGACAGGGCCGCGTCCAGACCGCGGTCCTCCAGCACCACCGGGTGCAGGCCGCGGACCAGGTCGCGCAGTTCGGCGATGGCGGCCTGCGCCTCGTCGTGCGCCTCCGCGATGACCGTCATGGCCTTGGCCGCCTGCTCCTCGGCGGGCAGGTTCCGCAGCATGCGCCTGGCCAGGCCGAGGTTCATCGCGAGCGAGACCAGCCGCTGCTGGGCGCCGTCGTGCAGGTCGCGTTCGATCCGGCGCCGCTCGGCGTCGGCGGCGTCGACCACCTCGGCCCGGCTCTCCGCCAGGTCCTCCACCCGCCGGACGAGTTCGCGGGTCCGATTCGGGCCCAGCAGTCCGGCCGCGGCCCGGGTGTCCATGGCCCGGCCGAACAGCGCCAGCCAGGGCACGGCGACGAGTGCGATCGCACCCAGCACGGCGATCCAGGTGACGCCGTGGTGGGTGACCGCCAGGACGAGCACGTCCGGTTGCTTCCCCGGCGCCGGCGCGGAGGGCGTCAGGTCGTTGGGCAGGGCGAAGTACCAGGCCGGCAGGGTCACCCCGACGAGCCCCGCGGTCGCGACGAAGACGACCCCCAGCGCGTACAGCGCCACCCCGACGTTCACCAGGACGTGGTAGAGAAACTGCCGCCAGGTCGTCTCCGCGGTGAGCGCGCGCAGGCGCGGTCGGATCGGGGGAACGACCGGGATGTCCAGTCCCAGCAGCGAACGGAAGCGACTGCGTTGAATGCGGGTCAGCAACGGGAGCAGCCCCAGCGTGGCGGGCGGCAGCAGGAACAGGGCGAAGCCGCTCGGCCAGACGAGGAGGACGAACCCCGGCAGCAGGGCCGGTGGCACGGCCGAGGCGAGGAAGACGATGTCGCGCACGCCCTGGCGCCCGTAGGGCCCGAAGACGCGGCGGATCGTCCGGTGGATGAGCATGCGCCCAGGCTAGGGGCTGATGATCACTCCGCACCATGAACCCTGAGACCGTCTCAGGGTGTATCCAGCACCACCATGAGGACGGCGACTGGCGCTACCGCGCTTCACAGGCCGATCCGGAAGGCTTGGACCCAAGAGAGCGACGACGAGGCGGGAGGGCACGGTGAACGACACCGGACTCGGCGAACCCAACGTCCTGGACCTGGAGTTCCGCGGGCTCGCGCTGCTGGACTCCCCGTGGTCCGTCCAGTTCGCGCGCGGAACGCGGGGCCGCAGGGCGCTGGAGATCTACAGCAACGGCCTGCTGCTCGACGTGATGGTCGAGACGGCGTTCTCGGCGCACCTGCTGCGGGGCGCGCGGCGCGGCTCCCGGGACGGACGCCGCAGCGTCCTCGTCTGGGGCCACGCCTGTCCCGACGGCACGGCTCCCGCGCTGGCGCTCGGCCGCGCGGGCACGCCCCTGCTCGGCGCGATCACCACTCCGGGCGGCTTCTGGCTCGCCCTCGCCGAGGGCGACACCGACCGCGTCCTCGCCCATGCTCCGGACGGCACACACGCCAAGCTCCGCGTCCGTGCGGGTTGGTCGCGGTAGCGACGTGAGGGGCGCGGGGCCCTGCTCGATCAACTGCGGGCGCGAGCAACCACCGGCGTGCGGACGGCCCTGTTCGATGAGGACCATCCGCTCGTCGGAGGGGGCACCTCCCGGCCGAAGGCTGGGGGATTGCCGCGCCCACGCAGGGGGCACCTCAGGGGCACCTCCCGGCCGAAGGCCGGGGGCGGAGCCGCACGTCGAGCACGGCCCCGCGCCCCTGGTACCGCAACTACCTGTGGGAGCGAAGAGCTCGGCTCAGCAGCCGATGAGCTTCGGGGCCAGGAACTGGGTGACCTGGTCGAGGGAGACGCGGGTCTGCTCCATGGTGTCTCGGTCGCGGATCGTCACCGCGTTGTCCTCGAGGGTGTCGAAGTCCACCGTGATGCAGAACGGCGTGCCGATCTCGTCCTGGCGGCGGTAGCGGCGCCCGATCGCGCCGGCGTCGTCGAACTCGACGTTCCAGAGCTTGCGCAGGTCGGCCGCCAGGCCGCGCGCCTTCGGGGAGAGGTCCGCGTTGCGGGAGAGCGGCAGGACCGCGACCTTGACGGGAGCCAGGCGCGGGTCGAGGCGCATGACGACGCGCTTCTCCATGACGCCCTTGGCGTTCGGCGCCTCGTCCTCGCGGTAGGCGTCCAGCATGAAGGCGAGCATCGCGCGGTTGACACCGGCCGCCGGCTCGATGACGTAGGGGTACCAGCGCTCGCCGGACTCCTGGTCGAAGTACTTGAGGTCGACGCCCGAGGCCTCGCTGTGCGAGGCGAGGTCGTAGTCGGTGCGGTTGGCGATGCCCTCCAGCTCACCGAACTCGTTGCCGCCGAAGTTGAAGCGGTACTCGATGTCCACGGTGCGCTTGGCGTAGTGGGAGAGCTTCTCCTTCGGGTGCTCGAAGAAGCGGATGTTCTCCTCGCGGATGCCGAGGTTGCGGTACCAGTCCCAGCGCTCCTGCAGCCAGTACTCGTGCCACTTCTCGTCCTCGCCCGGCTTGACGAAGAACTCCATCTCCATCTGCTCGAACTCGCGGGTGCGGAAGATGAAGTTGCCGGGGGTGATCTCGTTGCGGAAGCTCTTGCCGGTCTGCGCGATGCCGAACGGCGGCTTCTTGCGCGAGGTGGTCTGCACGGCGGCGAAGTTGATGAAGATGCCCTGCGCGGTCTCCGGACGCAGGTACGCCAGGCCGGAGGCGTCCTCGGTCACGCCCAGGTGGGTCTTGAGCATGCCGGAGAACTGCTTGGGCTCGGTGAACTGGCCCTTGGTACCGCAGTTGGGGCAGTTGACGTCGGCGAGACCGTTGGCCGGGAGCCGGCCGTGCTTGGCCTCGTACGCCTCCTCCAGGTGGTCCGCGCGGTAGCGCTTGTGACAGGAGGTGCACTCGGTCAGCGGGTCGTTGAAGGTGGCGACGTGGCCGGAGGCCTCCCAGACCTCGCGGGCCAGGATCACCGAGGAGTCGAGACCCACCACGTCCTCGCGGCCGGTGACCATCGCACGCCACCACTGGCGCTTGATGTTCTCCTTCAGCTCCACCCCGAGCGGTCCGTAGTCCCAGGCGGCACGCTGTCCGCCGTAGATCTCACTGCAGGGGTAGACGAAGCCACGGCGCTTGCTCAGGCTGACGATGGTGTCGATCTTGTCGGCGGCCACAGTGCTCTCTTCAGGTACGACGAAGCGGTCAAGGATGGATTTCCATGCACGCGGTTATCACAGGCTACCGGGCAGCGCGGGCAAGGTTTCAAATCTCCTCTCGGTTGACAATCGTTTTCATTTTATCTGAACATGGTTTTCATGAGCAGCCGATCCGTCCCTCCCCGTCACCGCCGCCGACTCCGCCTGGCCGTCGCCCTCCTCGCGGCAGCCGCCGTCGGCACGACCGCGCTCGCGCTGACCACGAACGGCAGCGCGGACGAGCGGGACGCGGACGGGAAGGTGCAGGTCGTCGCGTCGTTCTACCCGCTCGCGTACCTCGCGGGGACCATCGGCGGGGACCACGTCGACGTGACCGGGCTGACCGCGCCGGGCGTGGAGCCGCACGACCTGGAGCTCACCCCGAAGCAGGTCGGCGCCGTCGGCGCGGCCGACCTGGTGGTCTACCTCAAGGGCTTCCAGCCCGCCGTCGACACGGCCGTCGCCCAAGCCCACCCGGCCCACGTCGCCGAGGCGGGCGCCTACTCCCCGCCGGTCGAGCACGCGGACAGCGCCGAGGAGGGACACGACGGCCACGACCACGCCCACGAGGGCGCCGACCCGCACCTGTGGCTCGACCCGACCCGCTACGCACTCGTCGCGAACGGCGTCGCCGACCAGCTCGCCGCCACGGACCCGGCCCACGCCGCCGACTACCGTGCCAACGCGGCCGCACTCACCGGAAAGCTGAAGTCCCTCGACGCCGACTACCGCACCGGCCTGGCCGGCTGCGCCCGTCACGACGTCCTCACCTCCCACGCCGCCTTCGGCTACCTCGCCGGCGCCTACGGGCTGCACCAGCTCTCGGTCAGCGGCCTGGACCCGGAGGCCGAGCCGAGCGCGGCCCGGCTCGCGGCGATCAAGCAGGAGGCCAGGGAGCACGGTGTCACCACCGTCTTCACCGAGACGCTCGCCAGCCCCAGGCTGGCCGAGACCCTCGCCCGCGAGCTGGGCCTGAAGACCGCCGTCCTCGACCCGATCGAGGGGGTCACGCACGGGAACGACTACTTCTCCGTGATGCGCGCCAACCTCACCGCACTCCAGGACGCGCTCGGATGTGCCAAGTGACTCCCCTCGCCATGCGGGGCGTCCACGTCAACCGCGACGGGCGGCCGGTGCTGGGCGGGCTGGACCTGACCGTGCGGCGCGGCGAGGTCGTCGCCCTGCTCGGCGGCAACGGGTCCGGCAAGTCCACCGCCGTCCAGGCCGCCCTCGGCGCGCTGCCGCTCACCGCCGGACGGGTAGAGCTGTTCGGCACGCCGCCGGCCCGCTTCCGCGCCTGGCGGCGCGTCGGGTACGTGCCGCAGCGCTCCACCGCGACGGGCGGCGTCCCGGCCACGGTCCGCGAGGTGGCGGACGCCGGACGCCTCGCCCACCACGGGCTGCGCCCGTTCCGCCGCGACGACGCGGACTCCGTCGACGGCGCCCTCGACGCCGTCGGGCTGCTGGACCGCGCCGAGGACCCGGTCGACTCGCTCTCCGGCGGCCAGCAGCAGCGGGTGCTGATCGCCCGTGCCCTGGCCGGACGGCCGGAGCTGCTGCTGATGGACGAGCCGCTGGCTGCCGTCGACCTCGCCCAGCAGCGCGTCCTCGCGGACACGCTCGCCGCCGAGGCCGCGCGCGGGACCGCCGTGCTCCTGGTCCTGCACGAACTCGGGCCGCTCGCCGACCTGATCGACCGCTCCCTGGACCTGGGGGTGGCCGCGTGAACGGCCTGCTGGACCACGCGTTCATGCGCCACGCGCTGCTCGCGGCGCTGCTGGTCGGCATCGTCGCGCCCGCCGTCGGCACCTACCTGGTGCAACGGCGGCAGGCGATCATGGGCGACGGCATCGGGCACGTCGCCCTCACCGGCGTCGCGCTCGGCTTCCTGCTGCGGACCAGCCCGGTCTGGACGGCCGTCGCCGTCTCCGCGCTCGGCGCGGTCGGCATGGAGCTGATCCGCACCCGCCGCCGGGCCGGTGGGGACCTCGCCCTCGCGCTGCTGCTCTACGGCGGGATGGCCGGTGGCGGGCTGCTGATCAGCCTGGCCCCCGGGGCCTCCACGGCCAGCCTGACCGGCTACCTGTGGGGCTCGATCCTCACCGTCTCCCACGCCGACCTCGTCGCCATGGCCGCGCTCACCGTGCTCGTCGCCGCGTTCTGCTTCGGCCTGCGGCGGCAGTTGTTCGCCGTCTGCCAGGACGAGGCCTTCGCCCGCGTCACCGGGCTGCCGGTCCGGACGCTGAACCTGCTGCTCGCCGTCACCGCCGCGGTCACCGTGACGGTGTCGATGCGGGTGGTGGGCCTGCTGCTGGTCAGCGCGCTGATGGTGATCCCGGTCGCGGCGGCACAGCGAATCGGGCGCTCGTTCGCGGTGGTCCAGCTGCTGGCCGTGGTGGTCGGGGTGCTGTCCTGCGTCGGCGGGACCGTCGGCTCCTACCACCTGGACCTGCCCTCCGGGCCGACCATCGTGGTGGCGGCGATGGCGCTGCTGGCGGGCCTGGCGGTGCTCGCCGCGGTACGTCCGGTTCTCGCGCGGGCACGAACTGGCACAATGGCGCAGGGGGAGTCCGTCCGCCCCCGTGCCCACAACCGAGAGCCGCAGGAGACCCGGTGACCCCCGCGAACCCGTCGTCCCCCGCACGGTCGACCCGTCAGCGTTCGGCCGTCGCCTCCCTGCTCGCGGAGATCGACGACTTCCGCAGCGCCCAGGAGCTGCACGACCTGCTCAAGCACCGCGGCGACTCGGTGGGCCTGACCACCGTCTACCGCACCCTCCAGTCGCTGGCCGACGCGGGCGAGATCGACGTGCTGCGCACCGACGACGGCGAGGCCGTCTACCGCCGATGCAGCAGCGGTCACCACCACCACCTGGTCTGCCGCTCCTGCGGCCGGACCGTCGAGGTGGAGGGCCCGGCCGTGGAGCGGTGGGCCGACAGCGTCGCCCGCGAGCACGGCTTCGTCGACGTCGCGCACACGCTGGAGATCTTCGGCACCTGCGCGGACTGCGCCGCGCAGAGCGCCAAGGACTGACCTCAGGAGGAGCCGACGGGGCCCTGCTGCGCGGGGACCTCGTTCGGCAGCGCGCCGCCGTAGCGGCGGTCGCGCATCGCGAACTCCTCGCAGGCCCGCCACAGGTCGCGGCGGTCGAAGTCCGGCCACAGCACGTCCTGGAACACCATCTCGGCGTAGGCGGACTGCCACAGCAGGAAGTTGGACGTGCGCTGCTCGCCGCTCGGGCGGATGAACAGGTCCACGTCCGGCATGTCGCGGTGGTACATGTACTTCGCGAAGGTCTTCTCGTTGACCTTGGCCGGGTCGAGCCGGCCCTCGGCGACGTCCTTGGCCAACGCGGCCGCCGCGTCGGCGATCTCGGCGCGGCCGCCGTAGTTGACGCACATGTAGAGCGTCATGGCGTCGTTGTCGCGGGTCATCTCCTCGGCGACCTGGAGCTCCTGCACCACGGACTTCCACAGCTTGGGCATGCGGCCCGCCCAGCGGATGCGGATGCCCATGTCGTTCATCTCGTCGCGGCGGCGGTGGATGACGTCACGGTTGAAGTTCATCAGGAAGCGCACCTCGTCGGGCGAGCGCTTCCAGTTCTCGGTGGAGAAGGCGTAGAGCGAGAGGTTCTTCACGCCCAGCTCGATGCAGCCCTTGAGCACGTCGAGGACGACGGCCTCGCCGACCTTGTGCCCCTCCGTGCGCGGCAGCCCGCGCTCCTTGGCCCAGCGGCCGTTGCCGTCCATGACGATCGCGACGTGCTCCGGGACGAGCTCGCCCGGGATCTTGGGCGGCTGTGCGCCGCTCGGGTGCGGGGTGGGCGGAAGGTACTCCCGGGTCCGCCTGCTGCCGAAGAGTCCGCGCCGTGCCACAGCCATGTGCCCTACTTCTTCTTCTCTGACGTGTTGCCTAGTGGGCAACGTACCGGAGGGAACGCAGGCCGCGCTCCAGGTGCCACTGGACGTACGCGGCGACCAGCCCGCTGCCCTCGCGCCGGTGCCGCGGCTCGCACGCGTCCGCGGTCTCCCAGTCGCCGGAGAGCAGTGCGCCCAGCAGCTCCAGTGTCTCAGGGGAGGGTACGACACTCCCGGGCACCCGGCAGTCGCCGCAGAGGGCTCCGCCGGTCTGCACGGAGAAGAACCGGTTCGGCCCCGGCAGCCCGCAGGCGGCGCACGCCTCGAAGGACGGCGCGTATCCGTTGACGGCGAGGGAACGCAGCAGGAACGCGTCCAGCACGAGGTGGGGTTCGTGCTCGGCGCTCGCGAGGGTGCGCAGCGCCCCGACGAGCAGCAGGTACTGCTGGACGGCGGGCTCGCCCTCGTTCTCGGTGAAGCGCTCGGCGGTCTCCAGCATGGCCGAGGCGGCGGTCCAGCGGTCGTAGTCGATCGCTATCCGCCCGCCGTAGGGGTTGATCGTCTCCACCTGCGTGCAGAGCGCCAGGTGGCGGCCGACGAGCTCGTCGCCGCGGGCGAAGAACTGCACGTCCACGTGGGAGCAGGGCTCCAGCCGGGCCCCGAACTTCGACTTCGTCTTCCGCACCCCGCGCGCGACGGCGCGGACCCGCCCGTGCTGGCGGGTCAGGATGGTGATGATCCGGTCCGCCTCACCCAGCTTCTGGGTGCGCAGCACCACGCCGTCGTCGCGGATCAGACTCATGCCCCCCATTGTGCTGCACTCCGCCAGCGGCGCGGGGAACTGCGCGGGCAACCCCCCGGGACGGATGGCCCTGTCCGCTGGGGATCTTGCTGCCCCGGGTGGCTGGTCGCGCAGTTCCCCGCGCCCCTGCGTAGTGCAACCGGCTGAAGTGACCAAGTACTCTCCCCCGCGCGCTGGTCGCCTTCCTAAGGTGGGGACACGTGACCAGCGCACGTTCCGTCGTCGAGAGCCCCTGGGTGGGGCTCGTGCTCGCCGTCTCGGGTGGGTTCCTGGACGCGTACACGTATGTGGCCCAGGGTGGTGTCTTCGCCAACGCGATGACCGGGAACGTCGTGCTCGCCGCCGTCTCGCTGTCCCAGCACGCCTGGGCCGAGGCGCTGCTGAAGTGCTGGCCGATCCTGGCCTACGCCGCAGGCGTCTGCGCCTCCGAGGCGCTGCGGCTGCCGCGCGTGTGGGCGGCCGTGCGACGGCCGTACCTGGCGATCCTGGCGCTGGAGATGGCGGTGCTGTCCGCCGGCGCGCTCAACGCGGACCGGCTGCCGCAGCCGTGGGTGGTCGTCGGCATCGGCTTCGTCGCCGCCCTGCAGACCACGACGTTCCGCCGGATCGGCTCCTTCGCCTACAGCTCGGTGATGACCACCGGCAACCTCCGCTCGTTCGCCTGCGCGAGCTTCCACGCCGTCGCGCGGCGCGACGCGCAGCAGCGGCGGAAGGCACTGGTCTACGCGAGCGTCATCGGCTGTTTCTTCGCGGGCGCGCTGCTGGGCGCGGGCAGCGCGCACGCCTTCGGGAACGCCGCGCTGTGGCTACCGGTCGCGCTGGTCGGCACGGCGTTCGCCCTGCTGGTGGCGCACCTCAGGGCCGGAGGGTCCGCGCCGCGACCGCCAGCGTGGCATCCGTCTCCTCGCGGTTGAACCCGAGGCACTGCCCGACCGCCCGCAGCACGGACCGCTCGGCGGGCCGGTAGGGCCCGTCGGCGAGGGCGATCAACGCGCCCTGCGTCAGCAGGCGGGCGAGACCGGGGCCGAGCAGGTGCGGGGCCAGCGGCTCGATCGCGGTGTGCAGCTCGACGACGAGGGCGCTGCCGCAACCGCAGACGTCCTGCAGCGGGTCCTCCTCCTCGGTCGCGGCGGCGAGGTCGGCGAGCAGGCCGGGCTCGTCCAGGTCCGCGTAGCCGGCTTCGCGGAGCACGGTGATGGCGCCCTCCTTGACGGCGGGCGCGGCGCCGGGGCCGCCGGACGCGGCGAGGACCGCGAGGGTGACGGCGTGCTGGGCGTTCCGCAGCAGGGCCAGGAGCTGGCCCGAGGTGGGGTGGGCGAGGGCGTCCATGCCGTAGCGGTGCCGGCAGGAGGTGCACTGCAGGGTCGCCGCGGTGCGGCGCAGCGGCAGGAGCGGGAGGCCGGCGATCCGGAGCCAGTTGCGGCCGCGCTGTCTGCGGTAGTTGCGGTCGCCGCCGCAGGCGAGGCAGTAGAACTCCCCGAGCAGCTCGGTGTGCCACCGGGCTGAGACAGCGACCACGTGCGCCACGTTGCGCTCCCGACTCCGTCGTCAGCCGGCCCGGCCCCGTCGCCGTCCGGCTGACCTTTGATGCTGCCACGCGCGTGACGCGCTGTCAGCACCCCGAACGGCGAAAAGGGGCGCGGGGAACTGCGCGAGAAACCCACCGAGCCGGATGGCCCTGTTACTGCGGGACCATCTGCTCGTCAGTGGCTTGTCGCGCCCCGCGGCGGAGCCGCATATCGGCAGAGCCCCGCGCCCCTGGATAGTGCGACGTCCCCTTGAGTGATCAGCGCTGCGCCCGGTTGACGGCCGAGACGATCGCCTTGATCGACGCGCGCACGATGCTCGTGTCGATGCCGACTCCCCAGACCACCTTGCCGTCGACCGCGCACTCCCAGTACGCCGCCGCCTGGGCGCCCGAGCCCTGGCTCAGGGTGTGCTCGGCGTAGTCCAGGACGCGGACGTCGACGCCGATCTGGGCCAGCGCGCCGACGAACGCGTCGGCCGGGCCGTTGCCGGTGCCGCGCAGCGTGACGTCGGAGCCGTCGACGACCGCGTCGACGGTGATCGTCTCGGTGCCGTCCGCCGCCGAGGACGCCTGGTGGGAGCGCAGCTGGATCCGGCCCCAGGGGGCGTCCGGGGTGGGCAGGTACTCGTCCTCGAAGACGGCCCAGATCTGCTTGGGCGTGACCTCGCCGCCCTCCGCGTCCGTCTTGGCCTGGATGGTCCTGGAGAACTCGATCTGCATCCGGCGCGGCAGGTCCAGGTTGTGGTCGTTCTTCAGGACGTAGGAGACGCCGCCCTTGCCGGACTGGCTGTTGACCCGGATGACCGCCTCGTACGAGCGGCCCACGTCCTTGGGGTCGATCGGCAGGTAGGGGACGCCCCAGGTGTACGCGCCGACCGGCACGCCCGCCGCGGCGGCGTCCGCCTCCAGCGCGTCGAAGCCCTTCTTGATGGCGTCCTGGTGGGAGCCGGAGAAGGACGTGTAGACCAGGTCGCCGACGTAGGGGTGGCGCTCGGCCAGCTGCATCTGGTTGCAGTACTCCCAGGTGCGCCGGATCTCGTCGATGTTGGACAGGTCGACCTCGGGGTCGACGCCCTGTGAGAACAGGTTCAGCCCGACGTTGACCAGGTCCAGGTTGCCGGTTCGCTCACCCTGCCCGAACAGGCAGCCCTCGACGCGGTCGGCGCCGGCCATGACGGCCAGCTCGGCCGAGGCGACGCCGGTGCCCCGGTCGTTGTGGGGGTGGGTGGACAGCGCGACGAACTCGCGGCGCGACAGGTTGCGCGACATCCACTCGATCTTGTCGGCGTAGACGTTCGGCGTGGAGCGCTCGACCGTGGTCGGCAGGTTCAGGATGATCTCGCGGCCCTCCCCCGGCTGCCAGACGTCCATGACGCCCTCGCAGACCTCCAGGGCGAAGTCCAGCTCGGTGTCGATGAAGATCTCCGGCGAGTACTGGTAGCCGAAGATCGTGTCGTCGCCCAGGATCTTCTCGGCGTACTCCATGACCAGGCGGGTGCCGTCGACGGCGATCTGCTTGATCTCGTCCTTGGAGGCGTGGAAGACGACGCGGCGGAACAGCGGCGAGGTCGCGTTGTACAGGTGGACCGTCGCGCGCGGGGCGCCGCGCAGGGACTCCACGGTGCGCTCGATCAGCTCCTCGCGGGCCTGGGTCAGGACGGAGATGGTCACGTCCTCGGGGATCGCGCCGTCCTCGATGATCGAGCGGACGAAGTCGAAGTCGGTGGCGCCGGAGGCGGGGAAGCCGACCTCGATCTCCTTGTAGCCCAGCTTGACCAGCAGGTCGAACATGGCGCGCTTGCGGGCCGGGGACATCGGGTCGATCAGGGCCTGGTTGCCGTCGCGCAGGTCGGTCGACAGCCAGCGGGGAGCCTTGGTGATGACCTTGCCGGGCCAGGTGCGGTCGGGCAGGTCGACGGTGCCGAAGGGTACGTAGCGCTGGAACGGCATCCCGGACGGCTGCTGCCGGACGCTCGCGGCCGTGATCGGGGTGGGACGCTCGTTGAAGGGCTGCTGGCTCATGGTGGGTGAGTCTCCTGATGCTCGTCGCTCCGAGAGGCGGCCGACGGCTGCGGGATCAACCATGATCCACTAATGCGCAGCACCCACCCCCGCGGCGAGGGAGTCGGCCTCGATCAACTCGGGCCCTCGCCGCGGCAGCTAAGAAGAAGCAGACCGCTACGCATGATGTTCTCGAGAGTAACCCAGACAGCCGCGAGACCTAAGCGCAACCCGCCGGTAGTCCGCTTGGTGAGACGGGAGGTCTGGACCACTGCACCCGGGGGTGGACCGGCCACCGTCAAGAGTCAAGGCCCACAGGGGCTCCATTTTCGTCGCTCCCCGGAGCACACTGATTACTATGCGCATCATGGTCACCCGCGTCGGCGGGTCCGCCGCGGCGGAGTACTGGGCCCAGTTGGACACCGAGGGGCGCCCGGACGCCCCCCACATCCACGCCCTGGTGCGCGAGGCCCTCGGCGCCTGCGGCCGCAGCCCCTCCTTCGGACTGCCGCAGGCCCACCACTTCGCCTACGCCATAACGGTCGACGGCCGCCCCACCGGCTACTGCGCCGACCCCCAACTGACCAGCTCGCAGCGCTCGTTGATCACCCTGGTGCTGAACGGCCAGGTCTGAGCCGCACCGCCGGGACGCCACGGGCACGCCCGCCCCGCGCTCCCGGGCCAGGCACGGACCGGGAACGCGGGGACGGTGTGGTGCGTCAGCCGTGGAGAGGCACCTCCGCGGTGACGTCGAGGGGCAGGTCGGCCACGGTGCGGCCGGCCTGGATGCGGTAGCTGCCCGCACGGTCGGTCCAGCCGGAGTCGCCCCAGGTCTGGAACGCCCGCCGCGGCAGCGGGATGCGGGCCTCCGCCCGCTCCCCCGGCTCCGCCGTGACCGATGCGAAGCCGCCGAGCGCGGCGCCCGGACGGGTCGCGTCCGAGCCGTCCGGCGACAAGTAGAGCTGGACGACCTCGCGTCCGGCCCGAGCACCGGTGTTGCGCAGCCGGACCACCGCCTCGGCGACCGTCGCGTACGGGTCGTCGCCCGCGGGCGCCGGCAGGACCCGCACGTCGAGCCCCTCGTAGGACCACTGCGTGTACCCGAGCCCGTGGCCGAACCAGTACGCCGGGGCGGCCCCGCCCCGCCGCTGCCAGGCGCGGTAGCCGACGAAGAGGCCCTCGCCGTACGCCAGCGCGCCGTCCACCGGCTCGACGTCCCAGACGGGGACGTCCGCCTCGGTCGCGGGCCAGGTGGTGGGCAGGCGGCCGCCCGGCTCGCGGGCGCCGGTGAGGACGTCGGCCAGCGCCGCGCCCGCCTCCTGGCCGGGGAACCAGCCCAGCAGCACCGCCGCGACGTCGTCGCGCCACGGCATCAGCACCGGCGCGCCGGCGTTGACGACGACCACGGTGCGCGGGTTGACCGCCGCGACGCGGGCGACGAGCTCGTCCTGGCGGCCCGGCAGGGCCAGCGAGCCGCGGTCGACGCCCTCGCTCTCGACCTCCTCCGTCGTGGCGACCACGACCACGGCCACGTCGGCCGCGGCCGCCACGGCCACCGCCTCCTCCAGCAGTTCGTCGTCGGTGCCGACGGGCTCGCCGTGGCCGAGGAGGAAGGAGACCAGGCCGAACCCGGCGAAGCCGGTGTGCTCCGGCAGGACGTGCCGCAGCTTCAGCTCGACCGGTGCCGTGCCGTCGAGCTCCAGCTCGAAGACCTGCTCCGGCGGGTTGAGGAACGCGGCCGCCGGGTCCTCGCCCGCGGGCAGCACCACGTCGTCGAAGAGCACCGCGTCGCCCGCCGTCAGCACGAAGCGGCCGACGCCCCGGATGCCGACCCGGTGCGTCCCGGCGCGTTCCGGGCGGAGCGTGCCGGTGACCTCGACGGCGGCCAGACCGGCGAAGGAGAGACCGGCGGGGAGCCGGCCGATCCAGCGCGCGGCGCCGTCGGGCAGGGTGACGGCGCCCAGCTCGGCGCCGTCACGGCCGAGGAAGCGGGCCTTCGTGGCAACGGCCAGCGGACGCAGGTGCTCGTTCGGGTCGGCGCCGACGGCGTAGGCGAGCGCGGTGCCCTGCGGCAGTGCGGTCCGCAGGCCGTCCAACGGGCTCACCACGCGGGTCGGGAAGACCTGCGCCGACCCGCCGCCGCCGATCCGCGCCTCCTGCGCGGCCTGACCGATCAGCGCGACCGAGCCCACGGAGCCGTCCGCCAGGGCGAGCGGCAGCACGCCGTCGTTGCTCAGCAGCACCATGCCGGCCGCGGCGACCTCGCGGGCCAGCGCCTCGCCGTCGATCGGCGCGGGCAGCTCGGTGGCCGGGACCGCCGCCGGGGCGCCGTCCAGGATGCCGACGCGGGCGGCCAGCCGCAGCACGCGGCGGGCCAGCTCGTCGACGGTCTCCTCCGGGACGAGGCCCTCGCGCACGGCACGGACCAGGTGCTCGCCGTAGACGGTGACCGGGCCCGGCATCGCGACGTCGAGACCGGCCAGTGCGTCGCGGACGGTGTCCCGGGCGCCGGTCCAGTCCGAGACCAGCATCCCGTCGAAGCCCCACTCGCCGCGCAGGACCTCGTTGTTGAGGCGCTGGTGCTCGGTCATGAAGGTGCCGTTGACCTTGTTGTAGGCCGACATCAGACCCCACGGGGAGGCCTTGCGCACGATCGCCTCGAACGGCGCGAGGTAGAGCTCGCGCAGCGTCCGCTCGTCGAGGTGGACGTCGACGGTGAAGCGGTCGGTCTCGGAGTCGTTGGCCACGAAGTGCTTCGGGGTGGTGCCCACGCCGCCGGACTGCACGCCGGAGACGAAGGCCGCGCCCAGCTCCCCGGTGAGCAGCGGGTCCTCCGAGTACGCCTCGAAGTGCCGGCCGCCGCGCGGGCTGCGGTGCAGGTTGACCGTCGGCGCCAGCACCACGTGCGCGCCCTTGCGGCGTGCCTCCTGCGCCAGCAACTGGCCGGTCCGGTAGGTCAGTTCCAGGCTCCAGGTGGCGGCGAGCGCGGTCGGGGAGGGCACCGAGACGGAGGGGTCGTCCGGTGTCCAGTTCTCCCCGCGCACGCCGGCCGGGCCGTCGGACATCACCAGCCGGCCCAGGCCGATGTCCTCGTTGGCCGGGAGCGACCACATGTCGGCGCCCGCGAGCAGGGCCACCTTGGCGGTCAGGTCCAACTTGCCGAGCGCCGCCTCGACGGCGGTCTCACGCTGCTGCTCGAGTGTCATTGCTTCCTGCATCCTTTCTCACTCCCCCGCTGTTGCCGCCTGCTTCAAACTGTCCGTCAGATCCAGCCGTCGAGCGAGGACATGAACCCCTCGAAGTCGTCGCGGTGGATGGTGTGCCCGGCGCCCTTGACCACGCGGACCTCGAAGCCCCGTTCGCGCAGCGTCTCCTGGTCCTGTGGGGAGAGCAGGAAGCTCGGGTCCGCGACCTGGACCAGCGAGGGGACCACCGGAGCGGCGGGCATCAGATCCCGGCCGCCCAGCCCGCCCGTCATGCCGAGGGTGGCCGGGTCCCACAGGGCGAGCGTGCGCAGCTCGATCTCCACGTCCTCCGGCGCCCAGCGCGGGTTCATCGCGGCGACGGACTCCTGCGTGGCGCCCTGGGCGAACCGCAGGAACATCGACGGGTCGAAGTCGTCGCCCGGCGCCGGGATCTTCCAGCCCGGGTCGGAGAAGACCGCACGCACCGGCTTCAGCCGGTCCACGGCGAGGGAGAGGGTCAGCCCGCCCAGCGAGTGCCCGACGGCCAGCTCGGCGCCGGTCGGCAGGGTGTCGACCAGGTCCTGGGCGAACAGCTCAGGGGTGTACTCGCCGCGCCCGGACGCGCCGTGGCCGCGCAGGTCGACGGCGATGACGCGGTAGCCGCGCTCGGCCAGCGCCGGGGCGACCAGGCGCCAGGTGCGGTGGTCGGACAGCATGCCGTGGACGAGCAGGGCGACGCGGTCGCCGGAGCCGTACTCGCGGGTGTTGAGCTTCATGTGGTGCGACTGCCTTTCGGAGGTCCGTGCCGGACGGGTCTCAGCGGACGGAGCGGATGGGTCGGATGGCCAGGGCGCCGAGGACGGCGAGGACGCCGCCGGAGGCGAAGAGGAGGTTGTAGCCGCCGAGGCCGACGAGCAGCGAGGCGATGAACGGCGCGACGATCTGCGGGCCGGCGTTGGCGACGTTCAGCACGCCCATGTCGCGGGCGGCGTCCTCGGCCTTCGGCAGGACGAGGGTGACCAGCGCGTTGTCGACGGCGAAGAAGCAGCCGAAGGCCAGGCCGTTGACGACGGAGAAGACGAGCATCCCGGCGAAGGTCGGGCTGCTGATCGGGATCAGCACCGCCAGGCCGGAGGCGGTGGCCGAGATACCGACGAAGAGCTTGCGCCGGTCCACCTTGTCCGAGAGCGGCCCGCAGATCGCGATGGAGACCACCATGGCGATGCTGGAGACGGGCGTCAGGATCGCCGCCGCCGCGGTCGCGCTCATGCCGCTCGGAAGACTGATGTGGTCCTGGAGGACGTAGAGCTGGTAGCCGCTGACGCCGAAGTAGCCCAGCACCAGCAGCGCGCGGCCGATGAACGCCCAGCGGAAGTCGTGGGCCCGCAGGCTGTCGGCGAAGGCACGGACCTGCTCGCCGAAGGTGGCGGGCGCCTTGGGCGGGCGGCGCGTCTCCTTGGTGAGGGAGGTGAACACCACGGCCACGGCGGCGACGACCAGACCGAGGACGAGGTAGCCGGTGGCGAAGTGGGCGGAGAACGCGTTGGTGACCAGCACGCCCAGGATGGAGCCGATCGGCACGCCCAGCCCGACGGCGGCGGAGGCGGTGCCCCGGCGGGCGACCGGCACCCGGTCGGGGATCACCGAGGTGATCGCGGCCTGGTAGACGTTCATCACGGCCTGCCCGAGGCACCAGGCGATGGCGACCAGCAGGACCGAGTTCACCGCGCCGAGCAGCAGCATCGCGGGGATCGCGAGCAGGCCGCCGCCGAGGATCCACGGGTTGCGGCGGCCCGACCGGTCCGAGAGCGCGCCCGCGACGGGATTGAAGAGGGTGGCGAAGACCGCGCTCACGCCCGCGACCAGGCCGAGCATGGCGACCTTGTCGTGGGGGGCGATCTTCTCGATCTGCAGCGGCAGCAGGATGCCGCCGACGCCGACATAGAGCGCGTACATGGCCGAGTTGCCCGCGAAGAGCAGCGGCAGCAGGCCTCTGGCGGGTCTCGGGCCGGCGGCGCCGGCGGCAGCGGACTGCTCGGCCGGGTCCGCGGTGGGGGTCGACTCGGAAAGGGCCACGTTGCCCTCCAACTTTCTCAACTGGAGCTCGGGTGGGGAGTCGCCGTCACGGGTGAGGGGGTCCGCGACGGCGGTGGGGTCTGGCAACCCCGCGCCGCTCCTGCGCTGTCGTGCTCGTGGTGCTGGGGTGATGCTTGCTTACACGTGTCACCTGACTCGTGTAAGCACATGTCTAGCATTGGTTTCTCCCTTCCACCAGCCCCCGGGGGAGGAAAGCGTGGAAAGATGTGGACCGCCATGAGCGAACCGTCATTTGCCGCGCCCACAAGCGCCGACGTCGCCCGCGTCGCGGGCGTCTCCCGAGCCACCGTCTCCTACGTGCTCAACGACACGGCCGGAGGCCGGGTCAGCGAGAAGACACGCCTGCGCGTACGTGCCGCGGCGGACGAGCTGGGCTACATCCCCCATGCCGCCGCGCGCTCCCTGCGGGCCGGCCACAGCGGCCTGGTACTGCTGGCCGCACCCGAGATCACCTTCGGGCCGCTGTTCAACGAGTTCTTCAACGAGCTGCGGATCGGGCTGCGCAGCCACGGCTACACCGCCGTCCTCTACGGCAGCCGCCCCGACCTCTCCGGCCGCGACATCGCCCGCGCCTGGGCGGAGCTGCGCCCAACGGCCGTCCTCAGCGGCATCGCCGACGAGCTGACGCCCGAGGGCGTCGACATCCTGCGGCGCTCGGGCACCCGGGCGGTGCTGACGCTCGGCTCCGGTCCGGTCGACGGCGCGCACGCCCTGGTCCTGGACCAGGGCGAGGTCGGCGCGGCCGCGGGCGCGCATCTCGTCGAGCGCGGCCACCGGGCGATCGGCGTGGCCCTGCCCACCGATCCGACGCTCCGCGTCTTCAGCGGCCCCCGCCTGGAGGGCGTCCGCGCGGCGGCGGTGTCGGTCCCCGACACCCGCGTGGAGGCAGTGGACCTCGACTACACCGAGGAGTCGGCGGCCGCGCTGGCCGCGCGCTGGCGCTCACTCGGGCTGACGGCGCTGTTCTGCTACAACGACGAGTACGCGGCGCTGGTCCTGGCCGCGTTCCAGGACGCGGGCATCCCCGTGCCCGCGGAGGCGGCGCTGGTCGGCGCGGACGACCTGATGCTGGCCCGCGTCATGCGGCCGCGCCTCACGACGGTCCACGTCGCGTTCCCCGAGGGGCTGGCGCTCGCCGATCTGATCGACCGCCTCATCCGCGAGCCGGAGACGCCGCCGGAGCGGCACCGCGTCGGCCACGCGACGATCACTGTCCGCGACAGCAGTTAGTCGCACGATCCAGGGGCGCGGGGCTCCGCCCGATGACGATGAACTGCGTGCGCGAGCAACCCACCCAAGGCGGACAGCCCTGCCCACACGGGATCTCAAGGCCGTGGAAGGGGGTCCCCCCGACCGAAGGCCGGGGGATGGTCGCACCCCCGCAGGGGGCACCTCCGGGGCGCCTCCCGGCCGAAGGCTGGAGGCTGGGGGCTGGGGGCGGAGCCGCACATCGGTAGAGCCCCGCGCCCTTGACGTGCTGCAACCGACCCCTAGAAGCCGAGCTTGCGCAGCTGCTTCGGGTCGCGCTGCCAGTCCTTGGCGACCTTGACGTGCAGGTCGAGGAAGACCGGCGTGCCGAGCAGCGCTTCGATCTGCTGGCGGGCGGCGGTGCCCACCGCCTTGAGGCGGGCGCCGCGCGAACCGATGACGATGGCCTTCTGGCTCTGCCGCTCGATGTAGACGTTCGCGTGGATGTCCAGCAGCGGGCGGTCGGCCGGGCGCCCCTCGCGGGGGATCATCTCCTCGACCACGACCGCCAGGGAGTGCGGCAGCTCGTCGCGGACGCCCTCCAGCGCGGCCTCGCGGATCAGCTCCGCAATCATGATCTGCTCGGGCTCGTCGGTGAGGTCGCCCTCGGGGTAGAGAGTCGGACCCTCCGGCAGCAGCGGGATCAGCAGGTCGACCAGCAGGTCGACCTGGTGGCCGTCCTTGGCCGAGACGGGGATGATCTCCGCCCACTCGATGCCGAGCTCCGCGCCCATCTTGGCGACGTCGATCAGCTGCTCGGCCAGGCGCTTGGAGTCGACCAGGTCCGTCTTGGTGACGATGGCGACCTTGGGGCGCCGCTTGATCGCGGCGATCTCCTTGGCGATGAACTTGTCGCCGGGGCCGATCTTCTGGTCGGCGGGGAGGCAGAAGCCGATGACGTCGACCTCGGCCCAGGTGGCCCGGACGACGTCGTTGAGGCGCTCGCCGAGGAGCGTGCGCGGCTTGTGGAGCCCGGGGGTGTCCACCAGGATCAGCTGGGCCTCGGGGCGGTGCACGATGCCGCGCACCGTGTGCCGCGTGGTCTGCGGGCGGTCGGAGGTGATCGCAACCTTGGTGCCGACGAGCGCGTTGGTGAGCGTGGACTTGCCGGCGTTGGGGCGCCCGACGAAGCAGGCGAAACCCGATCGGTGCTGCTGGGTAGAACTCATGCCGCCATTCTCCCTTACCCGGGGAGTGGACGTGTCAGATCCGGCGCTGGGGGTCGGCGAGGTCGATGTCGATCGCGAAGGGCAGCTCAAGGGTGAGCCGGCCCCGCTAGATGCCTTGCGGCGCGTAGGTGCCGGTCGCCTCCTCGCGTTCGAAGACGTGGACCGCGAGCTCGCCCTTCTCGTTCCCGCGCCCGCGTACTTGCGCGGCTTCAGGTCCCGGTCACGCAGCGTACCCAGAGGCATTGCCTGATCACTCACCCGAACGAGCGAGCGCAGGCTCACTTCCCGCGTTTGAAGAGCGACCCCAGCCCCCCGACCACGGTGAACAGCGCGACGATGATCGAGGCCGTGAGCCACCACGGGTTCTGGTCCTGCTGCCAGTGGCCCATGCCCATGAGCACGAACAGCACGCCGCAGATGAACGCGATGCCCCGCATCATTGTCCGCTCCCCCCACCACCGCTCGACGGCCGACGCCCCGACCCTAGCCGGGCCGGGAGCGTTGGCAAGAGGCCTCAGACGACGGTGTCGCGGACGACCGCGTCCGTGCCGGCCAGGTAGACGGGGGTGCCGGGGCCGCCGAGGTCGCGGGCGGCGGCGAGGTCGGCTTCGGCGAGGTGGTTGGCGTCGCTGACGACGGCCGCCGCCTCCAGGCTCTTCGCGCCACTGGCCACGGCCATGGCGACCGCCGTCTGCAACGCGCTGAGGTGCAGGGACGGGAGGGAGACGGTGGCGGCGACGTAGGTCCGGCCGGTCTCGTCGCGCACCGCGGCGCCCTCGGCGGCGCCGTTGCGGGCGCGGGCCGACCGGGCGAGGGTGATGATCTTCTTGTCTTCGGCGTCAAGCTCGACGGACTGCTCGCTCATGGCACGAGGATAAGGTCTGCGGCCCGGTCATGATCAGACGTGTTCACGCTGTGGCCGGCGGCGCATCCCGCGTCGGGCCGCCCGCGGCGCCACGGCGGGTCAGTGTTCGGTTCACGGGGGACCGGTGGGGCGCTAGCTTGTCCGCCCATGACGGATCTTCGTATCGGCGTGATGTTCGACCGCTCCTGGGACCCTGCCGGGCTGCCCGCGTTCGCGCGGGAGGTGGAGGCGCTCGGTGTGGACGACCTGTGGGTCGTCGAGGACCTCGGGTGGAACGGTGGGATCTCCGCGGCGGCGGTCGCGCTGGGCGCGACACAGCGGCTGAGGGTGGGCCTCGGCATCGCACCCGCGCCGCTGCGCAGTCCGGCGCTGCTGGCGATGGAGATCGCCACGCTCGCGCGGGTCTTCCCCGGACGCCTGGTGGCCGGAGTCGGTCACGGCGTGCGGGAGTGGATGCGGCAGGTCGGTGTCGCGCCGCGGTCGCCGCTGGCGCTGCTGGAGGAGACCCTGACGGCGGTCCGTGGCCTGCTGCGCGGCGAGAAGGTCACCGTCGAGGGACGTGAACTGCACATCGACGGTGTGGAGTTGGTCCACCCGCCCGAGCCGGGTGCGGTGCCGGCGGTGATCGCGGGCGTGGTGTCGCCCAAGTCCCTGGAGCTCGCGGGTCGTGCCGCCCAGGGCACGCTCGTGGCCGAGGGCCACGGCCCGGCGGACCTGCGCGCGGCGCGGGAGGCCGCGGAGCGGGGCGGCGCGGGAGGCGATCACACGCTGACAGTCTTCACCTTCCTGGGGGTGGGCGAGGCGGCCGCACCGGCCCTGCGCGAGGCCGTCGCCGGTCACGCGCAGTGGCTCGGCAGGGACGTCACGCAGACGTTCGCCGCGGGCGGCACCGCGCGGGACGCCGCGGCGGCGCTCCGCGCGCTGGGTGCCGCGGGCGCGCGGACCGTGGTCGTCCGGGTCTGCGGCCCCGAGCCGCTGGCACAGCTGCGTGCGGTGCTCGCGGAGCTCTGAGGCCGGTGGGCGGGATCAGCAAGGACGGTCGGCAGAAGTTGCTTGAACGAGAGCGTTGACAGCCCTCTCTTGGCGCTTCTATAACCAATCCCCTCGCGTGTTGTCGGTCCCGCCCACAAAGAAGGCAGAGGATCCACCATGAGCACACCCCAGACCCAGACCAGACCCGACGGCAAGGGCCTGCGGGACGGCGCCCTCGGGCTCTTCTCCTCCGTCGCGATCGGCCTCGCGTCGGCGGCCCCCGCCTACAGCCTCGCGGCGACGCTCGGCCTGATCGTGGCCGGTGTCGGGCTCCAGGCGCCGATCATCACCATCCTGGCGTTCATACCGATGCTGCTGATCGCCTACGCCTACAAGGAGATGAACGCGGTCGACCCGGACTGCGGTACCACCTTCACCTGGGCCGCCCGCGCCTTCGGACCGCGGACGGGGTGGATGGGCGGCTGGGGCATCATCGTCGCCGACATCATCGTGATGGCCAACCTGGCCCAGATCGCCGGTGGTTACACCTTCCAGCTGTTCGGCTTCGACGGCCTGGCCAACAGCACGCTGTGGACCACCGTCGCGGGCGTCGTCTGGATCCTGCTGATGACGCTGATCTGCTACATCGGCATCGAGGTCTCCGCCGCGCTGCAGCGGGTGCTGCTCTGCGTCGAGGTGGCCATGCTGGCGCTCTTCTCGGTCACCGCGCTGGTGCGCGCCTACAGCGGCACCAAGGGCTCGATCCACCTCTCCCTCTCCTGGTTCGACCCCTTCGACGTGACCTCCGCGTCCGCGTTCACCGCCGGGATCCTGTCCGCGATCTTCATCTACTGGGGCTGGGACACCGCCGTCTCCGTCAACGAGGAGACCGCCGACAAGACCCGCACCCCCGGCCGCGCCGCCGTCATCTCCACCGGCCTGCTGCTGGTGATCTACGCCCTGGTCTCCACCTCCGCCCAGGCCTTCGCCGGCGTCGGCAGCAGCGGCACCGGCCTGGCCAACGCGGACAACTCCGGTGACGTGCTCTCAGTCCTGGGCACCGCCGTCTTCGGCACCAAGGGCCTCGGCTGGCTGCTGGCCAAGCTCTTCGTGCTGACCGTGCTCACCTCGGCGGCCGCGTCCACCCAGACGACGATCCTGCCGACGGCCCGCACCGCCTTCTCCATGGCCGTCCACAAGGCCATTCCCTCGCACTTCGCCCGCGTGCACCGGCGCTTCCTCACCCCCACCTGGTCGACCTGGGCGATGGGCCTGGTCTCCATCGGCTTCTACGTCCTGCTCACCAAGATCAGCAGCAACGTCCTGCTGGACTCGATCTCCTCGGTCGGCCTCGGCATCGCCTTCTACTACGGCCTGACCGGCTTCGCCTGCTTCTGGTACTTCCGCAAGGTGCTCCGGCGCAGCGCCCGCGACCTGTGGTTCAAGGGCATCCTGCCGCTGCTCGGCGGCCTGATGCTGCTCTACTTCTTCTGCTACGCCGCCTTCGACGTCTACGCCGACCCGAACTACGGCCACACCTCGATGACCCTGCCGGTCGTCGGCAAGGTCGGCGGCGTCTCGGTGATCGGTCTGTCCGCGTTGGCGGTCGGCTTGGTGCTCATGGTGATCCAGTGGGCGGTGCAGGGCTCCTGGTTCCGCTCCCCCGACGTCCCGGTGGGCGCCCACGCCCCCGAAGCCGGCCCGCAGTCCGGCCCGGAGCCGGAGGCCGCTCCCGCCGGCTGACGCCGGCCGGAGACCGCCTCCTCCCAGCGGTCGCCCCTCCGCCCGTCCGGCGGTGACCGACCGGACTGATGCCATGTCAGAGTGGCTGCGCCTGAGGCGAGTCAGTGATGCGACGGTAGGGGTCCGCCCGGGGCCCGGCCTGCGGGCCGGGCCCCGGGCGCGGACTACTCGGCCCGGGCCAGCCGGCCGAGGGCCAGTGCGGCCAGCAGCGCCGCGCCGTCGGCGAGGACGGCGTCGTCGAAGAAGGCCTCCGGGCTGTGGTTGTACGGCGCCGTCGACGGGTCGCGGTCCGGCGCGCACGCGCCGAGGAAGAAGTAGGCCGAGGGGACGGCCTCGCAGACGTAGGAGAAGTCCTCCGCACCGGCGAGCGGCTGCGGCATCGGCCGGAACCGGTCGGCGCCCAGCAGCGCGCGGGCCGTCGCGGCTGCGAACTCCGCCTCCGTCTCGTCGTTGCGGGTCACCGGGTACAGGCGCTCGTAGCGGGCGTCCGCGTCCAGGCCGTGGGCCGCCGCGACGCCCCGCACGACGCGCAGCGTCTCCTCCTCGGCCCGGGTGCGCGCCTCCTCGGAGAAGGTCCGGATGGTGGCCTCGAAGGAGGCGTCGTCCGGGATGACGTTGTTGATCGTGCCGCCGTGGATGTGGCCGACGGTGACGACCACCGGGTCGAACGCGTCGAACCGGCGGGTCACCATGGTCTGGAGCGCCGTCACCGCCTCGCACAGCGCGGGGATCGGGTCGAGCGCGGCGTGCGGCGCCGAGCCGTGGCCGCCGCGACCGCGGAAGGTGACGTGGAGCGTGTCCGCCGCGGCCATCGCCGCGCCGGGGCGGCCGGAGACGACGCCGCCGGGCAGCAGGCCGCTGGTGACGTGGATGCCGTAGGCGGCGACGACGTCCTCACCGGCGGCCTCCAGCAGGCCCTCGTCGATCATGATCTTGGCGCCGCCGCAGCCCTCCTCGCCGGGCTGGAACATGAAGACGACCGACCCGGCCAGTTCCTCGCGCCGCTCGGCCAGCAGCCGCGCCGCACCCACCAACCCCGCCACGTGCAGATCGTGCCCGCACGCGTGCATCACCCCGGGCACCCTCGACGCGAACGGCAGCCCACTCGTCTCCTGCACCGGCAACGCGTCCATGTCGCCGCGCAGCAGCACCGCAGGACCCGGACGCCCACCGCGCAGCACCGCCGTCACACTGCTCAGCTTCTCGCCCACCGAGACCTCAAGACCCAGCCCTTCCAGGGCCGCCAGCACCTTCGCCTGCGTCGACGGCAGATCCAGGCCGATCTCCGGCTCCTCGTGGATCGCCCGCCGCAACGCGGCCAACTCCGGCTGGATCAGGGCGGCGGACTCGCGGAGCGAGGACAGGTCGGAGGATGCAGCAACCATGAAACAGGCCTCCCGTAAGGCGCGTAAGCGATGATCACACCGGCTGCTGAGAGGCTAGCCCCCGGGCGGCCTCGGTGTCAGGGGTCGTGCGCAGGGACAGCGCGACCGGAACGCCGAGCGCGCACAGCAGCGCGCACCCGGTCCAGATCGCGACGTAGGCGCTCTCGGCGGGGACGCCGGGGCGCAGCAGCACCGCGTCCAGGACGGCCGCGCCGACCGCTCCCGCCGCCGCCCCGGCCAGGGTCTTGAGGGTGTTGTAGACACCCGTGCCGACGCCCGTCTGGTCGGCCGGCAGACGGCGCATCAGCAGGCCGGGCAGCAGGCTGAGGCCGAGACCGGCGCCGAACCCGGCGAGCGCGCCCGGCGGCACGAACGCCACCGCGCTGCCGTGGTCGGCCGCGATCACCGCGTAGCCCACGCCGCTCATCGCGAAGCCGCAGGCCAGCAGGGCGCGCGCGCCGAAGCGGCGGGCCAGCCGGTCGGCGAGCAGGGCGCCGAGCATCGCGCCGAGCACGGCCGGGAGGCTGAGCAGGCCGAGCAGCTGCGAGTCCGCGCCGAGGCCGTAGCCGACCTCCGCGGGCTTGGCGGCCTGGAAGGAGAGGTTCGGCGACTGGGCCCCGTACAGCGCGAAGCCGAGCAGCAGGCTGAGGCCGAAGACCGGCGCGGTCGAGCGGCGGGCGAGCATCCGCACGTCCACGGTCGGCGTCGGGCAGCGCAGCTCCTGACGCACGAAGAGCGCCAGCATCACCGCCGCGCCCAGCAGCAGGGCGGCGGTCAGCAGCGCGCCGGTGGAGCGGCCGACGCTGCTGAACCCGCCGAAGAGCAGTCCGAGGCCGCAGCTGAGCAGGGCGGTGCCGGCCCAGTCGAGGCGGCCGACCGCGCGGGTGGCGGATTCCGGCACGAACGCCCACACCACCGCGAGCGAGAGCGCCGGCAGCGCGGCGAGGAACCACAGCCCCGGGCGGGCGACGGCACCCGCGATGGTGCCCAGCGTCAGCGATCCCACCAGCAGCCCGACGGCCCGCCCGCCGCGCTCCTCGCCCAGGCGGTCGCGCAGCAGCGCGAACTCGAGCGGGAGCCAGCAGCTGAGCAGCCCGGCGAGGGCCTGCCCGACGAGCAGCAGCGGCAGGGCGGTGGCGCAGGCGGAGAGCACATAGCCGAGGCAGGTCAGCGCGAGCGTGGCCAGCAGCAGGCGACGGTGCCCGAAGAGGTCGCCCAGGCGCGAGGCCACCGGCACGGTCACGCCCGAGACCAGGAAGTTGACCCCCAGCACCAGGGCCTGGGCACCCGCGTCGAAGTGAAGCGCCTTGGCCAGGTCCGGCAGCAGGATCGGGAACGCGCCCTGGATCGTGCCGCTGAAGAACTCCACGAGGACCAGCAGTCCGACCAGCGCGCCGGCGCGGGACAGGGGGCGGGGCATGGGCAGCACATCCGTCCGGGAGTGGGGGGCCGCGCTGATGCCGGCAGAGCCGGACGAGGAGCTGAACGCGGCCGAGCGAGTGGGCGAAAGGATCGCTAACCTGGGCCGCGAGGAGCCGCCGCCGCACGGATCGGCAAGCACGGACCACCCGCGCGCATGAATCGGCCAACACGTGAGGACGAAGGAGGGCGGCCGCCGTTGATCGACGAACTGGACCTCGCCCTCGTCGACGCCCTGCGCGTCGATCCGCGCGCGCCCTGGTCCAAGCTGGCCGAGCCGCTGGGCGTCGACCCGGCGACGCTCTCGCGCCGCTGGGCGCGGCTGACCGCGGACGGGGACGCCTGGGTCACCTGCTACCCCTCGGCCGAGCGGATGGGCGTGGGCCTGACCGCGCTGGTCGCCCTGGACTGCCGGGCGGACGCCGTCGCCTCGGTCGCGGCAACGCTGGCGGCGGACCCGCAGACACCGACGGTCGAGATCGTGACCGGCGAGGCGGATCTGATGATCACCGTCGCGGCGCTGGAGCCGGCCCAGGTCACCGCCTACGTCCTGGACCGCGTCGGCGCCGTTCCCGGCGTGCTGCGCACCCGCACGGCGTTCGTCGAGCGCACCCTGCGCGAGGGCAGCCGGTGGCGCGAGGGCGCGCTGGACCCCTCCCAGCGCGAGGCGATCGGCACAGGCCCGACTCCTGCCGGGGATCCCCACCCCGGCCGCGGCGGCGCGCTGCGCCGCGCCCTGGACGACCGCACCCTGATGCAGGCGCTCGGCGCGGACGGCCGCATGCCCTTCGCGGAGCTGTCGGCCCGCACCGGCCTCCCGGCGACGACGGTCCGCCGCCGGGTCGAGGAGCTGCGCCGCAGCGGCCGTCTCGTCCTGCGCTGCGACGCCTCCCCGCGCCTGAACGGCCACGTGGTCGGCACCTGGCTCTGGGTCGACGTCCCCGCACAGGAGTTGGAGGCGGCGACGCGCTGGCTGGTGGAGCTGCCCCCGGTCCGCATGTGCGGGGTGGTCGCGGGCGCGCGCGCCAACATCGCCCTCAACGTGATGACCCACCAGGCCGCGGACGCCCGCCGGATCGAGGCCCACCTGGGCACCCGCGTCCCCGCCGCACGGGTGACGGCACGCCAGGTGGTCCTGCGCACGGTGAAGCTGGTCGGGCATCTCCTGGACCCCGAGGGCCGCGCCCGCGACTACGTCGCGCTGGACCCCTGGCACGAGCTCTAAGTTGCACTGTCCAGGGGCGCGGCGAACTGCGTGAGGAACCACCCTGTGCGGATGGCCCTGTTGCTGGAGGACCATCCGCACGTGGGTGGTTTGTCGCGCAGTTCCCCGCGCCCCTGGACAGTGCAACCGCGCGCGGGAGCGGAACCTACCCACGTGCCAAACGCCCCAGCGCCAGCCCCGCGAGGAGCGCCGCGCCGTCCGCCAGGACGGAGTCGTCGAAGGCGGCCTCCGGGGCGTGGTTGTACGGGGCGGTGAAGGGGTCGCGGTCGGACGGGGTGGCGCCGAGCATCACGTAGGCCGAGGGGACGAGCTTGTCCAGGACGCCGAAGTCCTCCGAGCCGGCGACGGCGTGGGGCATCTCGACGTAGCGGCCCTCACCCAGGACCTCGGCGACGACGCCCGCCGCGAACGCGGACTCGCGCGGGTCGTTGACGGTGACCGGGTAGCCGCCGACGACCTCGGCCTCGACCGCGAGGCCGTGCGCCTCGCCGATGCCGCGCACGACGCGCAGCGCCTCCTCGGCGACCTTCGCGCGGGCCTCGACCGAGAACGAGCGGATCGTCGCGCCGAAGGACGCGGTCTCCGGGATGACGTTGTCCGCGCTGCCCGCGTGGAACGTGCCGACGGTCAGCACGACCGGGTCGAACGCGTCGAAGCGCCGCGTCACCATGGTCTGGAGGCCCAGCACCGCCTCGCAGGCGGCGGGGATCGGGTCGAGTGCGGTGTGCGGCATGGAGCCGTGGCCGCCGCGGCCGCGGAAGGTGACCGCCAGGGTGTCGGAGGCGGCCATGACCGGGCCCGGCCGGGAGGCGACCCACCCGGCCGGGAGCAGCGCGGCGGCGACGTGGAGGGCGTAGGCCGCGACGACACGGTCACCGGCCGCGTCGAGCACACCCTCGTCGACCATCAGCTGGGCACCGCCGCCGCCCTCCTCACCGGGCTGGAACATGAAGACCACCGACCCGGCCAGCTCCTCACGCCGCTCGGCCAGCAGCCGCGCCGCACCCACCAACCCCGCCACATGCAGATCGTGCCCACACGCGTGCATCGCCCCGGGCACCCTCGACGCGAACGGCAGCCCACTCGTCTCCTGCACCGGCAACGCGTCCATGTCGCCGCGCAGCAGCACCGCAGGACCCGGGCGCCCACCACGCAGCACCGCCGTCACGCTGCTCAGCTTCTCGCCCACCGAGACCTCAAGACCCAACCCCTCCAACGCCGCCAGCACCTTCGCCTGCGTCGACGGCAGATCCAGGCCGATCTCCGGCTCCTCATGGATCGCCCGCCGCAACGCGGCCAACTCCGGCTGGATCAGGGCGGCGGACTCGGCAAGGGTGGGGGTCATCGGCGTCTCCTGGGGCTCGGGAGGGGTGGGACGGAACGCGCCCATGCTCAACCTGCCTGCGCCGTACCCCGTGCCCCTGCACGGATCAGCCGCTGCGCAACCCACCGCGCACGGATCAGCCGCTCAGCCCGCGACGGGCCGCATCGTCGCCCGGCGGCTCTCCGGGGAGGCGAGCCACTCCAGCTTCCGCATCGTGTCGGTGCCCGGGACGGCGTTGTGCAGGACGACGGTCAGGTCGGGCCGCTCGGGGATGCGCAGCTGCGTGCTCTCCAGATGCAGGTCGCCGACCAGCGGGTGGTCCACGATCTTCTGCCGCGTGCCGGGTGGACGGACGTCACCGCGCGCCCACAGCTCGGCGAAGAGCTCGCTGCGGCCGCCCAGCTCGTCGACGATCGCGGCGAAGCCCTCGTCGCCGGGGAACTCCGCGGCGGAGGCGCGGTACTCGGCCGCGACCAGGGCCGCGTCCTCGGACCAACCGACGTGCCGGCTGCGGTAGATGTGGCTGGTGAAGAAGTTGAAGAGGCAGTTGCCGCAGTCGTCGTTGAAGTCGAACACCGCGCCGGCCGCGTCGTTGAAGGCGATGTTGTTCCAGTAGCGGTCGATGACGTTGGCCGGCAGCGGCGTCCAGGCGTCGATGAGTCGCCGGATGGAGTCGCTCACCGCCGCCTGTTCCCGCGGGATCGCGGCGAGCGGCGGATTGAGGCCCGCCAGCACGTAGAGGTGGCGCCGCTCCGGCTCGTCCAGCCTGAGCACGCGGGAGACGGAGTCCAGCACCTGGCCGGAGACGGTGATGTCCCGGCCCTGCTCCAGCCACTGGTACCAGCTGACGCCCACTCCGGCGAGGACGGCCACCTCCTCGCGCCGCAGCCCTGGCGTCCGCCGCCGGGCACCGCCGTCGGGCAGCCCGGCCTCGCCCGGGGTGACGCGGGCGCGCCGGCTCATCAGGAACTCGCGCAGGTCGGCTCGGCGTCGGACATCGGCGGTATTCGTACGAACGTCCACAGTCTCCCCTGCCTGATGGTGTGCTCCCAGACTATCCAAGCGCAGTCGGGCCCCCCGGGAATTCCTGGCCGGACACCATGACCACCGCCGATCTCACCGGCCGGACCGTCATCGTCACCGGCGGCGCCCGAGGTCTCGGCGCCGAGACGGCCCGCCAGGCCGTCGCCGCCGGGGCGAACGTCGTCCTCACCGATGTCCTCGACCAGGACGGCGCCACGACCGCCGCAGAGCTGGGCGAGCGGGCCCGCTACCGCCACCACGACGTCACCTCCGAGCAGGACTGGGCCGAGGTCGTCGCCTTCGCCCAGGAGACCTTCGGCGGCGTGCACGGCCTGGTCAACAACGCGGGCATCTCCACCGGCAGCTTCCTCGCGGACGAGTCCGTCGAGCACTTCCGCCGCGTCCTGGACGTCAACCTCACCGGCGTCTTCATCGGCATGAAGACCGTGATCCCCGCCCTGCGCGCGGTCGGCGGCGGCTCGATCGTCAACATCTCCTCGGCGGCGGGCCTGATGGGCCTGGCCCTCACGGCAGGCTACGGCGCGTCGAAGTGGGGCGTCCGCGGCCTCACCAAGATCGGCGCGGTGGAGCTCGGCGCCGAGCGCATCCGGGTCAACTCGGTGCACCCGGGCATGACCTACACCCCGATGACCGCCTCCGTCGGCATCCGGCAGGGCGAGGGCAACTACCCCAACACCCCGATGGGCCGCGTCGGCGAGCCCCACGAGATCGCCTCCGCGACGGTCTTCCTGCTCTCCGACGCCGCCTCCTACGTCACCGGCGCGGGACTCGCCGTCGACGGCGGCTGGACCACCGGCCCGACGGTCAGGTACGTCATGGGCCAGTAGCCTCCCTCAGCCCTCGAAGAGGGCCGCGATGAACGGCTCGCGGACCGCCGGGTCGCACCACTCCCGCTCCAGCGCCCGCTTGTCCGCGTCCGCGTCGCCGTCCGCGTCGACCACGTGGTCGGTGCCGGGCCCGCAGGCGAGCGGCATGGTCGCGGTCCCGTCCCAGGACGGCCCCGAGGGGAAGGTGACGTCGACGACGACGCGACGGCCCTGGACGTCCACCGTCAGGTAGCGGTGGACGTCCCACAGGCCGTCAGCCGGAACGGCGGCGGCGGCCTCGGCGCCGAAGCTCCGCTCGGCGAGCTCCGGCGTGCAGCGGTAGACGCGGTGGACCAACCGCGGTTCGCTCTCGGGCCAGCGCTCGGCGAACACGGCCGCCAGCAGGGCGTGTTTGGTGGAGCAGGTCCCCCGCCACTCGGCGAGCGCCCCCTCCACGCTGCGGATCGCCGGTCGCCCGTAGGGCATCCGGTGCACAGCCGCGACGACGTCGGCCATCGACGCGTCGGCCGTCAGCCCCGCCCGGTCCTTCAGGATCTCGAACATGAGGCCCTGTCTACCACGCCGTCCGGGCCTGCCTGGTGGTGGTACCAACAGGACAAGCGGTCTCTCTCCACCGCCTGTCGATCCGCAGAACCATGATGGTCATGGCGATCGACACCACGGCGGATCCCCGCTCCACGACCACCACCAGCAGCCTCCACGCCGAGGGAGGCCTGACACTACGGGCCAGGCTGGTCCTCTTCGTGCTCTGTGCCGCCCAGTTCGCGGTGGCCCTCGACTTCTCCATCCTCAACATCGCGCTGCCGTCGCTCGGTCAGTCGCTGCACCTGTCGCAGGCGAACCTGCAGTGGGGCATGACCGCGTTCGCGCTCCCCTCCGGCGGGTTCCTGCTGCTGTTCGGCAGGGTCGCCGACGCGGTGGGCCGCAGGCGGGTGTTCCTCGGCGGGCTGACGCTGTTCACCGCCGCGTCGGTGCTGGCCACGCTGGCCTGGTCCCCCGCGAGCTTCCTCGCCGGGCGGGCGCTGCAAGGGCTCGGCGCGGCGGCGATCGTGCCCGCCGGCATGGCGTTGCTGACCACCACCTTCCGCGAGGGCCCGCAGCGCGACCGGGCGCTCGGCATCATGGGCAGCCTGATGGCCGTCGGCTTCACCTGCGGGATGGTGCTGGGCGGTGTGCTCACCCAACTGCTCACCTGGCGTTCCACCATGGGCCTCAACGTGGTCATGGGCGCCGCCGTGCTGGTCGCCGCGCCGCGGCTGCTGCCGGAGTCCCGCAACACGGTGCGTCCCCGGATGGACGTCCCCGGTGCGATCACCGTCACCGGCGGTCTGCTGTCGCTGATCTACGCCCTCTCCACGGCCGCGCAGCGCGGCTTCGGCGACACCTCGGTGCTGGGGACCCTGGCGGCAGCGGCGGTCCTGCTCACCACGTTCTTCGTCATCGAGGCGCGCACCGCCGAACCGCTCGTCTCGCTGCGGATCCTGCGCCGCCCCACGGTCGCCTTCGGCAACCTCGGCGGCCTGACCACCATCGCCACGATGACGGCGGCGGTCTTCCTGGGCACGCTCTACCTCCAGCAGGTCAACCACCTCTCCCCCGTGCTGACCGGTCTGGTCTTCGGCGCCCTCGGCGTCTCCTGCGCGGTCACCGGCACGCTCGCGCCCCGCTGGGTCGCCCGCGTCGGCTCCGCGAAGGTCCTCGCGGGCGGGCTGCTGCTCCAGGCGGCTTTGACCTTCGGCCTGCTGGCCGTCGGCGCGGGCACCGGCGGGACGTGGGTCTTCCTGGTCGTCATCTCCCTGGCCGGCATCGGCCACATGGCGGCGATGGTCGCCTACAACGTCACCGCGACGTCGGGTCTGCCCGACGACGAGCAGGGCCAGGCGACGGGGCTCACCACCACCACGCAGCAGGTCGGCATCACCGTCGGCATCCCGCTGCTGGCCGCGGTGGCCTCCACCCGGGCGGACGTGCTGAGCGGCGTGAGGCTCGGCCTGGCGGCCGACGCGGTGGCCGTGGCGGTCCTGGCAGTGACGGTGGCCCTGGGCCTGGGCGCTGCCGCCGCGCGACGGCGATAGCCGTCGGGCGCGAGCAACCACCCTGTACGGATGGCCCTGTTCAGTCAGGACCGTCCGCCCGGGGTGGCTTGTCGCGCAGTTCCTCGCGCCCCTGAGGTCGCGGCGACTGAGGCGTTGACCGGAACCTTCCCGGGGAAACGCCCACCACGCGCTTGAAGTGCCGGCCCAGATGCGCCTGGTCGTAGAAGCCCGCCGAGGTCGCCGCCTCGGCGGGCGGAAGGCCGTCCAGGAGGAGGGCGCGGGCGCGTTCCACCCGGCGGGCCGTCAGGTACTGGTGCGGGGCCAAGCCGAAGCGCGCGCTGAACGCGCGGACCAGGTGCGCCGGGTGGGCATGGACCAGCCCGGCCGCCTCGTCCAGGGTGAGCCCCTCCCGGACACGCGCGTCCAGGAGATCCCGCAGCTGCTCGGCGACGCCCCGGCCGGGTTCCGGCAGCGGGAACGACCGCAGGTGCGTCCGCAGCCGCTCGCCGACGAAGGCGAGCCGGCTCTCCGCCTCCAGCTCCTCGCCCGGACGCGCCAGCACCGTGTGGAGCTGGCCCACCCGCAGCCGCAGCAGCGGGTCCGTGACGTCGGGGGTGTCCGCCGCCGCGCCGATCAGCGTGGGGTCCAGGACCGAGGAGTCCAGGTACAGCACCCGCTTGCGGAAGCCCTCCGGGGTCGCCGGGGAGCCGTTGTGGGGGACGTGCGGTGGCAGCAGCGAGACGGTCTCGTGCAGGGTGCCGCACGCGTGGCGGTTCAGGTCGTACCGGACCGCGCCGGAGTCGACGATGAGCAGCGTCCAGACGTCGTGGACGTGCATCGGATAGGCGTGCTCGGTGAAGTGGGCGTGGAAGACCTCGGTGACGCCCGGAACGCGCGGACGCCACGCGGACACCGATTCACGCGCGGCCATGCAAAGAACGTACAAGACCGGACCTGCGGGCGGGCGGCAGTCTCATGCCATGAGCGAGGACCACGACACGACCCCCGTCCGTTTCGACACCAAGATCGCCGTGCTGCTCCGTGAGGACCTGCAGACCTGGCAGCGGCTCAACGTCACCGCGTTCCTGGTCAGCGGGCTGGGCACGGAGGCACCCGAGGTGATCGGCGAGCCGTACCAGGACGCCGACGGCACCGGCTACCTGCCGATGTTCCGGCAGCCCGTGCTGGTCTTCGAGGGTTCGAAGGAGATCCTCACCGCCGCCCACAGCCGCGCTCTGGCCCGCTCGCTGCCCCGGGCGGTGTTCACCTCCGACCTGTTCGCCACCGGCAACGACACGGACAACCGCGCGGCCGTCCGCGCCGCGCGCGGCGCCGATCTCGACATCGTCGGCCTGGCCGTGTACGGGCCGCGCAACGCCGTGGACCGGGTGCTCAAGGGCGCACGGATGCACTCCTGAGCCGCGCGGCTCAGGCCGATTCCGCGCGGGGCGTCTCGTCCTGCTCCTCGTCGTGCCCGGCCCGCGGGACCGGGGAGGCGAGCAGCGTGCCGATGCGGTTGCGGCGGCCCGCCGTGCTCTCGGCGGTGAGCCGGATCGCGGCGATCGGCAGGTCCTCGTCGTCCGGCAGCGGCACCTCCGCGTCGCTGCCGGGGATCGGAACGCGGCCCAGCGCCTTGGCCAGCAGGCCGCCGACGGTGTCGACGTCCTCGTCCTCCAGCTCCAGGCCGAACAGCTCGCCGAGCTCCTCCACCGGCAGGCGGGCGGTGATCCGGTAGGAGCCGTCGGGCAGGGGCTCGACGGCCGGGGTCTCCCGGTCGTACTCGTCGGTGATCTCGCCGACGATCTCCTCCAGGACGTCCTCGATCGTCACCAGCCCGGCCGTGCCGCCGTACTCGTCGATGACCACGGCGACGTGGATGCGGTCGCGCTGCATCTCGCGCAGCAGGTCCGCCGCGGGCTTGCTGTCCGGGACGAAGGTCGCCGGCCGTATCACCGAGCCGACCGGCTCGGACTCGGCCTCGCGGTTGGTGTGGGTGCGCCGGACCAGGTCCTTGAGGTAGGCGATCCCGACGACGTCGTCCTCGTTCTCGCCGACGACCGGTATCCGGGAGAAGCCCGAGCGCAGCGCGAGGGTGAGGGCCTGGCGGACGGTCTTGCTCCGCTCGATCATCACCAGGTCGGTGCGCGGCACCATCACCTCGCGCACGATGGTGTCGCCGAGCTCGAAGACCGAGTGCACCATGCGGCGCTCGTCGTCCTCGATCAGGTCGTCCTTCTCGGCCAGGTCGACCAGCGCGCGCAGTTCCGCCTCGGAGGCGAAGGGGCCCTCGCGGAAGCCCTTGCCCGGGGTGAGCGCGTTGCCCAGCAGGATCAGCAGGCGCGGGATCGGGCCCAGCACGCGGGCCAGCGGCAACAGCAGGTAGGAGGCCGCCGTGGCCGAGTTCAGCGGGTGCTGGCGCCCGATGGTGCGCGGCGAGACACCCACCGCGACGAAGGAGACCAGCACCATCACGCCGATGGCGACCAGGACCGCCTGCCAGGTCTGCGGGAAGCCGCGCACGCAGACGACGGTCACCAGGACCGTCGCCGCCATCTCGCAGGTGACCCGGATCAGGGTGGCCAGGTTGAGGTAGCGGATCGGGTCGCTCGCCAGGGCGAGCAGACGCTCCGCGCCGCGGCGGCCGTTGCGGACGGCCTCCTCGGCGCGGAAGCGGGAGACCCGTGAGATGCCCGCCTCGGCGCAGGCCGCCAGCCACGCACAGATGACGAGCAGCACCGCCCCGATGAGGAAGGAGGTGCTGAAGCCGGTACTGCTGCCGCTCATTTCGTCAGGATTCTCTGCGCGGGTCTCAGCGCGTTGTGGGGGCCGGGGAGGGACCGGTCTCGCCGCGCTCGGCGCGCCAGTCGTCCAGGATGCGCTTCTGCAGCCCGAACATCTCCCGCTCCTCCTCCGGGTCCTCGTGGTCGTAGCCGAGGACGTGCAGCACGCCGTGGACGGTGAGCAGCTGCAGCTCCGCGTCCATGGAGTGCCCGTTGGCCGCGCCCTGCTTGGTGGCGACCTCCGGGCACAGCACGATGTCGCCGAGGAGGCCCTGGGGCGGCTCCTCGTCCTCCTTGCCGGGCCGCAGCTCGTCCATCGGGAACGACATCACGTCCGTCGGGCCGGGCTCGTCCATCCACTGCACATGCAGCGCCGCCATGGCCTCCTCGTCCACGACGATGACGGAGAGCTCGGACAGCGGGTGGATGCGCATCCGGTCCAACGCGAAGCGCGCGACGTCGAGAAGCGCCTCCTCGTCGACGTCCGTCCCGGATTCGTTGTTGATGTCGATCGCCATGGCGAGTGCGGTTCTCGGCTTCCTGCTCGGTCGGTTTACTTGCGGTGGGAGTTGGGCGCTGCGGCGTTCTGGGCGTCGTAGCGGCCGTAGGCGTCGACGATCTTGCCGACCAGCTTGTGCCGGACCACGTCCGCGCTGGTCAGCCGGGAGAAGTGGATGTCCTCCACGCCGTCCAGGATGTCCTGGACCACCCGCAGACCGCTGACCGTGCCGCCGGGCAGGTCGATCTGCGTGATGTCGCCGGTGACCACGATCTTGGAGTTGAAGCCGAGACGGGTCAGGAACATCTTCATCTGCTCGGCGCTGGTGTTCTGCGCCTCGTCGAGGATGATGAACGCGTCGTTGAGGGTACGGCCGCGCATGTAGGCGAGCGGCGCCACCTCGATCGTCCCCGCGGCCATCAGGCGCGGGATCGAGTCCGGGTCGATCATGTCGTGCAGCGCGTCGTAGAGCGGGCGCAGGTACGGGTCGATCTTCTCGTAGAGCGTGCCGGGCAGGAAGCCCAGCCGCTCGCCGGCCTCGACGGCCGGACGGGTCAGGATGATCCGGTTGACCTGCTTGGCCTGCAGCGCCTGCACGGCCTTGGCCATGGCCAGGTACGTCTTGCCGGTACCGGCCGGGCCGATGCCGAAGACGACGGTGTGGCGGTCGATCGCGTCCACGTAGGTCTGCTGGTTCAGCGTCTTGGGACGGATCGAGCGGCCGCGGTTGGAGAGGATGTTCGCGGTGAAGACGGACGAGGGGCTCCCGTGCGCCTCCGGGCTGTTCGGGTCCTCCGCAGCCTTGCGCAGCATCGCGATGGAACGCTCCACGGTGTCCTCGGTCAGCGGCTGACCGGTGCGGAGCACCAGCATCATCTCGTCGAAGACCTTCTGCACCAGCGCGGTCTCGCGCGGGTCACCGGTCGCGGTGACCTCGTTGCCGCGGGCGTGGATGTCGACGGAGGGGAAGGCGTTCTCGATCACGCGGAGGAGTGAGTCCCCGGTGCCGAGCACCGTCACCATCGGGTGCTTCTCCGGGATGACGATGCGCGCTTGGGTCTGCGACTGCGACGACTGGGTCTGCGTTTGAGAAGTCATAGGTCGGCGCTGGGGCCTGCCTCATCCCATTTCTCTGTCGGGTCCGCTGTTCCACCGATAAAAGGGTACGACGGACGGTACTGCCGGGGACAACGATGCTGCGCCCGTCAGCGGGGATGCGCCAGTCTTTTATTCCGCTGTTCATTCACACGCGGCCGGGCACGGGGATTCGCATCAGGTCCGCGGCGACCACGATCTCGCCGTCGAAGTGGCGACACGCTTCTTCGAGATGGCCTTCCAGATCCGGATAACGCTGCGAGAAATGCGTCAGCACCAGGGTCCGGACGCCGGCCTGCGCCGCGACGCGGGCCGCCTGCGCGGCGGTGAGGTGGCCGTGCTCCTCGGCGAGGTGCTCGTCCGCGCCGCGGAACGTCGCCTCGATGACCAGCAGGTCCGCGCCCTCGGCGAGCGCGTGGACGCCCTCGCACAGGCGGGTGTCCATGATGAACGCGGCCCGCTGGCCACGCCTGGTCTCGCTGACGTCGCTCAGGGTCACCTCCCCGAGGCGGCCTTCGCGTTGGAGGCGGCCGACGTCCGGCCCGGCGATGCCGTGGGCGCGCAGCTTCTCCGGCAGGAGACGCTGCCCGTCGGGCTCGACGAGGCGGTAGCCGTAGGAGTCCACGGGGTGCGAGAGCCGGACCGCTTCGAGGGTGAACGGCGTCCGCTCGCGACCGGTGGGCTTCAGCGCGCCGCCCTCGCCGACGAGCGGCTCGGGGCGCAGCTCCGCGGTCTCGTAGAAGGCGCTGGCGTGGCGCAGCCGCTCGAAGAACTGCTCGCCCGAGGCCGGGTAGTGGACCGCGACCGGGTACGGCACCTTGTCGAGGTTGATCCGCTGGATCACGCCCGGCAGGCCCAGGCAGTGGTCGCCGTGGAAGTGCGTGACGCAGATCCGGGTGATGTCGTGCGAGCTGACGCCGGCGTGCAGCATCTGCCGCTGCGTGCCCTCGCCCGGGTCGAAGAGCAGGCCCTCGCCGTCCCAGCGCAGCAGGTACCCGTTGTGGTTCCGGTGCCGGGTCGGGACCTGGCTGGCCGTGCCCAGCACGACCAGCTCACGCGCGGACACGGCGGGTCAGACCAGCTTCTCGGCGAGGCGCCCCGCGCCCTCGCCACCGAGCACGTGCACGTGCGCGTGGAACACGGTCTGCCCCGCGCCGGAACCGGTGTTGAAGATCAGGCGGTAGCCGCTCTCGGCCACCTTCTCGGCCTCGGCGACCCGCCCGGCCTCCGCGAGCACGGCCCCCGCGAGCTGCGGGTCCGCGTCGGCGAGGGCGGCGGCGTTGGGGTAGTGCGCCTTCGGCACGACCAGGACGTGCGTCGGCATCTGCGGGTTGATGTCACGGAAGGCGAGCGTGTGCTCGGTCTCGCGCACCTTTGTGGAGGGGATCTCCCCGGCCACGATCTTGCAGAACAGGCAGTCCGCCTGGGCCTCGCCGGCCATCACACTCTCCTACGGTCACGGGTCTCAGTACGGATCGTACCGATGAGGTCAGGGGCGCGAGGAACTGCGCGAGCAACCACTCTGTGCGGATGGCCCTGTTCAGAGGGGACCATCCGCATGTGGGTGGCTTGTCGCGCCGTTCCCCGCGCCCCTGGGGAAGGTGCAACTACAGGTCGGGAATCGAAGGCGGGGTCGCGGCCGGGGTGGTGGCGAGGGCGGCGAGGGCCAACCTGATCGCCTCGTCGAGCTGCGGGTCGCGACCGGCGACCCAGTCCGCGGGGGTGGTGCGGACCTCGACGTCGGGGTCCACCCCGTGGTTCTCCAGGCCCCAGCCGTAGCCCTCCATCCACGTCGCGTAGCGCGGCTGCGTCACCCCGGTCCCGTCGACGAGACGGTAGTGGCCGTCGATCCCGATCACCCCGCCCCAGCTGCGCACGCCCACCACCGGGCCCAGGCGCAGGGCCTGGAACGCCGCGCCGACGATGTCGCCGTCGCTGCCCGCGAACTCGTCCGTCACGGCGACCAGCGGGCCGCGCGGGGCGTCGAAGGGGTAGGTGACCGCGACGCCGTCACGCGGCAGGTCCCAGCCGATGACGCGACGGTTGAGCTTCTCGATGACCAGCTGCGAGGTGTGGCCGCCACGGTTCTCGCGGACGTCGACGACCAGGCCCTCACGCACGACCTCGGTGCGCAGGTCGCGGTGGAGCTGGGCCCAGCCGTTGCCGACCATGTCGGGAACGTGCAGGTAGCCGAGGCGGCCGCCGGACGCGGCGTGGACGTGGGCGCGGCGGTCGGCGACCCACGCGTGGTAGCGCAGCGCCGACTCGTCGGCGATCGGGACGACCACGACGGATCGCTCCGCGCCGCCGTCGACCGGGGCGACGGTCAGCTCGACGGGCTTGCGGGCCGTGCCGACGAGCAGCGGGGCGGGACCGGTCAGCGGGTCGACCGGGCGGCCGTCCACGGACACCAGCGCGTCGCCCGCGCGGACCGCGACGCCGGGCGCGGCCAACGGCGAACGGGCGCCCGGGTCGGAGGACTCGCCGGGCAGCACGGACACCACGCGCCAGACGCCCTGCGCGTCGCGGGCCAGGTCGGCGCCGAGGAAGCCCTGACGGCGGGCCGCGCCCGGGCCCGAGCCCGGCGGGTCGACGTAGGCGTGCGAGGTGCCCAGCGCGCCCTGGAGCTCCCAGAGCACGTCGACCAGGTCGCTGTGGGTGCCGGCCCGGTCGACCAGCGGCCGGAACTCGGCCTGGATCGCGTCCCAGTCGGCGCCGCCGAGATCGGCCCGCCAGAAGTTGTCGCGCATCAGGCGGGCGGTCTCGTCGAACATCTGCCGCCACTCGGCGGCGGGGTCGACGGTGACCCGCACCCGGGAGAGGTCCACGGTGACCCGGCCGTCCCGGTCGTCCTTGTCGGCCCGCCGGTCGGCCGGAAGGACCGTCAGGTTCCCGCCGTCGCGGACCACGAGGCTTGCGCCGTCACCGGACACGGCGTAGTCGTCGAGCTCGTCGACGAGCACCTCGCTGCGCCGGGCGGCGAGGTCGAAGCGCTCCAGCGAGCTGCGCTCGGGCTCCGCCTCGGGGGTGGCCCGCCCGTTGCCGAGGACACCGGCGATCGGGTGCCGCAGCCAGGCCACGCCGCCCTTGACGGCCCGGAGGGAGCCGTAGCGGCCGGCCGGGACGGGGAACGGCAGGACGCGGGCGTCCAGGCCGTCGTGGTCCACGGTGGTGACGGCCGGCTCCCCCTGGCCGGAGCCGGGGGCCGGCTCGTCGCCGCCCTTGCCCAGCGGGCGGCCCTGCGGCAGCGGGCCGAACGGCGAAAGGGCCTCGGCGGCGAGGGTGAGCAGGTAGGGCCGGGCGGCGGCCGGGAACGACAGGTCGAAGACGTGCTCGTCGTAGACCGGGTCGAAGTCGCGGGCGGAGAGGAAGGCCAGGTGGCGGCCGTCCGCGGTGAAGGCGGGCGACCAGTCGCGGAACCGGGCCCGGGTCGCCTCGACGATCTCACCGGTGTCGGTGCGCGCCAGCCGGATCTGGCTCAGCGTCTCCATCACGGAGAGCGAGTGCGACCAGGCGAGCCAGCGCGAGTCGGGCGAGAAGGCGAGGCCCGTGGCCTGGCTGTGCTCGCTGCGGTCCAGCTCGCGCAGCGCGGCCTCACCGGCGCTCGCGTCGGACGCGTCAGTGGCGTCGGTGGCGACGAGCAGCACCCGGCCCTGACGGTCGGCCAGGGCGAGCAGCCGCCCGTCGGGCGAGGCCACCAGCTCCTCGACGCGGCCGAGGCGGCCGGAGAGCAGACGGCGGCCGTCGGAGAACTCCAGGGCGTCCTCGCCGTCGGCGTCGGTCACCCAGGCCGAGGCGCCGTCGGGCAACGAGACCGGAAGACGGTTGCGCACGCCCGGCGTGGCCGACAGCACCCGGACCGGACCGTCGCGGTGGGTGACCCGGTGGAGCGTGCCGCGGACCTCCACGACGCTGGAACGCGCGTCGGTGTCGACGGCGAAGGCACCGAGGTGGCGTGCGGCGTCGACGGGGTGGGGCTGCCGGTCGGCGCGTGGGCCGCCGAGGCGGATCTCCAGGCGGCGCGGCTCCTCGCCCGCCGCGAGCGAGTCGGCCAACCACAGCTCGCCGCCCGCATGGTAGACCACGCGGGTGCCGTCGGTGGCGGCGTTGCGGGCGTAGTGGGCGTGACCGCCGTGGACGCGCAGGTCCGAGCCGTCGGGCAGGCTGGACCACAGGCGGCCGACGCCGTCGTGGTCGGAGAGGAAGGCGACGCGGTCGCCGACCCACATCGGGGATTCGAGCTGGCCGTCCAGATCTGCGTGGAGCGCGGTGAACTCGCCGCCCTCGGTGCCGATCCAGAGCCTGCTCGCGAGGCCGCCGCGGTAGCGCTTCCAGTGCGCGGCCTCCCGCGTGCCACCCGAGGAGAACAGCACGCCGTCCCCGCCGGGCTGCAGCGCGAGCCGGCCGAGCCGGCCGTAGGGCAGCGTCCGCGCGGGCCCGCCGTCCAGCGGCACCACGTGGGCCCAGACGTGCGCGCGGGACCGGCGGCCCTGCGCGCTCGCCACGAGCACCTCGCCCGCGGCCGTCCAACCCAGCACGGCCGTCTGCGCGTTGCCCCAGTAGGTGAGCCGCCGCGCGGGCCCGCCGTCGACGGGCGCGACGTGCACCTCGGGCGCGCCGTCGCGGGCGGACGCCCACGCCAGCATCGTCCCGTCGGGCGAGAACCGCGGCCCCGCCACCGGCACGTGGTCGGCACTCACCCGCCATGCCCGCCCTCCGTCGAGGGGGGCGACCCACACGTCGTCCTCGGCGACGAAGGCGACGAGATCGCCGTGGACGTCCGGGTGACGGAAGTACCCGTCACCGCCGCCTGCCTGCTCCTGCGCTTGTGTCTGCGTCACCCGGGCACGCTATCGACCGGGCGTCCAGGATTCGAGATCTTTTTCCGTGAGCGAACCGGCGTTCAGCCGCGGCGTTCGCGGCGGCCGAGGTGGCTCGCGTACTGGAGGGCGGCGAACTGGCCCACCACGCCGACCAGGGTCAGGACGCCCACCGCCGGGTCGAGCGGTGGGACGCAGAGCAGCAGCAGGCCGACGATCGTGCCGGTGGCGACGCCGAGGAGCGCGACGCGCAGGGAGGCGCTCGCCCGTCCGAGGCGCAGCAGCGGGCGGACCAGGCCCGGCGGGAGCTGCTGACGGGCCCACAGGGCCCAGGCGGCCCAGCCCGCCGCGGCGAGGAGGGCGCCCGTGAGCCGGATCGCCACGCTCGGACCCGCGGGGTCGATGCTCATGACGGAGCCGATGAAGACCACGACGGAGATCCAGCGGGCCCGTGAGAGCAGCCGCAGCGCGACCGCGCGGAGGTTGTGCGCGCCGAGCCCGGTCTCGTGGTGGAGCAGGTGGTCCCCGGCGGCGACCGCGGCGAAACTGGCAGCCGCGTCCTTGACCTGTCCGCGCTTGAGCAGCAGCCGCCCGAGGTTGTTGCGGGCCGCGATGTGCTCGGGATCGAGGGCGAGCGCGGCGCGATAGCACGCCTCCGCCTCCGCGTCGCGGTGCATGGCGTCGGCCGCCCGGCCCAGGGTGAAGTGGGCGCCCGCCTGATGCGGCGCCAGCTCGCGGGCGCGCAGGGCGGCCTGGTAGCAGGTCTGGGCCCCGTCCCTGGGCCACAGCTTGCCGGAGCCCGGGAGCGTCGCCGAGGAGAGCAACGCGTGGCCGTACCAGTGGTCGGGCTCGGCCTGCATCGCCGCCCAGGCGGCCTGGACGGCCAGGTCGTGCCCGGTGCCGCGGCGTTCGGCGAGGCGGAGCAGGCCCATCGCGCGCAGGCGCAGCGCGACGGCGTCGTTCGGCTCGGTGGCGAGCGCCTGGTCGGCGGCGCTCAGACCCTCCTCGGGCTCGTTCAGGTCGAGGCAGCACTGGCTGAGCAGCCGCCAGGCCGCCGTGTCCCCCGGGTCGGCGGCGACGGCTGAGGCACACAGCGCCCGTGCCTCGGCGGCGCGCCCGAGGCCCAGCAGCGTCTGGGCCTTCCGCAGCCGGACGGAAGGGTCGGCCGGATCGCCGACCGCCCCCGTGGGGGTCGTCGTCACAGCTTGCCCGCGCGCTTGAGGTAGGCGAGCAGGTCGTCGTAGATGCCGCCCTCGTTAGCGAAGAGCGCGACGTTGCGCGCGGCCGCCAGCCACGGCTCGATGGACGGCTTGACCTGCTTGAGCGCCCCTGTCAGGTCCCCGGTGCCGATCATCTTGACCTGCCCGGACGTGGCGGACTCCAGCAGCGCGGCCTCGGCGGCCGTCTCGCACAGGTGGGCCAGGTCCGCGCCGGAGTAGCCCTCCGTCGCCTTGACCAGCTTGCCCACGTCCACGCCCGCGACCGGCCGGTCCCGCAGGTGGTAGCGCAGGATCGCCTCGCGCGCCGGCACGTCCGGCGGCAGCACCAGCAGCGTCCGGTCCAGCCGGCCCGGGCGGCGCAGCGCCGAATCCACGTCCCAGGGGTGGTTGGTGGCGGCGAGGACGAAGACGCCCTCGTTGTCGCTCCCGGCGCCGTCGAGTTCGGTGAGCAGTTGGTTGACGGTGCCGCGCATGGCGCTGTGCCGCAGGTTGCTGCGCTTGCCGCCGAGGGCGTCGATCTCGTCGAGGAAGAGCACGCAGGGCGCGTTGCGGCGAGCGGTCTCGAAGATGTCGTGCAGGTTCCGCTCGGACTGGCCGATGTACATGTCCAGCACGTCGCTGAGCCCGATGGAGAGGAACCGCGCCCCGAGCTCCCCCGCGACCGCGCGGGCGATGAAGGTCTTGCCGCAGCCGGGCGGCCCGTACAGCAGCAGGCCGCCGCGCAGCGACTTGCCGTACAGGCGACGCAGCTCGGGGTTCCGCATCGGCGCGAGGAACGCGGCCTCCAGCCGCTGCTTGACCTCGGCGAGACCGCCGACGTCGGCGAGCGTCACGTCGGAGCGCTCGATCTCCCAGCCCGGCTGGTCGCTCTCCCCCTCCCCGTCGAGCAGGGGCTCGACGAAGCGCGGTTCGACGATGTCCGCGACCTGCTGCTCGGCCTGGGACCAGTCGAAGGCGGGCGGCGGCTCCTGCGCCGCCGAAGGCGCGGGCTCCTCCAGTGCGGGTGCGGGTGCGGGTGCGCCCATCGCCCGCAGCATCAGCGCCCTGGCGTCCCCGTTCGCCGGCTCGTGCTGGAGCGCGACGGCGGCCTCGGCGACGGCCTCCTCGCCGCGACCGGCCGCGAGCAGCAGTTCCGCGAGGTGCAGGCGGAGCGTGACGTCCGCGGGCGCCGTCGCGACGGCGGCGCGGAGACTGCGGATGAGCGGGGTGTCCTCGGGCATGCGCACACCCTACGTCGGCGCTCCGACAGCCCCCGTGCCGGTCCCGGGACTGTCCCGGCTATCCCCAGCGGCCGCTGCGGCCCAGCAGCAGCGCGGCGGCGGCGACCCCCGCGGTGGAGGTGCGCAGCACCGAAGGCCCGAGCAGGTAGGCGCCCGCGCCGGCGGTGGTGAAGGCGTCCATCTCGTCCGGCGAGACCCCGCCCTCCGGGCCGACGACCAGGACGACGGACCCGGAGGCCGGCAGCTCGGCGGAGGCGAGACGGGCGGCGCCCTCCTCGTGCAGGACGCCCGGCATCGTCGCGGAGGCGAGCAGCGTGGACACCTGGCGGGTGCTCATCGCCCCGTGCACGACGGGGAACCGCAGCCGACGCGACTGCTTGCCCGCCTCGCGCGCGGTCGCGCGCCACTTCGCGAGGGCCTTCTCGCCGCGCTCGCCCTTCCACTGCGTGATACAGCGCGACGCCTGCCAGGGGACGATCTCGTCCACCCCGACCTCGGTCATCAGCTCCACCGCGAGCTCGCCGCGGTCGCCCTTGGGCAGCGCCTGGACCACGACGATCCGCACGTCCGGCTCGGGCTCGGTCAGCAGTTCGCTGACGCTGACGTCGAGGACGTCCTTGCCCTCGACGGCGGCGACGGTCCCGCGCAGCCCGGCGCCCTCGCCGTCGGTGAGGACGACCTCCTCACCGGGGTTCAGCCGCTTGACGGAGACGGCATGCCGCCCCTCCGCACCGTCGAGCCGGACCACACCGCCGACTCGCGCGGTCGCAAGACGGTCGGAGGGGAGCAGGAAGACAGGAGCGGTCACGTACGGGCTCAGCTTTCGTTGCACTTTCCAGGGGCGCGAGGAACTCCGCGCGCAACCACCCTATGCGGTCGATCACCGAAGCGACGGGACCGTCCGCACAGGGTGGTGCTTCGACCTACCGCCCGTTGAACGCGTCCTTCAGGCGGGAGAAGAGCCCCTGCTGTCCCGGCGCGAACTGCCCCGACGGGCGTTCCTCGCCGCGCAGCTTCGCCAGGCGGCGCATCAGCTCCTCCTGCTCCGGGTCCAGTTTGCCGGGGGTGAGCACCTCGACGTGGACGATGAGGTCGCCGCGGCCGCCGCCACGCAGGTGCGTGATGCCGCGCCCGTGCAGCGGGATGGACTGGCCCGACTGGGTGCCCGGACGGATGTCGATCTCCGCCATGCCGTCCAGCGTCTCCAGCGGGACCTTCGTGCCGAGTGACGCCGCCGTCATCGGGAGGGTGACCGTGCAGTGCAGGTCGTCCCCGCGGCGCTGGAAGATCTGGTGCGGGTTCTCGGAGATCTCGACGTAGAGGTCACCGGCCTGGCCGCCGCCGGGGCCGATCTCGCCCTCGCCCGCCAGCTGGATCCGCGTGCCGGTGTCCACGCCGGCGGGGATCTTCACCGTCAGCGTGCGTCGGGCACGCACCCGCCCGTCACCGGCGCACTCGGGGCACGGGGTGGGGACGACGGTCCCGAAGCCCTGGCACTGCGGGCAGGGACGCGAGGTCATGACCTGGCCCAGGAAGGACCGGGTCACCTGGGAGATCTCGCCGCGGCCGCGACACATGTCGCAGGTCTGGGCGGAGGTGCCGGGGGCCGCGCCCTCGCCGTTGCAGGTGTTGCAGCGGACCGCGGTGTCGACCTGGATGTCCTTGGTCGTGCCGAAGGCCGCCTCCTCCAGATCGATGTCGATCCGGATCATGGCGTCCTGGCCGCGCCGGGTCCGCGAACGCGGGCCGCGCTGGCCGCCGGCCGCGCCGAAGAACGCGTCCATGATGTCGCTGAAGCCGAAGCCCGCGCCCTGGCCGAAGCCGCCCGCGCCGCCCGCGCCCGTCGCCGAGAGGGGGTCGCCGCCGAGGTCGTAGACCTGCCGCTTGTTCGGGTCGGAGAGGACCTCGTACGCGGCGTTGATCTCCTTGAACCGCTCCTGCGTCTTCGGGTCCGGGTTGACGTCAGGGTGCAGCTCGCGCGCCAGACGGCGGAAAGCCTTCTTGATCTCGTCCTGACTCGCGTCCCGTCGGACGCCGAGTACCGCGTAGTAGTCCGTGGCCACCAAAATGCTCCGCTTAGTTTCCGTCTGAGGCTCGTGCCGGCCCTGGGGCCGGTGTCGGTCGGGCCGGTGTGGTCGGTCCCTGCTGCGTCGTCGGTCGTCGCGTCGTCGCGGCCGCCTAGGACGCGGCCAGGATCTGGCCGACATACCGGGCAACCGCCCGGACCGCCGCCATGGTTCCCGGATAGTCCATGCGGGTCGGGCCGACCACGCCGAGCTTGGCGACGGTCTCGTCGCCCGAACCGTAGCCCACCGAGACGACCGAGGTGGAATTGAGGCCCTCGTAGGCGTTCTCGTGACCGATTCTGACCATCACGCCCGGATCGGCGGTCTCACCCAGCAGCCGAAGCAGCACGACCTGCTCCTCCAGCGCCTCCAGTACGGGGGCGATGGTGAGCGGGAAGTCGTGCGGGAACCGGGTCAGGTTGGCGGTGCCGCCGAGGACGACGCGCTCCTCGGTCTGCTCCACCAGCGCCTCGAACAGCGTGGACAGCACCGTCGTGACGACGGGACGGTCCTGCGCCGCGAAGCTCTCCGGCAGGTCCTGAAGCAGCCGCGGGACCTCCGCGAAGCGGCGGCCGCCCGCGCCGGCGTTGAGCCGGGTGCGCAGGTCGCCCAGCATCGCCTCGCCGACCGGCTGCGGGCAGTCGACCAGACGCTGCTCGACCCGGCCCGTGTCGGTGATGAGGACCAGCATGATCCGCGTGGGGGTCAGCGCGACGAGTTCGACGTGCCGGACCGTGGAGCGGGTCAGCGAGGGGTACTGGACGACCGCGACCTGCCGGGTCAGCTGCGCGAGCAGCCGCACCGTGCGGGTGACGACGTCGTCCAGGTCCACGGCGTGGTCGAGGAAGTTGGTGATCGCCCGGCGCTCCGCGACGGACAGCGGCTTGACCTCGGTCAGCCGGTCCACGAAGAGACGGTAGCCCTTGTCCGTGGGCACCCGGCCGGCACTGGTGTGCGGCTGGTGGATGAAGCCCTCGTCCTCCAGCACCGCCATGTCGTTGCGGATGGTCGCCGACGACACGCCGAGGTTGTGGCGCTCGACCAGGGCCTTGGAACCGACCGGCTCCTCGGTGCCCACGTAGTCCTGCACGATGGCGCGCAGCACCGCGAGCTTGCGGTCGTCGAGCTGACGCTCCTCACGCACGGGCACGCACCTCCAGCCGGACCTTGATCCTGTTCCTACCTCGGCTCTGGCACTCTGGACATTCGAGTGCCAGCCTCCGTCAGCTGTCAGTGTAAAGCGCGACGGTCCACGACCGGAACGTCCAGGCCTCGTCAGACGTACCACATAGCGAGGGCGGCACGGCAGAATTGCATTCGCAGTTCACCGCCCAGGAGGGACCTCATGTCCAGGACTCGTTTCGCGCCGGACCGTGGCCTGACCACGCGCATGCTGATCACGATGTTCCTGATCGGCCTGCTCTTCGTGGCCTTCGTCGGTCTGCTGCTCGTGGTACTGCGTGGGGCGTGGCCGATCGTCGTCATCATCGCCGGCGGGCTGTTCGTCGCCCAGTTCTGGTTCAGTGACAAGATCGCCGCGTTCAGCATGGGCGCCCGCGAGGTCTCCCCCCAGGAGTACCCGGAGCTGCACGGCACCATCGACCGTCTCTGCGCGCTCGCCGACATGGAGAAGCCGCGCGTCGCCGTGGCCGACACCGACATGCCGAACGCCTTCGCCACGGGCCGCAACGAGAAGAACGCCGTCGTCTGCGTCACCACCGGCCTGCTGCGCCGGCTGGAGCCCGAGGAGCTGGAGGGTGTGCTCGCCCACGAGCTCTCCCACGTCGCGCACCGCGACGTGGCCGTCATGACCATCGCCGGCTTCCTCGGCGTGCTGGCCGGCATCATCACCCGCGTGGGCCTGCAGTTCGGCATGTTCGGCGGCTTCAACGACCGCGACAACCGGGACGGCGACAACGCCGCGGTGGCGGCGATCGTGGTCATCGCGGTCAGCGCCGTCGTCTACGCGATCAGCTTCCTGCTGACCCGCCTGCTGTCGCGCTACCGCGAGCTGTCCGCGGACCGCTCGGCCGCGCTGCTGACGGGCCGCCCCTCGGCGCTGGCCTCGGCGCTGACGAAGGTGACCGGCGACATCGCCGCGATCCCGACCAAGGACCTGCGCCAGGCGCAGCCGTACAACGCCTTCTACTTCGCCCCGGCCCTGTCGGCCCGCGAGGTCGCTTCGAACGCCTTCTCCACGCACCCCTCGCTGGAGCAGCGGCTGGAGCAGCTCGGCAAGATCTCCGCCGAGCTCGGCAAGAGCTGACCCCGGTTTCCCCAGCGTCACCGCCCCCACGAACAGAAGAGCCGAGAGGACAGACGTAGCGATGGGTTTCCTGGACGCCCTGCTGGGCCGGACCAAGCCGGTCAAGCCCGACCTCGACCAGCTCTTCGGCCTCCCCTCGGCCGCGATCACCCTGGAGGCGGCGGCCGGCTTCAAGCCCACCGGGGTCGGCTCCGTCTGCTTCTCCCCCGCCGAGGGCGGCGCGTTCGCCCAGGTCCAGCAGGACATCCAGGCCCTGCTGGACGCGGACACCGGCCGCGGCGGCGCGCCGATCGAGGTGACGCCCCGCGACTCCTACGGCTACAGCTGGATCACCGCCCGGCAGTCGCCGGACGACATCGTGTCGTTGGTCAACGACGTCCACGCGGTCAACTCGGGCCTGGAGTCCCAGGGCTTCGGCCCGCAGCTGCTCTGCACGCTGGTCAACTTCACCGACGCGCGGAACCGCCGCCTGGCGCTCGTGTACCTCTACAAGCGCGGTTCCTTCTACCCCTTCGCGCCGCTCCCGGGCGAGAAGCGGGACAACCCGCTGGAGCTCCAGACCAAGGCCATGCTCGGCAACGACCTCCGCATCGAGCAGGACCTCAGCCGCTGGTTCCCCGTCTGGGGCGCGCCGGGGCTGTGACGGTCGTCGCGGGGAGCGGACGGCGGCCGGTGACGGTGAGCAGGAGGTCCTTGGCCGGGAGGTCCACGACGTGCTCGCCCGCGCCCAGGGTGACGTCCGCGTCGGTGGCGCGGAGGGTGAGGCCGGTGAGGTCGACGCCGAAGTAGGCGAGAGCGCGGCCGTCGGCGCGGGTGAGGACGGTGGCGACGCGCTCCGCCGGGGCGGGCGGCAGGCCGAGGGGTTCGGTGAGGTCCAGGCCGTGGATCACGTCGTGGCTGAGCGCGCCCGCCTGGCCGCCGCCCGGGGGCTGCCACGGGTGGCGGACGTTGTCGCGCAGCGCGGCCAGCAGCTCGGCGTCGGACATGCGCGCGCCGTCACGGCGGGCGGCGGTGTCGCAGTAGCGGTCGAAGGAGAAGCGCGCGGCCGCGAGCCCCGCCGCGAACCGCAGCGGGCCGGTGCGGAAGGGGAAGGTGAGGTGCGCGACGACCTCCCGGACGCGCCAGCCCGCGCAGAGCGAGGGCGCGTTCCACTGCTCCGGGGTGAGCTGTGCGAGGAGCGCGCCGAGACGCTCGCGCTCGGCGTAGGTCTGCGTGGCGAGGTCGGGTTCGGGAGTCATGGCGGGGCCTGGTCTTCCTGGTCGGGGGAGTGCTCTCACTCCTGGTTCGACCGGGGGACCCGAAACTCATCGGTCACGGCCACGGTGGCAGGCCGAACTGCGCGAAACGCTCGCCCCAGCCGAGAAACGTGACGATCTCGGCGATCCGGCCGCCGCGCAGCTCCAGCAGGAGCAGCGCGAAGGGGCGCAGGATCCCGTCCGCGTCCGGCCGGTACTGGCCGATGGTCAGGCAGCCACTCGCGACGTCCCCGAGCAGCATGCGGTCCTCCGCGCAGTACTCCGCGCCCGCCTCCACCGCCGCGCCGATGGCCGCCGGACCGTGCAGCCACCACAGGAACGGCGGCATGCCGGACCGCACGTCCTCGGCGAGCAGGCCGACCAGCCGGTCCACGTCGTGGGACTCGAAGGCGTCGACGTAGTCGCGCAGCAGGCGCCGCTGCTGCGGATCGTCGGGGTCGGCGGCGTCGGCGGGCGCGGGACGGTGCGCGTCCAGGGTGGCGCGGGCCCGCTGGAGGGCGCTGTTGGCGGCGGCGGTGGAGCACTCGAGGATCTGCGCGGTCTCCGCCGCGCTGAACGCCAGGACGTCGCGCAGCACCAGAGCCGCCCGCTGCCGCGGAGGCAGCCACTGCAGGGAGGCGACGAAGGCCAGCCGCACCGACTCGCGCCGCACGGCGAGCTCGGCCGGGTCGGCGACGTGCGGCAGCCGCGACTCCGCCAGCGGCTCGACCCACTGGGCGGCCGGCAGCGGGGTGCCCAGCTCACCGCCGGCGGACGCCGGGCCCAGGTCCCACGGCAGCGCCCGGCGCCGCGCGCCGCGCAGCAGGTCCAGACAGACGTGGGTGGCGATGCCGTGCACCCAGGTGGACAGGCCGGCCCGGCTCGCGTCGTGCCGGTGCAGGTTGCGGTGGGCGCGCAGCAGTGTCTCCTGCACCGCGTCGTCGACCTCGCCGGCGGCGCCGAGCATCCGGTAGCAGTAGCCGGTGAGCGGCCCCCGGAGGGTTTCGAGCGTCGTCGTCTCGGTATGCGGTGCGGCCACCCGCCCATGATGGCGAACCAGCACGCGTGGCGGGCGTCACCGACGCCCGCCACGCCGTGTCAGCGCGGGCCGGGCAGGGTGGCCGACGATGCGCCGACGTCGTGCAGGCGGGCGCGGACGCGCTCGGCGTCGGGGATGGCGAGGCGGGTGTAGGCCGCGAGACAGCGGTCCAGCAGGAGCTGCTCCTCGGCGTCGTCACCGGCCAGGCGGTGGGCCACCGCCAGGCCTTCCAGCGCGCGGGCCTCCTCCAGGGCGGCGCCGATCTCGGCGGCGATCTCGAGGGCGCGGCCGTGGTGGCGGGCGGCCTCGGCGGGGAGTTCGCGCGCGGCGTCGAGGACCCCGAGGGCGTTGCGGGTCTCCGCCTCGCCGCCGCGGTCCTCCGTCAGCTCGAAGAGCTGAAGCGCTCCCTTCAGGTGGCCCTCTGCCACCGCCGGGTCGGCGCCGGCGAGGGCCACGCGTCCGAGGCGCAGCAGGACGTGCGCCTCACCCAGACGGCTGCCGAGGTCGCGGCAGATCTCCAGGGCCTCCCGCAGGCAGCTCGCGGCGCCGGCCTGGTCCCCGAGCGCGAGCCGGACGCTGCCGAGGTGCGCGAGGGCGTTCGCCCGGACCAGGCGGCTGCCGATCCGCTCGCACCGCTCCAGCGCGTCGCGCAGGTTCTGCTCGGCCTCGGCGAGGGCGCCGAGCACCCAGTGCACCTCGCCGATCTGGACCAGGGCGATGGCCTGCCCGACGACGTTCCCGATCCGCGTGAAGATCTCCAGCGCCCGCTCGTGGTTGGCCAGGGCCTCCGCGTACCGGCCCGTCCACTGCAGCACGTCACCCTGCTGACCGAGCGCGTTCGCCTCGCCGCGGCGGTTGCCGGTGCGGCGGTGCGCCTCCAGGGCCCCCTCCAGGGTGCCCATGGCCGCGGCGAACTGGCCCGTCAGCTGCTGCACGTGGCCGAGCTCGGTGAGCACGTGACCGAGGTGGGTGGCGTCCTCGACCTGGTCGAAGAGCGTCTGGGCCCGCTGCAACGCGTCCTCGGCCCTGCCGTAGTCCCCCGAGAGCCGGTGCATCGCCCCGAGTTGGTGCAGGCTGACGGCCAGGCCGATCCGGTGGCCGCACTCCTCGAACAGGGCCACGGCCCGGCCGAGGTACCCGGCGCCGACCGAGTACTCGTCGACGTAGAGGGCGACGGCACCGGCGTTGTAGAGGGAGATCGCCATCCCGAGCAGGTCGCCGGAGGCGGTGGCGGCCTCCAGCGCCGTCCCGTGCACCGTCCCGGCCTCCGCCCAGTGGCCCTGGCTGCGCAGGAACTCGTGCAGCGCGGCCGGCAACTGGACGGCGTGCCGCGGGGAGTGGCCGACCGCGTGGTCGACGGCGGCCAGCAGGTTGGCGCGTTCGGTGCGCATCCAGGTCAGGGCGTCGTCCTCGCCCGCCAGCGGCGGGCCGGCGACCGGGACGTGGACGACGTCGGGCGAGCGCAGCGGGATGCTGCCGCTCAGCAGAGCTCCGGCGCGGGCGGCGGTGTGCAGGTAGTAGTCGAGCAGGCGCTGCCGGGCGGCGTCGCCGTCAGCGGCTCCGTCTCCCTCAGCGGCTCCGTCACCGTGCCCGGCCGGTTCGGCCTCGGCGAGGTTGCGGGCGTGTTCGCGGATCAGGTCGTGCATGCGGTACCGGCCCCGGCGCTGCTCCTCGACCAGGTGGTGGTCCACCAGTTCCTGGAGCAGGGCCCGGACGGTGGGCGCGTCGACGCCGTTCAGCGCGGCGGCGGTCGGCACGTCCAGGTCCTCGCCGAAGAGCAGCCCCAGCCGGCGGAACAGCTGCCGCTGCTCGGCGGCCAGGTCGCGGTAGGAGAGGTCGAACGCGGCCGCGACGGACAGGTCCTCCATGAGCAGGGCGTTGAGCCGGCGGCTGGTCTCGGCCAGGTCCGGCAGCAGGTCCGCGACCGTCCAGGAGCGGCGGTGCCGCAGGCGCGCGGCGGAGAGCTGGATCGCCAGCGGCAGGTGGCCGCAGAGCCGGACGATCTCGCGCACCGCGGGATCGTCGGGCGAGAGTTGCGGTCGCCCCGACTTGGCGACGAACAGCGCGGCGGCCTCGGGCGCGGGCAGCACGTCCAGGGTGAACGGCATCGCGTCCTCCAGCGCGAGCAGCCTGCGCCGGCTGGTAACCAGGACGAGGCTGCCCGCAGAGGCCGGGAGTAGCGGTCTGACCTGCTCGCTGCTCTGGGCGTCGTCGAGCAGGAGCAGCACCCGTCGGCCCGCGAGCTGGGCCCGCCACATCCCGGCCCGTCCCGACAGGTCGGCGGGGATGCGTGCCGGGTCGACGCCCAGACTCACCAGCAGGGTGGCGAGAGCGTCGGCGGCCGGGACCGGTGCGGTGCCGAGGGTGTGGGCGTGCAGCGAGAGGAAGATCTGCCCGTCGGGAAAGTCGGCGGCGAGCCGGTGGGCGGCGTGGATCGCGAAGGCGGTCTTGCCGACGCCCGCCATCCCGTCGATCGCGTGGATGTCGATGACACCGCCCTGCTCGGCGCCGACGCGGCAGGCGGTGACCAGCTCGTCGAGCTCGGCCGTGCGGCCCGTGAACGCCGTGATGTCGCGCGGCAGTTGGGCGGGAACGAGCAGAACAGGGGCGGCCGGCGCGACGCCCGCGGCCGGCACCGCGGCCGCAGTCGCGGACAGGGCCGGGACTGCCGACGGCGTGGTGGGCTCGTTGGGCTCGGTGGCCGCGGCGGACCGGGCGGCGTCGAGGATCCGCCGCTGGGCCGCGCGGGCGGCCGCGCTCGGCTCGATCCCCAGCTCGTCGGCCAGGGCGCGCCACAGTCGTTGGAACACCTCCAGCGCCTGTGCCTGCTGCCCGCTGCGCTCGAGCGCCTCCATCAGCTGCACGTGGAAGGTCTCCACGAACGGGAACTCCGCCACCGCGTCGGTGAGCCGGGGTATCAGCCCGCCGTGGCGCGACAGCCGCAGGGCCGCGTCGAAGGACCAGGTGAGGACCTCCTGCCGGACCGCGACCAGGCGCCGGACGTCTGCCGCGAGCAGGTCGACCTCCAGGCCGTCGAGCGGAGCCCCGCGCCACAGGGCCAGAGCGGCGTCGGTGAGCCGCGCGACCTCCGGCCAGTCCCGCTGCTCCCGGGCCCGGCCGGCCGCCTCGGACAGGCAGGTGAAGTCCAGCAGGTCCAGCTCCCCCCGCTCGGCCCGGAAGCTGTAGGCGGCCACCCCCGCGACCAGCCGCTCCCCCTCTGCCGCGCCGAGCTGCCGGCGCAGCCGGGTGACGTGGTTGTGCAGCGAGGCGACCGCGCTGCTGGGCGGGTCGTACCCCCAAAGGGCCTGGTGCAGCGTGCTGGTCGGGACCTCGGTGTTCGCCCGGAAGAGCAACGTGGCCAGCAGCGTCCGCACCTTGGGGCTGGTGATCGCCAAGGGGCCGCCGGGACCGTCGACTTCGAGCCTTCCGAGTACGGCGAATCGCATTCCGGCCTTCCTGTCCTGACGCCTGACGCCTGCCACCTGACGAGTCGAGATGTGCACGACAGGCTACTGACCGCGCTCACCCGCGAAAGCACCGGCCTCTGCGATGATCGTCGGGTGAGCCGATATGACGCGCTGGACCTGACGCCGCCGTGGAAGCGACCCTCCGCCGTGCCCGAGGTGGCCGCGGAGCGGGACCTGGTGGTCGAGGAGGCGGGCACCGGATTCTGCGGTGCGGTGGTGCGGTGCGAGAAGACCGCCGAGGGGTTCACCGTCACCCTGGAGGACCGGCACGGCAAGCTGCGGGTGTTCCCGATGACGCCGCGCGGGTTCCTGCTGGACGGCAAGCCGGTGACGCTGGTGCGACCGCAGGCCGCGGGCGCGACGAGGCCGCAGGGACCCGCGCGCACGGCGTCGGGCTCGATCGCCGTACAGGGCGTCAAGGCGCGCGTCGCGCTGCCGAGCCGGATCTACGTCGAGGGCCGGCACGACGCCGAGCTGGTGGAGCGGGTCTGGGGTGACGACCTGCGGATCGAGGGCGTCGTCGTCGAGTACCTCGAGGGCATCGACGACCTGCCGGCCATCGTCGCGGAGTTCGCCCCGGAGCCCGGGCGGCGCCTCGGGGTGCTGGTGGACCACCTGCTGCCGGGCACCAAGGAGGCGCGGATCGCCACGCAGGTGACGGGCGATCACGTGCTCGTCGTCGGCCACCCGTACATCGACGTCTGGGCGGCGGTGAAGCCCGCCTCCGTCGGCATCGCCGCCTGGCCGGACGTGCCGCGCGGGGAGGACTGGAAGACGGGCATCTGCGCCCGCCTCGGCTGGCCGCTGGACACCCCGGCGGCATGGAAGCGCATCCTCGGCTCGGTCCGTTCGTTCAAGGACCTCGACCCGGCCCTGCTGGGCCGGGTCGAGGAGTTGATCGACTTCGTCACACAGCCGGAGTGACGCCGCCCCGGCCTTCGGAAGATCTCGCGGCAGGCCGCTCCCCACCGAACGGTGGAGTGGGATCAGCCGTTCGGTTGGCCGGCGGAACCAGCCGCCACCCGGTGGATCGGTCGATGTGGCGCGGGGCCGTTCTCGCGACCCTGGAAGGGAACCAAGGCAGACCGGCCCACCGGAAAGGAACGGTCCAGTGACCACCGAGAACACGCTGACCCACCCGCGCAGCCTGACCGCGTTCCGCACCATGAAGACCCTCGTCTCCGGCTACCTCGCGCTGAGCGTGGCCACCCTCGTCGTCGCCTACGTGCTGCGGCACCACGCCGATCTGGTCACCGCGACCGTCTGGGTCCGTGGCGGGATCGTCGCGCTGGCCTCGCTGCTGATGCTGTCCTTCGTGACCCGTGCCGCCCGCGGCAGCAGGGGTGCGTACCGCAGGCTGCGGATCACCTCCGCGGTGATGGCCGCCGCCATCGTCGTGATCGCCTCGCTGCCCGGCTTCCTGCCCGTCTGGATGCGCGTCGAGCAGGGCCTGTGCGGAGTGCTGCTGCTGGGCGTGGTGGCCGTCGCGAACGGCAGGCACCTGCGCACCGCCTTCTCCGCCGCGTAACCGCCTGCGCACCATGAGGCCGTCGATAGATTGGCGACGAAGCGACGAGAAGGAGGCAGGCGTGGACGATCCCCAGCGGCAGTGGCCCCCGGCCCTGACCGTCCTGCCCTACCTCCTCCTCGCCGTACTGGCCGCCGTGACCACCGCCAACCGCGGTGGCGCCCCGCTCGCCCTCGATCTGGCCCTGTGCGCACTGGCGGCGCTGTGGATCCTGGTGATGTTCACGCTCCGCCCGCAGTCGTGGGAACGGCCGCGCCCGATGGCCGTGTTCTTCGTCGGCCTGATGGCGATCGTGGCCGTGCTCGTGGTGCGCGACCCGTGGTTCGGCTTCTTCACCCCCGCGTGCTACGTCTTCGCCTTCCGGCTGGTCCCCTGGCCCTGGGAGCCGCTCGCCGTGGGTGCGGTGGCGGCGGTGGCGGGCATCGCGCAGACCTACGGCCTGGACAAGGGAACGCCTCTGGGCGCCGCGGAGTTCGCTGCGGTGCTGCTGGCCAACATCCTGCCGATGTGCGGGTTCTCCTGGTTCGCCGAGCGCAGCAACCGCTACCAGGAGGAAAGGGAGCGGGCACTGGCCGAGGTGCGGCTGGCCAACCGGCGGCTGGAGGCGAGCCTCGCCGAGAACGCCGCCCTGCACGAGCAACTGCTGGCCAGGGCCAGGGAGGCGGGCGTGCAGGAGGAGCGGCGCCGGATGGCCCGCGAGATCCACGACACGCTGGCCCAGGGCTTCACCGGGATCATCGCGCAACTGCGGGCCGCGGACACGGAGGCTGGTGCCGTTCCGGCGGAGTGGCGGCGCCATGTGGACGCGGCCGCCGGACTCGCCCAGGAGAGCCTCAACGAGGCGCGCCGCTCGGTGCACGCCCTGCGTCCCGAGCCGCTGCGCACCGCGCGGCTGGGCGAGGCGCTGGCGGGCGTCTCTGAGTGCTGGACCGCGCGGCACGGCACCCCCGTCCGGGTCACCACCACCGGCGACGCCCGACCACTGCCGCCGGAGACGGAGCTGGCCCTGCTGCGCACCGCCCAGGAGGCGCTGACCAACGTGGCCAAGCACGCCGGTGCCGGACAGGTCGCGCTCACCCTGTCGTACCTGGAGGACGAGGTGGCGCTGGACGTGGTGGACGACGGCGCGGGCTTCGACCCCGTACTCGCCGCGGCCGCGTCACCGCGCCGGGACGGCGGGTTCGGACTGGTCGGGATGAGGGAACGGATCGAGTCCGTGGCGGGCAGCCTGCAGATCGAGTCCGAGCCGGGCACCGGCACGGGGATCTCGGCGCGGGTGCCGGTCGCGGCCGCGGAGGTGGAGACGTGAGCGGAGGCCAGGTGCGGGATGGGCAGGACGAGTGCGGCGAGCGGGACGTGATCAGGCTGCTGGTCGCGGACGACCACCCGGTCGTCCGCGACGGCCTGGCGAGCCTCTTCGCCCAGGAGCCGGGTTTCGAGGTGGTCGGCGAGGCGGCGGACGGCGCCGAGGCGCTGCGGCTGGCGGAGACCGCCGCCCCGGACGTGATCCTGATGGACCTGCAGATGCCCGGCACCGACGGTGTCGCCGCCATCCGCGAGCTGGCCCGGCGCGGCAGCACGGCCCGCGTGCTGGTGCTGACGACCTACGACACCGACACCCATGTGCTGCCCGCGGTCGAGGCGGGCGCGTCCGGCTACCTGCTCAAGGACGCGCCGCGCGACGAACTCCTGCGTGCGGTGCGCGCCACCGCCCGCGGCGAGTCGGTGCTGGCCTCCTCCGTCGCCGCGCTGCTGATGCGGCGCGTGCGCACCCCAGCCGCGAGCGACACCCCGGCCCGCCCGGGATCCGGCAACTCTACGGAAGGACCACTGAGCGGACGGGAGTTGGAGGTCCTGCAACACGTCGCCTCCGGCGCCACCAACCGCGAGGCGGCGGCCCGGCTGTTCATCACCGAGGCCACCGTCAAGTCCCATCTGCTGAACATCTACGCCAAGCTCGGTGTCTCCGACCGGGCCGCCGCGGTGACGGAGGCGTTCAACCGCGGCCTGCTGCGCCCGCAGTCCTCCTCGTGAGGTCAGTGCGTGGGGTAGAAGTCGCCGTGGACGGAGGCCGGTTGGCCGTGGCCGGTGGCGGTCGCGGCATAGGTGTCGCGGCCCGCGTCGCGGCCGCCCGAGGCGTGGTCGTACTGGCCGGCGAACTCGTACGTGCCGGGCGCGAGGGTGGCGCCCGGCCTCAGGGTCCATTCGTAGAGCAGGAAACCGTTTTGGCGGGTCACGGTGACGGCGAGGTCCTGGGCCGGGACCGTCGACCAGTCCCCGGTGGTCACCACACCGGGCGTCAGGGCGACGCGGAGCCGCACGTCGAGTGCGGTCACGGTGAACCGGTTCTTGAGCGTGACGTCGCTCTGTGCCCAGGCGCTGGTGCTTGCGGGGTCCACGGAGCCGTCCGACCAGAGGAAGCCCTGCTGGACGTGGTAGGCGTACTCGGCCGCTTGCTGCCGACCCGTCACCCTGCCGTCCCTCCGGTCCTGTTCACGCACGTCGCCGTCAGGGGGCGAGCGGATCGGTTCGCCGGACCGTGCCCTTGGGGTCCGCGGTGAGGTAGGCGCTCCCGCCGCCGCCGTCGGAGAAGTAGACGGCGATCACCGGTGTCTGATCGAACAGGTCGGGCTCGATGATCAGGTAACGGCTGTCCGGGTGCGGGATGTTGAGCGTGGCCTGGGCCTTGCGCAGCAGGGCCGGCAGCACGTTCCAGTCGTAGACCGCCAGGTCGATCGGCTTCTCGTCGATGACGGGGCCGCCGGTCCCGCGGGTGGCCTGGCCGTCGCGGTAGTCGACCTCGATGTACTCCGCGCTGCTGACCGGGCTGGGCACTTCGGCCAGCGCGTAGGTCGGGTAGACCGTCACGTTGTAGACCTTGCCGCCCGGGATCAGCGGGCGCATGACCGAGAGGGCGTGGCGCAGTCCGGCCGGGGTCAGCAGGTCGACACCGGAGGCGCCGTCGCCGGACGAACCGCCGGGCGTGCTCGCCGGCGGCGTCCCGGTCGAGGGCGAGCCGCTCGGCGCGACGACCGGCCCGGAACTGCCCGTCGCCACCACCCCGGACACGCTGCCCGAGCCGGTCGCGTGGGTGCCGTACCCGAGCAGGCCCCAGGCCAGCGACCCACCGGCGGCGAGCACCACCGTGCAGACCGCGGCGAGGGCCGGCACCCGCCACCGCCGAACCGGCACCACCGGTCCTGCCCCCAGCCGCACCGTCCCGAGCGGCGGTGCGTCGAACGGCGGGGCTCCGAAGGGCGCAGCGCCCGGCTGGGGTGTGCCCGAGGCCGGAGTCCCGAAGTCCGGGAACGGGGTGACACCGGGCTGGGCGGTGCCCGAGGCGGGCATGCCGAACCCGGGAAACGGCGTGGCACCCGGCTGGGGCGTGCCGCCCGGCGGCGTGGGGAACGGCGTGGCACCCGGCTGGGGCGTGCCGCCCGAGGGCGGAGTCCCGAACCCGGGGAACGGCGTGGCACCCGGCTGGGGCGTGCCGCCCGGCGGCGTGGGGAACGGCGTGGCACCCGGCTGGGCCGGTGCCGGGCCGCCAAGGTCGGCGAAGCCGCCCGGGATGCGGTCCGTCGGGGCGGCCTGCCCCCGGTCGGCGAAGCCGTCCGGTGCGCCCGGCAGGAGCCGGGTGCCGCCCTCGGAGGTCGGCCCGGCGGCGGGCGGCCACGCGCCCGCCGGGGCGGCTGCGGACATGGCCTGGGCGAGGGTGCGGTCGACCTGGTCGGGGTCGGGGCGGGCGGCCGGGTCCTTGGCCAGCAGGGCGGTCAGCAGCGGGCCGAGCCGCCCGGCGCGGGACGGCGGCGGCAGCGGCTCGTCGAGGACCGCCGCCAGCGTGGCCAGCGCGGTGCCGCGACGCAGCGGGTGGCTGCCCTCGACGGCGACGTAGAGCAGCATCCCGAGCGACCACAGGTCGGAGGAGGGATCGCCCTCCCGGCCACGGATCCGCTCGGGCGCGATGTACTCGGGCGAGCCCACCAGGGAGCCCGTCGCGGTCAGGCCGGTGGCGTCGCTGAACGCCGCGATCCCGAAGTCGGTCAGCCCCGGGGTGCCGTCCGCGCGCAGCAGCACGTTGCCCGGCTTGACGTCGCGGTGCATGATCCCGGCCGCGTGCGCGGCCCGCAGCGCGGCGAGCACGCCCCGGCCGATCCGGGCGGCGTCCGCCACCGGGAGCGGCCCGCGCTCCAGCAGGTCGCCGAGGCTCCCGCCGGTCACCAGCTCCATGACCAGCCACGGGTGGGGGTAGGCGGCGCTGTCCACGATGTGGTGGATGACCGCCACGTTGGGGTGCTGGAGCCGGGCCAGCGCCCGCGCCTCGCGCAGCACCCGCTCGCGCAGCTCCGCGGCCGCCGCCGGATCGGCCTCGGCGAGGCCGGGGTCGGCCGGGCGGACCTCCTTCAGCGCCACCTCGCGCTGAAGGGCGATGTCGCGGGCCCGCCACACCAGGCCCATGCCGCCCCCGCCGAGGCGGTTCAGCAGCTCGAACCGACCGTCGATCAGCCGTGCGTCCGGCCGTGCCCCCGTGTCCATGGCGGACATCGTAGAGACCCGAAGTGGGCCTTCGCACAACGGCGAAGACCCACCCGACGCCCGCACGGGCCGTCCCCGTGCGAACGGATGCGCGACCGGTCCGCGTCAGCCCATCGGGGTCGCGTGGGCGAGGTAACTCGTTGCGACCGAGGTCGTCCAGCGCGCCGCCGACGACGATCGCGTCGTAGGCGCTCCAGCCGCCGTGGCCGTCGCCCGCATAGAACCAGAGCACGCCGGACCGGTCACGGGCCACCAGGTCCGGGATGCCGTCGCCGTTCAGTCCACCAGATCGCGCACGACCGCGTCCGCGAGGAGCCGTCCGCGCAGGGTGAGCACGGCGCGCCCGGCGGCGTACGGCGCGGCCTCCAGCAGGCCGTCCGCCAGCGCCCGGTCGGCGGCCTCGCGGCCCGCCTCACGGAGCAGCTCCAGCGGGCAGCCGTCGGAGAGACGCAGCTCCAGCAGGATGCGCTCGACGCGGCGGTCCTCGTCCTCCAGCCGCTCGCGGCCCTGGGCCGGGGTCTCGCCGGCCTCCAGGGCCTGGGCGTAGGCGGCGGGGTGCTTGCGGTTCCACCAGCGGACGCCGCCGACATGGCTGTGCGCGCCGGGGCCGGCGCCCCACCAGTCGGCGCCGGTCCAGTAGAGCTCGTTGTGGCGGCAGCGGGCCTCGGGCGTCGTGGCCCAGTTGGAGACCTCGTACCACTGCATCCCGGCGGCGGCGAGGCGTTCCTCCGCGATGAGGTAGCGGTCGGCGTGGACGTCGTCGTCCGTCATCGGGATCTCGCCGCGGCGGATGCGGGCGGCGAGCTTGGTGCCCTCCTCGACGATCAGCGCGTAGGCGCTGACGTGGTCCGGCTCGGCCGACAGGGCGGCGTCCAGGGAGGCGCGCCAGTCGTCGTCGGACTCGCCGGGCGTGCCGTAGATCAGGTCCAGGTTGACGTGCTCGAAGCCGGCGGCGCGGGCCTCGGCGACGCAGGCCTGCGGGCGGCCGGGGGTGTGGTGGCGGTCCAGCAGTTGCAGCACGTGCGGGCGCACGCTCTGCATGCCGAAGCTGAGCCGGGTGAAACCGCCCTCGCGCAGCTCACTCAGGTAGGCCGGGTCGACCGACTCGGGGTTGGCCTCGGTGGTGACCTCGGCGCCGGGCGCCAGCCCGAACTCGTCGCGGATCGCGCCGAGCATCCGGACCAGGTCGCGGGCGGGCAGCAGCGTCGGCGTGCCGCCGCCGAGGAAGACGGTCCGGGCGGGGACGTCCGCGTCGCCGAGGATGCGCCGCGCGAGGCGGATCTCCGCGACGAGGTGGTCGGCGTAGGTGTCCTGGGAGGCGACGGCCCCGGAGGAGCGCAGCTCCGTCGCGGTGTAGGTGTTGAAGTCGCAGTACCCGCAGCGCGTGGCGCAGTAGGGGACGTGGACGTAGAAGCCGAAGGGGCGCGTGCCGAGCCCGGCGAGGGCGGTCTCGGGCAGCGCGCCGTCGGCGGGGACGGCTTCGCCGTCGGGCAGAGCGGAGGGCATACCGTCCATTCTCCGGTACGCCGACCACTGGTCGCTCGCCTCCGGGCGCTCCTGGCCCGACGCCTCAGCTCCTCGGGCCTGCGCCCACGCGGCGGAGCCGCATGTGTCGCGGCCCTCGCTCGGCCCTCGTCGCTTCGGCGTCGGCGCGCCCTTCGGCTCGCTCCCTCCTCAGCCCGGAACGGTCAGGCCTCCCGAGCGCCCGCGTACATCGCCTCGATCAGCTCGGCGTTCTCCCGCTCGACGACCGGGCGCTTGACCTTGAGGCTCGGGGTCAGCTCGCCGTGCTCGACGTCAAGGTCCCGAGGCAGGACGGTGAACTTCTTGACCGTCTGCCAGCGCTGGAGCCCGCCGTTGAGCTTGTCGACGAAGCCGGAGATCAGCTTGTGCGTCTCCGCCGAGGTGCAGACCTCCGCGTAGGACTTGCCCGCCTGGCCGTTGGTCCCGGCCCACTGCATGATGGCCGGCTCGTCCAGGGTGATCAGCGCGCTGCAGAAGTTGCGGCCGTTGCCGATGACCAGGATGTTGCTGACGAACGGGCAGACCGCCTTGAACCGGCCCTCGACCTCGCTCGGGGCGACGTACTTGCCGCCGGAGGTCTTGAACATGTCCTTCTTGCGGTCGGTGATCCGCAGGAAGCCGTCCTTGTCGAGCTCGCCGATGTCGCCGGTGTGGAACCAGCCGTCGGCCTCCAGCACCTCGGCGGTCTTCTCGGGCTGGTTGTGGTAGCCGCGCATGACGCCGGGGCCGCGCAGCAGGATCTCGCCGTCCTCGGCGATGCGGACCTCGGTGCCGGGCATCGGGCGGCCGACGGTGCCGACGCGGTAGCTCTCGCCGGGGTTCACCGTGGAGCCGGCGGAGGTCTCACTGAGGCCGTAGCCCTCCAGGATGTGGACGCCCGCGCCGGAGAAGAAGTAGTTGATGTCGGGGGCCAGCGCGGCGGAGCCGGAGACGCAGGCCCGCAGCTGTCCGCCGAAGGCCGCGCGGATCTTGGCGTAGACGAGCTTGTCCGCGACCGCGTGCTTGAGCTGGAGCGGGAACGGGACGGTGCGCGAGCCGGTGGTGATCTCGTTCTTCTGCGCCGTCTCCGCGTACTCGCGGGCGACGCCCGCCGCCCACAGGAAGATCTTGTACTTGGCGCCGCCCTCGGCGCGGGCCTTGCCCGCGATGCCGTTGTAGACCTTCTCGAAGATGCGCGGCGCGGCAGCCATGTAGGTCGGCTGGACCAGCGGCAGGTTGGTGATGATCTTGTCGATCCGGCCGTCGACCGCGATCACCGAGCCCTGCTGGATGTGACCGGAGGTCAGCGTCTTGCCGAAGACGTGGGAGAGCGGCAGCCACAGGTACTGCACGTCGGTGTCGTCGGTCAGGCCCAGCGAGGACTGCGCGGCGGCCTGGTAGGCCCAGCAGTCGTGGACCAGGCGGACGCCCTTGGGGCGGCCGGTGGTGCCGGAGGTGTAGATCAGGGTGGCCAGCTGCTCGCGCTCGATGGCGGCGACGGTCGAGGTGACGGCCTCCGCGTGCTCCTTGAGGTGGGCGACGCCGCGCTCCTCCAGCTCGGCGAGCGAGAGCACCTCGACACCGGCCCGCTCCGCGCCCGCCTCCGGCTTGCTGCCGTCGACGGTGATCAGGGCCGTGATCTCCGGGGCCTGGTCCAGCACGCCCAGCACCTTGGCCAGCTGCTTGGCGTCCTCGACGAAGAGGGCGCGGCTGCCGGAGTCGGAGAGGATGAACGCGGTCTCCTCGGCGTTGGTGCTCGGGTAGACGGCGGTGACGGCCGCGCCCGCGCACATGATGCCGAGGTCGATGAGGATCCACTCGATCCGGGTGGAACACGAGATGCCGACGCGCTCCTCCGGCACGATGCCGAGGCTCATCAGACCGGCCGCGATGTCCTGGACCCGCTCCTGCGCCTGGGCCCAGGTCAGCGAACGCCACTGCTCCGCGCCGGGCGCGCCGTCGGCGGCATGCTCGTCGACGGGCACGGGATAGCGGTAGGCCACCCGGTCCGGGGTGGCCGCCACGCGGGCGAGGAAAAGCTGCGCCACGGACTCGGGGCGGTTGTCCAGCAGGGGCTCGGCGACGAGCGGCTTCAGGCTCACGGCTACCTCCGGTGCCCGTGTGGCCGGTGTGGGGCGGCCTTGGGCTGATGCGGTGCGGATGCGATGCGAACGACGGGGCGCTTCTTCTTGATCAGGGCGGGTCGACCCACTGCTTAACTCACGAGTAACCAGCGGGCAACAGCGTAGGACGTTAGGGCCTCCCATGTAAGGGGGTGAAGGTGACGGCGGTCACACCACTTGCCGGTCGGCAGGTAAGCTTCTTACGATGGCACGCCGCCAAATCGATGGCCTGCGCCCATACAACCGGGTACGGTGTACGCAGAAACTCTCACCTTCCTCCGCCCACCAGCTCATCACCTCATCTGAGAGACCCGTTGTGCTGATCAGACTCCTGCGCGCCCATCTGGGGCCCTACTCCAGGCCGATCACCCTGCTCGTCCTGCTCCAGCTGGTCCAGACGATCGCGACCCTCTACCTTCCCACCCTCAACGCCGACATCATCGACAACGGCGTGATCAAGGGCGACACCGGCTACATCCTCGGCACCGGCGGCATCATGATCGGTGTCTCGCTCGCCCAGGTGATCTGCTCGGTGGGCGCCGTCTACTTCGGCGCCCGGACCGCCATGGCCCTCGGCCGGGACATGCGCGCCTCCGTCTTCACCCGGGTCCAGTCCTTCTCCACCCGTGAGGTCGGCCAGTTCGGCGCCCCCTCGCTGATCACCCGCAGCACCAACGACGTGCAGCAGGTGCAGATGCTGGTGCTGATGACCTTCACGCTGATGGTCTCCGCGCCGATCATGATGGTCGGCGGCATCATCATGGCGCTCAACCAGGACGTGCCGCTGTCCACCCTGCTGGTCGTCATCGTGCCGATCCTCGGCGTCATCATCGGCTTCACCGTCAGCCGGATGCGTCCGCTCTTCCGCACCATGCAGGAGCGCATCGACAGCGTCAACCGCGTGCTGCGCGAGCAGATCAGCGGCCTGCGGGTGATCCGCGCCTTCGTCAAGGACAACCACGAGCGCACCCGGTTCCGCGGCGCCAACGACGACCTGACCGACGTCGGCCTGCGCGTCGGCCGGCTGATGGCGCTGATGTTCCCGCTGGTCATGCTGGTGGTCAACCTCTCCAGCGTCGCCGTCATGTGGTTCGGCGCGCACCGGATCGACAGCGGCGGCATGCAGATCGGCGCGCTGACGGCCTTCCTCAGCTACCTGATGCAGATCCTGATGTCGGTCATGATGGCCACCTTCATGTTCATGATGGTGCCGCGCGCCGAGGTCTGCGCCGAGCGCATCGAGGAGATCCTCAGCACCGACACCACCGTCGTCCCGCCGGCGAACCCGGTCCACGAGCTCTCCGCCCGCGGCTTCCTGGAGCTGCGCGCCGCCGAGTTCCGCTACCCCGGCGCCGAGGAGGCCGTCCTGCGGGACGTCTCCTTCACCGCGCGCCCCGGCGAGACCACCGCGATCATCGGTTCCACCGGCTCCGGCAAGACCACGCTGATCAACCTGATCCCGCGGCTGTCCGACGTCACCGACGGCTCCGTCCTGGTCGACGGCGTGGACGTGCGCGAGCTGGACGAGGCACTGCTGGCGAGGACCATCGGCCTGGTCCCGCAGAAGCCCTACCTGTTCAGCGGCACCGTCGCCTCCAACCTGCGCTACGGCAACCCGCAGGCCAGCGACGAGGAGCTGTGGGCCGCGCTGGAGACGGCCCAGGCCAGGGAGTTCGTGGCGAAGTTCACCGAGGGCCTGGACGCTCCGATCGCGCAGGGCGGCACCAACGTCTCCGGCGGTCAGCGCCAGCGCCTGGCCATCGCCCGCGCCCTGGTGCGCAAGCCGGAGGTCTACCTCTTCGACGACTCCTTCTCCGCGCTCGACTACGCGACGGACGCGCGGCTGCGCGCCGCACTGGAGCAGGAGACCCGCGACTCGACGGTCGTCATCGTGGCGCAGCGCGTCTCCACGATCCGGGGCGCCGACCGGATCATCGTCCTCGACGAGGGCCGCGTCGTCGGCGAGGGCACCCACCACGAACTGATGAACGACAACGAGACGTACCGAGAGATCGTCCTGTCCCAGCTGACCGAGGAGGAGGCGGCATGAGCAGCGGCGGCGACGAAGCCAAGGCGGCGGCCACCCGCCGTCCGGCCCCCGCGATGGGCCCCGGCCGCTTCATGAGCGGCGGACCGGTCGAGAAGTCCATGAACTTCAAGGTCTCCGGCAAGCGGCTGCTGGGCCGGCTGCGGCCCGAGCGTCCGATCATCATGGGCGTGCTGGCGCTGGCCGTGGTCAGCGTCGCGCTCTCGGTGATCGGCCCGAAGATCCTCGGCCACGCGACCGACCTGATCCTCGGCGGGGTCTTCGGCAAGAAGATCCCCGCGGGGACCGACCCGTCGACCCTGACCGGGCACCTGAACCACCAGCAGCAGCAGATGCTGTCGTCGATCCACTTCACGCCCGGCAAGGGCATCGACTTCGGCGCGGTCGGCACGGTGCTCGGCTGGGTCGCGCTGATCTACCTGGTCGCGGGCCTGTGCGGGATCGTCCAGGCGCGCCTGGCCAACGTGGCCGTCCAGCGCGCGGCGAACCGGCTGCGCTCGGACGTCGAGGACAAGCTGGCCCGGCTGCCGCTCAGCTACTACGACAAGCAGCCGCGCGGCGAGGTGCTGAGCCGGGTCACCAACGACATCGACAACATCGCGCAGACGCTGCAGCAGACCATGTCGCAGATCATCACCTCGCTGCTGACGGTCGTCGGCGTGCTGACGATGATGTTCTACATCTCCTGGCTGCTGGCCCTGATCGCGCTGGTCTCCATCCCCGCCTCGGCGGTGCTGGCGGCCAAGGTCGGCAAGCGCGCGCAGCCGCAGTTCGTGGCGCAGTGGAAGTCCACGGGCAAGCTGAACGCCCACATCGAGGAGATGTACACCGGCCACTCGCTGGTCAAGGTCTTCGGGCGCCAGCACGAGGCCACCGAGCAGTTCCACGCCGAGAACGAGAAGCTCTACCAGGCCAGCTTCAAGGCGCAGTTCATCTCGGGTCTGATCCAGCCGTCGATGATGTTCATCGGCAACCTGAACTACGTCCTGGTGGCGGTCGTCGGCGGTCTGCGGGTCGCCTCCGGCGCCCTGTCGATCGGTGACGTGCAGGCGTTCATCCAGTACTCGCGGCAGTTCAGCCAGCCGCTGACGCAGGTCGCGGCCATGGCCAACCTGGTGCAGTCCGGCGTCGCCTCGGCCGAGCGCGTCTTCGAGCTGCTGGACGCGGACGAGCAGTCCCCCGAGCCGGCGCAGCCGGAGCGTCCGGAGACCGTGCGCGGGCGGGTCGAGTTCGAGCACGTGGCCTTCCGGTACGACCCGGAGAAGCCGCTCATCGACGACCTGTCGCTGCTGGCCGAGCCCGGCCACACGGTCGCCATCGTGGGCCCGACCGGCGCGGGCAAGACCACGCTGGTCAACCTGCTGATGCGGTTCTACGAGCCGACGGCCGGGCGGATCACCCTGGACGGCGTGGACGTGGCGGCGATGAACCGTGAGGAGCTGCGCGGCAACATCGGCATGGTGCTGCAGGACACCTGGCTGTTCGGCGGCTCCATCGCCGACAACATCGCCTACGGCTCCGAGGGGGCGACGCGCGAGCAGGTCGTCGCGGCGGCCAAGGCCGCCCACGTCGACCGCTTCGTGCGTACCCTGCCGGACGGCTACGACACCGTCATCGACGACGAGGGCACCGGCGTCAGCGCGGGCGAGAAGCAGCTGATCACCATCGCGCGGGCGTTCCTGGCCGAGCCGTCGATCCTGGTCCTGGACGAGGCGACCAGCTCCGTCGACACCCGCACCGAGGTGCTGATCCAGCGCGCGATGGCCAAGCTGCGCGCGGGCCGCACCGCGTTCGTCATCGCGCACCGCCTCTCCACGATCCGCGACGCGGACACCATCCTGGTGATGGAGAACGGCGCGATCGTCGAACAGGGCGACCACGCCTCGCTGCTGGAGCAGGGCGGCGCCTACGCCCGGCTCTACCAGGCGCAGTTCGCGCAGGCGGTGGCCGAGGTCGACTGAGGCGCGTCCGCCGGCTCGTGGCCGGCGGACGGCAGCTCGCGGCTCGCTCGAACGGCCGGTGCGCGCCCCCGGGAGGGGCGGGCACCGGCCGTTCGGCGTGTCACCGGCTCGCGGTCACCGACGCCCGGGGCGGGACCGGCGCCGGGTCGTGATGGATGCCGTGCGTGAAGAGGAAGGCGAGCGCGGCGGCCGTGATCAGCAGACCCCCCGCCCCGGCCAGACGCGGGTCGAGCAGCGGGTTGCGCGGCGGATCCTCGGGCTCGGTCGGCATCCGCCCAGGCTAGGACGGCGCGAGCTGCTTGAACATGTGGACGTCCTGGTGCCCGCCGGGGATACCGAGGGTGCGGCCGGTCTCGCGGTAGCCGTGGCGCTGGTAGAAGCCGGGCGCCTGGAAGGTGAACGACGAGACCACGGCCCGGTCGCAGCCCCGCTGCCGTGCCTCCTCCTCGGCCGCCGACAGGATCCGGCTGCCCCAGCCCTCGGCGCGGCTCTGCTCGCGCACCCAGAACATCTCGATGCCGAACAGCCCACCCCAGGTCCACCCGGCCAGCCCGCCGACGATCTCGCCGTCGTCGTCGACGACCTTCACCGAGAGCTGCGTCTGGTCCGCCTCGGTGGTGCCGGTGGCGGGGAAGTTGTACGCGTCCAGGCCGGACGACAACCGCGCGCTCAGCTCCGGATCGCGGTCGCCGACGCTCAGATGATCACTGGTCATGCGACGCAGTCTGGCAGGCTCACCGGGCGGCCGTGAGCGCCAGCGTCGCGCCGGCGAGAGCGAGGTAGCCCGCCGGGAAGACGAGGTTGTGCAGCATCCGGCGCCGGACGTGGACGGCCACCGCGCCGACGAAGAACAGGGTGAGGCCGAAGGCGGCCGCCAGGCCCAGCGGCCGCAGGCCCAGCAGCCCGAGCAGCAGGCCTGCGGCGCCCGCCGCCTTGAGCGAGGCCAGCGGGGCGATCCACGAGCGCGGGACGCCCACCTCCGCCGAGTTGGCCAGCACGAACGGGGCGTGCGACAGGTCCGCTGCCGCGATCCCGGCATTGGCCAGGATCGCGGCCACGGTGACGACCGTGCAGAGGATGGACATGGACTCGACTCCTTCTCCGGGGTGGGGGCTTCCCGCCTTCTCCGGGGTGGGGGCTTCCAGCCTCGTCGTGCGCCGCCGACCCGGTCCAATAGCGGTTTCCATAACCTGGTGGCATGGATGTGGACACCCGGCTGCTGCGCTCCTTCGCGGCGGTGGCGCAGCACGGCAACCTCACCCGCGCCGCCGAACGGATCTTCGTCTCCCAGCCCGCGCTGACCAAGCAGATCCGGCAGTTGGAGGCGCTGGTGGGGGTGCCGCTGTTCACCCGCTCGCGCGGGGGCATGGCCCTGACCGAGGCCGGCCTGGCCCTGGCCGAGCGGGTGCCGGGGCTTCTCGACACCTGGGACGGGGCGCGCCGGGAGGCACGCGCCGCGGCGGACCGGGCGGAGCGGGTGCTGCGGGTGGGCTTTCTCGGCAGCGGCGCCGACGAGGCGACGCCGCGGATCGTCGCGGAGTTCGGGCGCCGTCGGCCCGGCTGGCGGGTGCGGATGCGCCAGGCGTCCTGGGCCGATCCGAGTGCGGGACTCGCCGACGGCGAGGTCGCGGTGGCGCTGGTCCTGCTGCCCTTTCCGGGCCAGGAGCGCTGGCAGGTGCGGGTGCTGTTCACCGAGCCGCGCTGGATCGCGCTGCCGCAGGCCCATCGCCTGGCCGACCGGGAGGAGATCGCCTTCGCCGAGCTGTGGGACGATCCGTTCGTCGCGGCCCCGGCCGAGTCCGGCGGCTGGCGCGACTTCTGGCTCGGCACCGACGAGCGCGAGGGTGCGCCGGTCCGTGTCGGGGCCGTCACCGAGCTGCCGGACGACTGGCTGAGCGCGATCGCCAACGGTGACGGCGTCGCCCTCGCCCCGGCCTCAGCGGCCCGTTTCTACGCCCGTCCCGGCGTCGTCTACCGCCCGCTCACCGGCGTCAGCCCGTGCCAGGTCGGCGTCGCCTGGCCCCCGTCGGGCGACGCGGACCCGGCCGTTCGGGACTTCGTCCACAGCTGCGCGGCGCTCTTCTCCGGCGGCGGTCAACCCGCGTAGCATCCCACGTGGCATGGCTGTGACAAGAACCTGTCCGGCCATCAGTTCGGCGTTCACGCAAGCCCCTTTGCCGTCCCTGAACGACGACACCACGGAGGCGCGACGCAATGAACTCCCGCTCTTCGAACAGCACAGCCTTCCGCCACAGACTCACCGCCACCGCGACGCTGCTCGCCGCCGCCGTCGGCGTGCTCGGCGCGGCGCCCGCGACCGCGGCGCGGGCCGCGGCGGCCAAGCCGCCACGTGGCAGCGCGTACCTGGGCATCGGCGTGCGGACGCACGGCGGCGCCGCAGGCCCGACGACGCGCCGGCCGCTGGTCACCCAGACCGAGGGCGTGGACGTCTCCAGCTACCAGGGGAACGTGGACTGGACGACGCTGTGGAACAGCGGCGTGCGCTGGGCCTACACCAAGGCCACCGAGGGGACGTACTACACCAACCCCGATTTCGCCCAGCAGTACAACGGCCCGTACGACGCCGGCATGATCCGCGCGGCCTACCACTTCGCCACCCCGGACACGACCTCCGGCGCCACCCAGGCCGACTACTTCGTCAACCACGGCGGCGGCTGGTCCGGCGACGGCAGGACGCTACCGGGCGTGCTCGACATCGAGTGGGACCCCTACGGTGCCGCCTGCTACGGCCTGTCGCAGAGCGCGATGGTCAACTGGATCGCGAGCTTTGTCAACGAGTACCACTACCGCACCGGCCGCTGGGCGGTGATCTACACCGCGACGTCCTGGTGGGTCCAGTGCACCGGCAACTACGGCGCATTCGCCGCCAACGACCCGCTGTGGGTGGCCAACTACAACGGCTCCCCCGGCACCCTCCCGGCCGGCTGGGGCTACTACACCATGTGGCAGTACACCGACTCCGGCCCCTACGTCGGGGACCACGACCGGTTCAACGGCGACATCACCCGCGTCCAGGCCCTGGCACTGGGCTGATCACCGCAGGACCGATCACCGCAGGGCCGATCAGCGCGGCGACCGCCGATCACCGCAGGGCCGATCAGCGGTCGCCGCGCGCGTAGCGGGAGGGCGGCACGCCGACGGCGGCGGTGAAGTCGCGGGTCAGATGGGCCTGGTCGGCGTAGCCGAGGTCCGCGGCGAGCGCTGCCCAGTCGACGGAGCCGCTGTCGGCACGCTGCGCCGCCTCGTGCAGACGGGCGCGGCGCAGCACCGCCTTCGGCGAGACGCCCACGTACTCGGCGAACAGACGCTGGAGGGTGCGCGGGGAGAGTTCGAAGCGCGCGGCCACCTGCTCGACCCGCAGCAGCGTGTAATCGCCGGTCATCTCCCGCACCATCTCGGCGACCTGCGCCGCCTGCGGGTCCGGCTCCGCCGGCAGCCGGGCGGTCAGGAACGCCTCGACCAGGGCGACCATCGCGTCCGTCTCCGTGTGGGCGAGCACCCGCGGGCAGAGCCCGTCCGCCGCCTCACCGAAGATCCGGGCGGCCGGGAGGACGTGGTCGGTGAGCTCCTGCACCGGCCCGTCGCAGAACGCGCGGAAGCCGCCCGGCAGGAACCGCACCCCGTGCACCTGACCCGCGTCGACGAGGTGCCGCGTGTAGACGCCGCGGATCACCCCATAGACCAGCGGACCGGACGGCTCGAAGACCAGGTGCACGTTCGGGTGCGACAGCACCTGGGAGTCGTAGGGCGGCTGCCCGGTCACGTCCCAGCGGACGATCCAGTGGTACTCCACGTAAGGCACGAGCGCGGGCCCCGGCGGCGCGGTCGTGACGGTGAACCGGCTCGCACCCTGCTCCGGGCGCAGGACGCCCCTGGGCGCCGTCCTGCCGGTCTCCCGCTCCCGCTCCCGCTCCATGTCCGCCACCCTATGCGTGTCGCGTTTCTTCAAGACCTCGCCGCGCGCGGCCCGTAGCGTCGTGGGCATGAACGCCAAGCCCGAACTTCCCGAGCTCTACACTCCCCTGCGCGAGGCCGCCACGGAGACCGTCCGCGTCGTGCGCGGCATCGACCCCGCCGCGCTGGGCGCGGCGACGCCGTCGGCCGAGTGGGACCTGCGCACCGTCGTGAACCACCTGGTGCTGTGGACCGCCCACAACTTCACACTGCGCGCGGAGGGCGGCTCGGTCCCCGCCGAGTGGTACGAGCGCGACTTCACGGCGGAGCCCGGCTGGGCCGAGGCCTACGGCCAGCAGGTCGACAAGGCGCTGGCCGCATGGTCCGACCCGTCCGCCTGGGAGCGGGAGATGCCCATGGGCGACTCCGCCGTCCCGGCGACGGCGATCGCCGGGATGATCCTGCTGGAGTTCGCCCTCCACGGCTGGGAGGCCGCGGAGGCCTCCGGCCAGACCTACACCCTGGACGAGGCGACGGCCACGGCGCTGCTCGGGCAGGTCGAGGCGTGGGCGGAGATGTTCCGCCAGTACGACGGCTTCGCCGAACCGGTCACCGTGCCCTCCGACGCCCCGGCGTTCGCCCGGGCCCTGGCCCTGTCGGGACGCGCACCGCGCTAACAGTTGCCGGAACCGCGCAGGTCGGGCCAGGTCAGCGGGCCGACGCCGCCGTCGGGCGTGAGGCCGACGCAGGACTGGAAGGTCTCCACGGCCTTCTGGGTGCCCGGGCCGAACTGCCCGTCGACCCCGCCCGACCCGTTGATGATGCTCGCCAGCTGCCCTCCCCGGTTCAGCAGCAGGCACTGCACCTCCTCGATCGCGGCCGTGCTGCCGTGACCGTGGATGTCGGTCTCCTCGTCGCCGGAGTAGTAGGTGCACTGCTGGTCCCAGGCGGGAGTGGCGGGCGGCGGCGCGGAGCTGTGCGACGCGGCCGGTGTCGTCGGCCGGGAGGCGGGGGTGGTCGCGGGGGTGCCACCCTGGCTGCCGCCCGGCTGCCCGGTGGCGCCCGCCGTGCCGGACGTCGCGGGCCGCGGCGCCTTGGAACCCGCCGGGTTCGCCGACGCGGCGCCCGATGTCACCGCGGACGGTCCGGTGGACGGCCCCGCGGCGCCGGAGGCTCCCGGGCTCGCGGGCACCCCGTCCATACTGCCGCTGCCTCCCTGCTGGGCCACGGTCTGCGAGCCGCCACCGGGCTTGCCGCCGCCCGTCAGGGCGATCGCGGTGCCGGTGAGCGCGGCCACGGCGAGGACCGCCGCGACAGCCAGCAGGACGCCGCGGTTGCCGCGCCGCCGCTCCGTCGCCGGGGCCGGAGCCGGGCCGGGCGTCACTGAGACGTAGGAGGGCAGTACCGGTGCCGGCTCCGCCATCACGGGCACGGTCGGCGGGGTGGCCCGGGCGGGCCCGTACAGCGATGCCTGCGCCGTCGGCGGCGTGGGCTGCCCGTTCGGGGTGAAGGCCGCGTTCCCGAGCAGCACGGTCCCCGGGTCCGTCGGCGCCTGCAGCGCCGGGAGCGGGAGAGCCCCGACGGCGCGGGCCACCTCGACGCGGGACATGACGGTCTCGCTCAGCTCCGGCGACCACGGCGCCGCGACCTGGCGCAGCGCCGCCCGCTCGGCCGCCTCGGGCGCGGTCGGGCGGGCCTGCGGGGTCTTGTCGAGGCAGGCGCGGACGAGCTCCGCCAGCTGCGGGTCGACCTGCTCGACCCGGGCCAGCACCTCCTCCTTCGGCTCCTCGAAGGCGACCCGGTGCAGCACGTCGACCGTGGTCCCGTCCCCGAAGGGACCGTTGCCGGTCACCGCGAAGGCGAGGACGGAGCCCAGGGCGAACAGGTCCGACGAGGTGGCGACGGCCTGGCCGCGCACCTGCTCCGGCGACATGTAGGCGGGGGTGCCCACCTGCTGGCCCGTGGTGGTGATGGCGCTGGTGTCGGCGGCCTGGGAGATGCCGAAGTCGATGACCCGGCACCCGGCCGGGCCGAGGATCACGTTGGACGGCTTGATGTCCCGGTGGACCACCCCGACCCGCTCCATCGCCGCCACGGCCTGGGCCAGGTCGAGCGCGAGGCGCCAGGCCCCGGCCGCCCCGAGCGGACCGGACGCGGCCACCGCCTCGGAGAGGGTCGGGCCGGGTATGTACTCGGTGGCCATCCACAGCAGGTCGCCGTCGTAGCCGCTGCCGAGCAGCACCGCCGCCTGCTCCCCGCGCACCCGCGCGAGCGCGGCCGACTCCCGCTCGAAGCGCCTGCGGAAACCCTCGTCGTCGGCGTACTCGGGGCGGATCACCTTGACGGCGGCCAGGGTTGACGTCGCGTCATCGGCGTCGCGGCCCAGGTAGATCCGGCCCATCCCGCCGCCGCCGAGCACGGCGACGACCACGTACGGGCCCACGCGGCGCGGATCGGTGGGCCGCAGCGGCTTGGCCCCGAGGCGGTCGAGGCGGAGTGCGCCGAAGGTCCTGGGGTCGCCGTAATCGCCTGCGGCGCCCTGTTGCTGCGTCATGTTCTGTCCCCGTTGGTGTCGATCCGCCTCACCGGCACCGGGAGATTACCGCAATCGCACGCAAGTGCGGCAAAGGCGAAACCCCCACAGGTCTCACCTGTGGGGGTCCCAACTCCTAGCGGATCACACCTACTTCTTCTTCTCCACGGCGGCGGCGTTGTCGTCGGTGGACAGCGCGGCGATGAAGGCCTCCTGCGGGACCTCCACGCGGCCGACCATCTTCATTCGCTTCTTGCCTTCCTTCTGCTTCTCCAGCAGCTTCCGCTTACGGGAGATGTCACCGCCGTAGCACTTGGCCAGAACGTCCTTGCGCATCGCGCGGACGGTCTCACGGGCGATGACGCGCGAGCCGATCGCGGCCTGGATCGGCACCTCGAACTGCTGGCGGGGGATCAGCTTCTGCAGCTTGCCCGCCATCATCACGCCGTAGCCGTAGGCCTTGTCGCGGTGCACGATCGCGGAGAACGCGTCGACCTGCTCGCCCTGGAGGAGGATGTCCACCCGGACCAGGTTCGCGCTCTGCTCGCCGATGGGCTCGTAGTCCAGCGAGGCGTAGCCGCGCGTCTTGGACTTCAGCTGGTCGAAGAAGTCGAAGACGATCTCCGCGAGCGGCAGGTTGTAGCGGATCTCGACGCGGTCCTCGGAGAGGTAGTCCATGCCCTGGAGCACGCCGCGCCGGTTCTGGCAGAGCTCCATGATGGCGCCGACGAACTCGTTCGGGGCGAGGATCGTGCCGCGCACGATCGGCTCGTGCACCTCGGCGATCTTGCCGCTCGGGAACTCGCTCGGGTTGGTGACGGTGTGCTCGGTGCCGTCCTCCATGACCACCCGGTAGACCACGTTCGGGGCGGTGGAGATCAGGTCGAGGTTGAACTCGCGCTCCAGGCGCTCCCGGATGATCTCCAGGTGCAGCAGGCCGAGGAAGCCACAGCGGTAGCCGAAGCCGAGGGCGACCGAGGTCTCCGGCTCGTAGACCAGCGCGGCGTCGTTCAGGCGCAGCTTGTCCAGCGCGTCGCGCAGCAGCGGGTAGTCCGAGCCGTCCAGCGGGTACAGGCCCGAGAAGACCATCGGCTTCGGGTCCTTGTAGCCACCCAGCGCCTCGGTGGCGCCCTTGTGCATCGAGGTGATCGTGTCACCGACGCGGGACTGGCGGACGTCCTTCACGCCGGTGATCAGGTAGCCCACCTCGCCGACGCCGAGGCCGTCGGCCACCTTGGGCTCCGGCGAGATGACGCCGATCTCCAGCAGCTCGTGGGTGGCGCCGGTGGACATCATCGCGATGCGCTCACGCTTGTTGAGCTGGCCGTCGATGACACGGACGTAGGTGACCACGCCGCGGTAGGCGTCGTAGACCGAGTCGAAGATCATCGCGCGGGCGGGGGCGTCCTTGACGCCGACCGGGGCCGGGACCTTCTCGACGACCGCGTCCAGGATGTCCTCGACGCCGAGGCCGGTCTTGGCCGAGGCGCGCAGCACGTCGGTGGGCTCGCAGCCGATGATCCGGGCGATCTCCTCCGCGTACTTCTCCGGCTGCGCGGCCGGGAGGTCGATCTTGTTCAGCACCGGGATGATCGTGAGGTCGTTCTCCAGCGCCAGGTACAGGTTGGCGAGGGTCTGCGCCTCGATGCCCTGCGCGGCGTCGACCACGAGGAGGGTGCCCTCGCAGGCCGCCAGCGAACGGGAGACCTCATAGGTGAAGTCCACGTGGCCCGGGGTGTCGATCATGTTCAGGATGTGCGTGGTGCCCACGCCGGCACCGGTGAGCGGTGCCCAGGGCAGACGCACGGCCTGCGACTTGATGGTGATACCGCGCTCGCGCTCGATGTCCATCCGGTCCAGGTACTGGGCGCGCATCTGCCGCGGGTCGACCACGCCGGTGATCTGCAGCATCCGGTCGGCCAGCGTGGACTTGCCGTGGTCGATGTGGGCGATGATGCAGAAGTTGCGGATCAGCGCCGGATCGGTCTTGCTCGGCTGCGGAACGTTGACAGGGATGGCTGACACGCAGGATCCAGTTCTTCTGATCGGCCGGGACACAGTTCTTCCCTCCTATCGTCCCATGGCGCGGCGCTGGTGCAGAATCCTGGGCCATGATCATGGAATCCGCACTGCTCGACGTCCGGCCCGGCCAGGAGGACGCCTTTCTCGCGGCGTTCGCCGAGGCCCGGCCCCTGATCGCCGTCCAGCGCGGCTTCCGCTCGCTGGAGCTGCGCCGCTGCGTGGACGCGGGGCGCACGTCGCGCTTCCTGCTGCTGGTGGAGTGGGAGACGCTGGAGGACCACACCGAGGGGTTCCGCCGCTCGGCCGAGTACGAGCGGTGGCGCGAGCTGCTGCACCACTTCTACGACCCCTTCCCGCTGGTCGAACACTTCGGCGAGTCGGTGGCCTGAGCGGGGTCTGATATCGTTGACCCTCGTGTCTGTGCTGTGCCATGCCCTCTAACCTGGCCCGGCGCCGACGCGGTCCCAGAAGAATCAACTCAGACTGAGGCTCATTCGTGGCGAACATCAAGTCCCAGATCAAGCGCATCAAGACCAACGAGAAGGCTCGTCAGCGCAACAAGGCTGTCAAGTCCTCGCTGAAGACGGCCGTCCGCAAGACCCGTGAGGCCATCGAGGCCGGCGACGTCGCGAAGGCCCAGGAGCTGGCCCGCGCCGCCTCCCGTGAGCTGGACAAGGCCGTCAGCAAGGGCGTCATCCACAAGAACCAGGCCGCGAACAAGAAGTCCGCGCTGGCCACCAAGGTTGACGCGCTCAACGCCTGAACCCCTTGATCGACGCTCGCCGGACCGCGATCCCTCTCAATCGCCCCGGCCGAGCCGCACAACCCAGCAGCCCACGCGGCCTGCGTTCGCCACGCGGGTGGGCTGCAGTAGCTGAAGCTGACGGAAAGGTCCTGCACTCCCTTTGGGGAGGGCAGGACCTTTCTGGTTTTGGCGGCGGGACAGTTGCACGACCCGGGGGCGCAGGGCGGAACCGACATGCGGCTCCGCCGCGGGGTGCGACAAGCCACCCACGTGCGGTTGGTCCTCAACGACGCAGGGCCATTCGCCTCGGGTGGTTTCTCGCGCAGTTCCCGCGCCCCTGGGGTCAGCGCGCGCGGGCGGCCTGGGAGACGGCGACCACGCACTGCTCCAGCGCGTACGCCGGGTCTCCGCTGCCGCCCTTGACCGCCGCGTCCGCGTCGGCGATGGCGCGGAGGGCGGTGGCGACGCCGTCGCCCGTCCAGCCGCGCATCTGCTGGCGGACGCGGTCGATCTTCCACGGGGGCATGCCGAGCTCGCGGGCGAGGTCCGCCGGGCGCAGCGAGCGGTCCGCCGTGGCGACACGGCCGATCGCGCGGACGCCGGAGGCGAGGGCGAAGACGATGCCGGTGGGCTTCTCCCCCACGGCCAGGGCCCAGCGGAGCTGGCCGAGGGCGTCGGCGGTGCGGCCTGTGACGGCCAGGTCGGCGACCTGGAAGCCCGTGGACTCGGCGCGGCCGGTGTAGTAGCGGGCGACGACCGTCTCGTCGATCGTGCCCTCGGTGTCCGCCGAGAGCTGGCTCGCCGCGCTCGCCAGCTCCCGCAGATCGCCGCCTACGGCGTCCAGCAGGGCCCGGCAGGCGTCCTCGCTGGCCGAGCGGCCCGCAGCGCGGAACTCCGCGCGGACGAAGGCGAGTTTCTCGGCCGGCTTGGTCAGCTTGGCGCAGGCGACCTCGCGCGCGCCCGCCTTCTTTCCGGTCTCCAGCAGCGCCTTGCCCTTGGCGCCGCCCGCGTGCACGAGCAACAGCAGGACGTCCGGTGCCGGGTCCTCGATGTAGGCCTTCAGCTCCTTGACCACGTCCGCGCCCGCGTCCTGCGCGGCGCGCACGACGATGACCTTCCGCTCCGAGAAGAGGGAGGGGCTGGTCAGTTCGCTCAGCATGCCGGGCTGCAACATGCCGGGCGCGAGATCGCGCACGTCGGTGTCGGGGTCGTCCGCGCGGGCGGCGGCGACCGTCTGCGCGACGGCGCGGTCGAGCAGCAGCTCCTCCTGCCCGACGATCAGGGTCAGCGGGGAGAGCAGATCTTCGGAGGGTTTCCTGGCCATCGCCGACCACCCTATCCGGACCGACCGACAGCGGGCCCCGATGTCACACGTGCGCGGCCGTCACAGGCACAGGTCCGTCATCGGTGCGGGCCCGTCACAGGCACAGGCCCGTCACCGCTGCGGGCCCGTCACAGGTGCGGCCCGTCACAGGTGCGGCCCGTCACAGGTGCGGCCCGTCACGGGTGCGGGCCCGTCACAGGTGCGGCCCGTCACAGGTGCGGCCCGTCACAGGTGCGGCCCGTCACGGGTGCGGGCCCGTCACGGGTGGGAGGTCTGGAAGGACGAGGCCCAGACGACGTCGTCGCACTCGGCGAAGCCGCCGTTCGCCGACTCGATCTGCAGGCCTCCGTTGCCCAGCCCGACGACCAGGGTCGGGGCGGAGGTGGGGGTGGCGCCGGAGGCGCAGTAGCCGTCCGCCTCGCCCATGACCACACGGAAGCTCAGGCGCAACCAGGCACTCTGGCCCGGGGCCAGGCGTATCGCGTGCGCGGCGCCGCGCGCGGTGACCTTCAGCGGCCGGTTGCGCGTGGGATCGCCCTCACCGGCCACGGCCACGGTCGGAAAGCCCTTGAGCTCGCAGGCGCTGTGACCGCTGTTGGTCAGCTTGACGTCCTCGTCGAAGGTCGAGGTGGCGGCATTCGAGGGCTGCGGCTCGGCAGGCGCGGCGGTCACGTCCGCGATCGCACAACGGACGAGGTCCACGGGCACGGTTCCGGCACCGGTGGCGGTGGTCGTGCTCGGCGCCGCCGCGGGCGTCGTGCCGCCGGTGGGCGCCTCCGTCGGGTAGACCACCGGCGCGGACTGCGTGGCGGCGGGCGACACGGCGGTCCCAGCCGCGGCCGCCGCTCCCTGACACGCGGTCAGCGCCAGGCAGGCGGTGGACAGCAGCACGGCAGCGGCGCCGGCGCGGAACGTGCGCGTGGAAACGGTCATCGAGGTACCCCCCTCGGGAACGCGGCACGTCTCGTGCGTGCCATCCCACGCGAGGACGGCGCCCGTTCCCGCCCGGTTGCGCCCGAATCCGCCTGTTACACGCGAGTGACATGATCACAACGGGGCGCGGACAGCCGGCCCCCCTGGGCGCTAGAAGTCCTCCAACCAGCCGTCGAACTCGGCGACGAGGTCCTGGAGGTCCGCGACCGAGAGCGTGATCGGCAGGGGCGGGTCCAGGACCACGAGCCACTGGGCGTCCTCGGCGTCGTCCTCGCCCGCGAGCGCCTCGCGGTGGAGTTCCGGCTGAGGAAGGCCGGGGTGGGCAGCGGTGAGGCGTGCCGCCAGCTCCTCGGCCGCGTCCCGGTCAGGGACTACGAGCACGTAATGGTCGATCTGGTCACTCGTCGTGGTCACCTGGCCATTATCGGCTACCCTCCGCGCACCGCGACGGCGAGGGCACCGTTGACGAGCAGGACCGCGAGGTCGCCCTGCTGGTCGGTGCGCACGACGGTGGTGCCGAGCACCCGCAGGAGCCGCAGCGTGGTCGCGGCCGGATGGCCGTAGCGGTTGTCCCGGCCCACGGAGAGCAGGGCCAGGCGCGGGTGGAGCGCCCCGATCAGCGCCGGGTCCTGCTTGGCCGAGCCGTGGTGGGCGACCTTGAGCACGTCCACGCCGGGCACGCCGCCCGGGGCCTCGGCCAGGGCGGCCAGGAGCCGCTGCTGGGCCGGTGGCTCCAGATCGCCCAGCAGTGCGATCCGCAGGCCCGGAAGAGTGACCAGGAGCGCGACCGAGGCGTTGTTCGGGCCCGCCGGGACGGCCTCACCGGTTGCTGCGGAGGGCGGCCACAGCACCTCCCACCACAGCGCCCCGAGCGCACGCCGTTCGCCGCGCACCGCGCGGATCAGCGGGACGCCCGCCTCGGCGGTCCAGCGGCGGACCCTGGCGTACTCGGCGGGCGGCTCGTCCACCGTCGTGGTCTCCACCGCGCCGACGCGGCGGTCGTGCAGCACACCGGGCAGGCCCTCGACGTGGTCGGCGTGGTCGTGGGTCAGGATCACCAACGGGATCACGGCGACACCGAGGGCCCGCAGGCAGCCGTCGACGGCGTGCGGGTCGGGCCCGGCGTCGACCACGACGGCTGTCCCCGGATCCCCACCCGGGGAGAGCACCAGGGCGTCCCCCTGACCCACGTCGCAGGCGACGAGCCGCCAGCCGGACGGGGGCCAGCCGGTGGCCAGCCGGGTCAGCGGGGGTGGCCGGAGCAGCACCAGCAGCAGGCAGAGCGTCAGGAACGCCGCGGTCAGCGGGCGGCGCAGCAGCGCGGCCGCCGCGACCAGCGCGCAGGTGACCGCGATCAGCAGCGCCGCGCCGACCCAGCCGACGGGCCAGTCGGTCTCGGCTCCGGGCAGTGCCGCGCCCAGGCGGGCGACCTGGATCAGCGCCCAGACCGGCACCGCGGCGACCCGGGCGACCCATCGTGCGCCGGTCAGCCAGACGGGCGCGACGGCGAGGGCGGCGAAGCCGAGGACCGTCGCGGGCGCGACGCACAGCTCGGCGAGCAGGTTGCACGGGACGGCAACGAGGGAGAGCCGCCCCGAGCGCAGCACCAGCAGCGGACCGCACCACGCCTGCGCGGCCGCGGCGGCCGCGAGCGGCTCGGCCAGGCGTGGCGGGCAGCCGTGGGCGCGCAGCGCCTCGGCCCAGCGCGGGCCCACCGTGACGAGCCCGGCGGTGGCCAGGGCGGAGAGGGCGAACCCGTAGGAGCGGGCCAGTGCCGGGTCGGCCAGGATGAGCACCAAGGTCGCGCCCGCGAGGGCCGGCAGCGGGCTGCCGCGGCGGCCGGTGGCGAGGCCGAGGAGCATCACCAGGCCGGTCGCGGCGGCCCGCAGGACGCTCGGTTCGGGCCGGCACAGGACCACGAACGCGACCGTCAGCAGCGCGCCCGCGAACGCGGCGCCACGCAGCGGAAGCCCCAGCCGGGCGGCAAGCCCGCCGCGTTCGGGGGTGCGGGCGCGGGAGGCGCGGCCGATCAGCAGCACCATCATGATCGACAGGTTGGAGCCGCTGACGGCGGTGAGGTGGGTGAGGTCGGTGGCGAGGAAGGCCTCGTCCAGGTCGGGCGTCATCGCGCTGGTGTCGCCGTCGACGAGGCCGGGCAACAGGGCCCGTTCGTCCTCCGGCAGGGGTGCGACCGCCTGCCGCAGCCCCGCGCGGAGCGCGCCTGCCGCACGCTGCGGGAGGTCCGGGCCGACGAGGACGCGGGGCTGATCGGCCGTCAACAGGGTGGCCGCGATGTCGGGTGGCCCGTCGGGCGGGACGGGCCGGGCGCGGGCGGTGAGGACGACCTGCGTCGAGGGCAGCAGCCGAAGCCAGGCCGCTGACGCCGGTCCGCGTACGACCAGGCGGACGGGCGTGCGGGTGAGGGCGCCTGCGACGGCGTCGACGACGGCCCGCAGGACGACGTTCCCGTCGGCGGGGCGGCGCTGTGGATCGGTTGCCACGGTCACCCGCAGCTCGGCCGCCCGGCCGGAATGCGCCAGCTCGGGCACGGGACCGCGTGCCAGGGCGGCCCCGGCCAGCCCGGTACTGCACGCGGCGGCGGCCGCGCTGAGCAGCAACGCGGCGAGCAGCCGCGGCCGCACCCGGCCGAGCAGCAACGCCAGCCCGAGCACCCCGGCCACCCCGGCGCCCCCGAGCACCCACCCGGTATGCCCCCCACGCAGCGGCAACAGCACCGCCGTGAGCCCCCAGACGACCACGGCCGGCCCGACCAGCCTCACATCGAGCGGCCGCTCCTCCGCCGCCCGGGGCCCCTCCCCGGCCCGCCGCCCCACCCCGCGCCCTGCGGCGGAGGTAGCGGCTGCCGGAGACGCACCCGGATCCGACGGAACACGGACCGGCTCCGCCGGAGACAGGCCACCGACCGAAACCGCGAGCCCCTCCGGCGCAGCGACCGCCGGAACGGCCCCGAACACAGCGCCTGCCGGAGACGCACCCGGATCCGACGGAACACGGACCGGCTCCGCCGGAGGCAGGCCGCCGACCGAAGCCGCGAGCGCCTCCGGCGCAGCGGTCGCCGCGAGCGCCTGCGGCGCGGCGGCTGCCGGGAGCGCCTGCGGCGCAGCGGTCGCCGGGAGCGCCTGCGGCGGAGCCGCCGCAGGCGGCGGCTCGAACGACGGCGCCACCCCCTCGTCCGCGAGCGCGCCCGGGGCGGCCGACGGGCCGTCAGGACGCCGGGCCGGGGACTCCTCCTCGCCTGCGCTCATGGGCGGAGCTGGGAGCGGAGGTCGGACAGGCGGCGGTCGCCGAAGCCCGGGACCTGGCGGAGTTGGTCGACCGACTGGAAGCCGCCGTGCTGCTGACGGAACTGGATGATGCGCTGGGCCAGGACCGGGCCGATGCCCGGGAGGGCGTCGAGCTGGGCCTCGGTGGCGGCGTTGAGGCTGAGCGGGCCGGAGGCGTGCGCCGCGCCCGGGGGCGGGGGTGAGCCGGAGACGATGATCTCCTCGCCGTCGTTGACCTTGCGGGCGAGGTTGAGGCCGGTGAGGTCGGTGCCGGGGAGCGGGCCGCCCGCCGCGTTGAGGGCGTCCTGGACGCGCGAGCCGGGCGGAAGCGTGCGCAACCCGGGACTGCGGACCTTGCCGGAGACGTCGACGACCAGCGCGGCGATGGCGGTGCTGCCCGCCACCGGGACGCCCTGCCCCGGCGTGGGCGAGGAGGTGACCCCTGCCCCGACCGTCCCCTCCACGGCCGGGGCGGGGACGGCGACGGGCTCCGGGCGGCCCGCCCAGAAGTGCTGGATGCCGTACCCGAGCGCGAGCACGAGCAGGACGGCGAGCCCGAGCAGGGCCTTGCGGTCCAGCTCCCACCGTTCCTTCAGCGCGAGCGCGAGCGAGGAGGCGAGCGGCGGACGGGCCCGCGGCGGATCGGGAGCGGCAGGTGGGAGCACGGCCGTCACCTCCGGCAGCGGCACCGGCGCAGAGGGAACGGAAGGGACGGAGGGCGGAACGGAGGGCGGCGCTGCGGTCGGCAGGGCCAGGCTCTGGGCCCGGCCCTGCGGGCCGAAGAGGGTGTCGACGCGGTGGCGCACCAGAGCCGTCGTCGCCTCGCGACGGGCCCGGGCCGCAGGGGTCAAGGCGGTTCGCATGGGGCCGACGTTAGGAGCCCGCACGCACAGACGTCCCGGACGTACTGACGGTCTGTGGACAACCCGCCCCTGTGGAAAACAGGTTCACCCGCACGGGTTACGACGCGCCGTCCTCCGGGACGAACCGGATGGCGCAGTGACGGCAGAACATCTGCCGCTCCCAGTAGGCGCGGGCGCGGCGCGCCTCGTCGACGCCGCGCGAGACGACCATCCCGAGCACTCCGGCGACCAGCAGGAGCAGCAGGCCGAGCACCGCGGAACCGTCGATGACGAAGAAGGCCCCGACGGCCGCCACGGCCAGCGGCGCGCCGTAGCTCGCCGCGCGCGTCGCAGGCGGCGCGAACGACGACTTGAGCCCGTTGCCGTCGGGCAGGGCCAGGTAGTAGTGATCGAGTTTGACGACCTGTTCGGCCATACCGCAGTTGGGGCAGGCGTGGGCCATGGCGTTCTCCTCCCGGTGCCCCTGGTGCGCCTGATGCTCGGAGGATGCCCACGCCTGCGCAGGTCAATCCACGTCGTGCACGGACCGCTGCGGAAGCTCAGCGCGGCGAGACCACGACGGCCAGCAGCCCCGGGCCCACGTGCGCGCCGATGACCGCGCCGACCTCGGAGACGACCAGCTCGCCCAGGTGCGGCACCTGCTCGCGCAGCCGGGCGGCGAGGGCCTCGGCCCGGTCCGGCGCGGCAAGGTGGTGGACCGCCAGGTCGACCTCGTCGGCGCCGGCGTGGGCGACGGCCAGCTCCTCCAGGCGGGCGATCGCACGGCTGGAGGTGCGGACCTTCTCCAGCGGCCGGATCTGCCCGTCGGCCAGGTGCAGCAGCGGCTTGACCGCGAGCGCGGAGCCGACCATGGCCTGCGCGGCGCCGATCCGCCCGCCGCGGCGCAGGTACTCGAGCGTGTCGACGTAGAAGAGGCCGGCCGTGCCCTTGGCCCTGGCCATCGCGGCCTCGACGGCCTGGTCGGCGCTGCCACCGTCGTGAGCGGCCTCGGCGGCGGCGAGGACGCAGTAGCCCAGCGCCATGCCGACCATCCGGGTGTCGACGACCCGGACGGGCAGCGGCGCCTCCTCTGCGGCGAGCAGCGCGGCCTCGTAGGTGCCGGAGAGGGCGGCGGACAGGTGCAGCGAGACGACCTCGCTCGCGCCCGCCTCGGCGGCCGCCCGGTACGCCTGGGCGAAGGCCTCGGGGCTCGGGCGGGAGGTGGTGACCGGCGCCCTGCGCTGGAGCGCGGCGGCGACCTCGGCCGGGGAGATCTCGGTGCCCTCGGCGAGGGCCTCGTCGCCGACGACCACGCTGAGCGGGACGACGGAGATCCCGTGGCGGACCACCGCCTCCGCCGGAAGGTACGCGGTGGAGTCGGTGAGGATGGCGACGGACATGGCCTGGAGGTTACCCGCCGGAAGACCGGAAGGGACAGGCGGAGCCGTCCCTTCCGGTATCAGTTTGCCAACGGCGTCGACCGGCTCAGATGACGATGTTGACCAGCTTGGGCGCGCGGACGACGACCTTGCGCACCTCGGCGCCGCCCAGCGCGGCCACGACCGCCGGGTCGGCCAGGGCCAGCGTCTCCAGCTCGGCGTCACCGATGGCCGGCGGCACCTCCAGGCGGGCCTTGACCTTGCCCTTGATCTGCACGACGCAGGTGACCGAGTCCTCGACCAGGTAGGCCGGGTCGGCCTCGGGCAGCTGGGCGTGGACCAGCGAGTCCTCGTGGCCCAGCTTCTCCCACAGCTCCTCGGCGATGTGCGGGGCCAGCGGGGCGACCAGCAGCACCGCCTGCTCCGCGACCACACGCGGCGTGGAACCGCGCTTGACCAGGAAGTTGTTCAGCTCGGTGGCCTTGGCGACCGCCGTGTTGAACCGCAGGTTCAGCATGTCGGTACGGACGCCGTCGATCGCCTTGTTCAGCGCGCGCAGCGTCTCCTCGTCCGGCGTCTCGTCGGAGACGACGACCTCGCCGGTCTCCTCGTCGACGACGGTGCGCCACAGACGCTGCAGGAAGCGGAACGAACCGACGACCGCGCGGGTGTCCCACGGACGGGAGACGTCCAGCGGGCCCATCGCCATCTCGTACAGGCGCAGCGTGTCCACGCTGTACTCGCCGGTGACCTCCTCCGGCGCCACCACGTTCTTCAGCGACTTGCCGATCTTGCCGATCTCACGGCTGACGGGCTTGCCCTCGAAGTACCAGACGCCGTCGCGCTCCTCGGTCTCCGCGGCCGGGACCGGGAAGCCGCGCTCGTCGCGGTAGACGTAGGCCTGGATCATGCCCTGGTTGAACAGCTTGTGGAACGGCTCGCAGGAGCTGACGTGGCCCAGGTCGAACAGCACCTTGTGCCAGAAGCGCGCGTACAGCAGGTGCAGCACGGCGTGCTCGGCGCCGCCGACGTACAGGTCGACGCCGCCGGCCTTCTTCTCCTCGGTCGGGCCCATCCAGTAGGCCTCGTTGACCGGGTTGACGACCTCGGTGTCGTCGTCCGGGTCCACGTAGCGCAGCTCGTACCAGCACGAACCGGCCCAGTTGGGCATGGTGTTGGTCTCGCGGCGGTACTGCTTGGGCCCGTCGCCCAGGTCCAGGGTGACGGAGACCCAGTCCTCGGCGCGCGACAGCGGCGTCTCGGGCGAGGTGTCCGCGTCGTCCGGGTCGAAGGTGCGCGGCGAGTAGTCCTCGATCTCGGGCAGCTCGACCGGCAGCATCGAGGCCGGCAGCGGGTGCGCGACGCCGTCCTCGTCGTAGACGATCGGGAACGGCTCGCCCCAGTACCGCTGACGGCTGAACAGCCAGTCGCGCAGCTTGTAGTTGACGGTGCCCTCGCCGATGCCCTGGCTGGCCAGCCAGTCGGTGATGGTCTTCTTGGCGTCGACGACGCCCAGGCCGTCCAGCGAGACGAAGTCGTTGGCCGAGTTGACGATGGCGGCGTCGTAGGAGTCGAACGAGTCGTCCCACGTCGACGGGTCGGTGCCGCGGTCGTCGCTCGGCTGGACGACGCAGCGCATCGGCAGCTGGAACGCGCGCGCGAAGGCGAAGTCGCGGGTGTCGTGCGCCGGGACGGCCATGATCGCGCCGGTGCCGTAGCCCATCAGCACGTAGTCGGCGATGAAGACCGGCACCAGCTCGCCGCTGACCGGGTTGACCGCGTAGGCGCCGGTGAAGACACCGGTCTTGGTCTTGGCGTCGGCCTGGCGCTCGACGTCCGACTTGGCGGCGGCCTGGCGGCGGTAGGCGTCGACGGCCTCGGTGGGCGTGGCGTGGCCGCCGGTCCACTCGGCCGGCAGCTCACCCTCGGCGGACGGCCAGGCGGCCGGGACGATCGAGTCGACCAGCTCGTGCTCGGGCGCCAGCACCATGTAGGTGGCGCCGAACAGCGTGTCCGGACGGGTGGTGAACACGGTGATGGCGGCCTCGGCGGCGTCGCCCTCGGTGGTGTGCACCTTGAAGTCGACCTTGGCGCCCTCGGAGCGGCCGATCCAGTTGCGCTGCTGCAGCTTGATGGCCTCGGGCCAGTCCAGCAGGTCCAGGTCGTCGATCAGGCGGTCCGCGTAGGCGGTGATCCGCATCATCCACTGGCGCAGGTTGGCCTTGAAGACGGGGAAGTTGCCGCGCTCGGAGCGGCCGTCTGCGGTGACCTCCTCGTTGGCCAGCACGGTGCCCAGACCCGGGCACCAGTTGACCGGGGCCTGCTTGACGAAGGCCAGGCGGTACTCGCCCAGCAGCTCGTCCCGCTCGGCCGGGGTCAACGCGGACCAGGCGCGGCCGTCCGGCGTCTGCTTGGCGCCCGAGGCGAACTTCCCGACCAGCTCGGCGATCGGGCGGGCGGCCTGGACCTCGGGGTCGTACCAGGAGTTGAAGATCTGCAGGAAGATCCACTGGGTCCACTTGTAGTACGACGGGTCGATCGTGGAGATCGAGCGCCGCAGATCGTGGCCCAGGCCCAGGCTGCGCAGCTGCTCCCGGTACTTGGCGATGTTCGCCTCGGTGGTCACCCGCGGGTGGGTGCCGGTCTGCACCGCGTACTGCTCGGCCGGCAGGCCGAAGGCGTCGAAGCCCATGGTGTGCAGCACGTTGTGGCCGGTCATCCGCAGGTGACGGGCGTACACGTCGGTCGCGATGTACCCCAGCGGGTGCCCCACGTGCAGGCCGGCGCCGGACGGGTACGGGAACATGTCCATGATGAACGCGTGCGGCTTCGAGGCTGCGCCGCTGTCGCCGGCCTCGGCCAGCGGCCCGACCGGGTTCGGGGCGGCGAAGACGCCGTCCTTCTCCCAGCGGTCCTGCCAACGGGCCTCGATCTGCGCCGCCAGGGCGTGGGTGTACCGGTACGGAGCGGCCGCAGCCGCCTCGGAGGTGCTCTCGCTCATCGTCCTCAGACTCCAGGGGTGCCAGCTCGGAAGGGTGTGTTGACGCCGGAAAACGAAAAAACCCCTCGTCCATGAGGGGTCGCCACGCTGACTCCGGCCAACGTCGTTTCGAGCGGGCCGGTCCTTGTCAGCGCGGCCGGCTAAGGAGCAGGCGCGCAGTTCGCATGGCGCAAGGGTAGCAGGCGGTCACTCTGGGCTTCCGCAGCGGTTGCACCCCTCAGGGGCGCGAGGCCCTGCTCGATGAACTGCGTGCGCGACAATCCCCCAGCCTTCGGCCGGGCCCCCACGGCCTTGGGATCCCGAGCGGACAGGGCCATCCGCCTTGGGTGGGTTGCTCGCGCAGGCAGTTCGTCGGGCAGAGCCCCGCGCCCCTGAAGGCCCTAGCGGGCCTTGGCGGGTGCGCCGCCGCGGGGGCCGTAGGAGGGGACGTAGTCCGCGGACGGGCTGCCGACGCCGGTCACGTCGTCGTAGCCCTGCGTCGCGTGCAGCGACGAGTCGCGGCCGAGCGTGCGCAGCGAGACGACGGTGCCCGCCGTCGCGTCGACGCTGTTGCGGAAGTCCAGGCGGACCTCGGCCAGCGAGACCTTCTTGCCGTACGGGTTGTCGGTGACGTCGTGGAAGGCCTGCGTGCCGTACCGGTCGTAGATCGCCGGGTTGGCGAACCCGAGCGGGCCGCCGGCCTCCTGCTGGGCGAGAGCCTGGATGCCCGCGATCACCGGGGAGGCGAGGCTCGTCCCGCCGATGCGGTACTCGCTGTACTTCGTCGTCCCGTCCGGGAAGGTCTGCGTCTGGCCCATCAGGAACCCGGTGCTGGAGTCCGCGACCGCCGCGATGTCCGGCACCACCCGGTGCGCGCTGCCCGAGACGAGGGCGAGCGAGTTCGGGACGACCGGCTTCTGCCACGACGGCTGCGCGACGCGCGAGCTCGTGCCGCCGCCCGCGCCGGCCACGAACCCGCCGGGCAGGGAGGCCCAGGAGGTACCGGAGGACGAGAGCAGCGCCTTGTCCGTGCCCCAGCCGGTCTCGAAGAGGTACTGGCAGTTCGCGCCGACGGCCAGGGACGTGCCGCCGACTGCCGTCACCCACGGCAGGGACGCCGGCATGTCGGTCTGCTTCGCCCCGGTCGCGGCCTTCTCGTCGCCGCCGTCCCCGCTGGAGAAGTAGTAGCCGATGCCCTCCGCCGCGCCGGTCATGAAGATCTTGTCGTAGACCGGGTCCATCGCGGGGTCGCTGCCCAGTTCCGGCTCGCCCCAGCTGTCGCTGACGATGTCCGCGAGGTGGCTGTCGTTGACCTTGTTGAGCGCGTCGACCAGGTCGGCGTCGCCGCAGGAGGCCGCACCGAGGTAGGTGAGGTTCGCGGCCGGGGCCATCGCGTGGACGGCCTCCAGGTCGAGCGTCTGCTCGCCGTACCAGCCCGAGGCGCCGCAGCCGTCCGGGGCGACGGCGGACGGGTCCGCGGTGTGGGTCCAGGTCGCCGCGTCGACGCGGGTCAGCTGGCCGGGCGCGTAGGCGGCGTCGCCGTGCGCGGTCGCGTACTGGGTCAGATCGCTGACCAGGGTCGGCGAGTCGTAGGCGTCGACGACGGCGATCTTGACGCCCGCGCCGGTGAGGCCGGTCGCGGCCGCGCCGTAGGCGGTGCGCAGCTGCTGGCCGGTGTAGCCCTTGACCACGTACGGCATCACCCGGCCGTAGGCCTGCGGCAGGGTGGAGGCCGACTGCTGCCCGTAGTAGTCGGACATCGGGGGCGCGTTGACGAAGGCGTTGGCGGGCCCCGGCAGGGTGTCGTCGTGGTGGGCCTGGTGCGGCGCGGAGTCGAGGCCGGTGACGGAGAGGACGTCGGCGGCGACGGCGGACGGGACGCTGGTCAACCCGTCGGGCGCGGTGTAGACGTGGCCGGCCTTGCGGTAGGCGTGCAGGTGGGCGCCGAACGCGCGGGTCGCGGCGGTGGCGTCGCCCTGGACGGTGAGGTAGTGGCTGTTGCCGCCGACGACCCGGAACCCGGCCCCGGTCAGCCAGGCCGTGACCGCGTCGACCTGCGCCTGGGACGGGGCGAAGCGCGTGCGGATCTGCTCGGGCGTCAGGAAGTGCCGGTAGTGGCTGGAGTGCGGATCGGAGACGGCCCTGGCCTCGGCGGCGAGCGCGCGGCCCGCCCGGCCGGCGAGGTAGACGCGGGCCTCGACCCGGGACGTGCCGGGCACCACGCCCTGGTCGGGCTGCTCGGCGGTCCACAGGGGCGCGGTGCCGGGCAGGGGGACGCGGTCCGGTCGGGCCCGGTCGGCCGCGGCCGCGCCGCCGGGGAGCGCGGCGGCGGCCGTCACTCCGGCGCACAGCAGGGACGCGGTCAGGGCCAGGAGCCTCCTGGTGGGACGCATGGAAGGAACACCTCTCTCGTGCGCGCGCGCCGTATCGGATGTCGGTACGCGGTCGACGGGAGGATGCGCAGCCGGAGGCGGCTCGGAGCAGGGTTACCGCCGATCGCTCCGATGATTGCCTGATTATTCATCAGTTCGGGTTGTTGTTCGGTTCGAGCGTGTGTGCGTAAGTCGTGTGCCGATCGGGACGGAACTGTGCACGTTTTCGAACGAGTCGTCAGAGATCCCACTGTTGCCCGATGGTCTCGCTAGCATCACGGGCACATCACAGCCCACGAGACATCGGAGGCCGTAGAGATGACGCATCGACAGCGGCGCGCACGCCGCGGACGGTTACCGTTCCAGGTGCCCTTCCCCCTCTTCCTGCTGGCGGTCTGCGCCGCCGTGACCGTCGGCGCCACCGCGGTCCGCGCCCTCGCGGCCGGGGGCCACGCCCCGCAGGTGCTCAGTGGGACGGCGGAGCGGCTGCTCGCCTTCCTCGACTACTTCGCCGGCGTCTTCACCCTGCTGTCGCTGACGGCGGCGGTGCTGTGCGGCCTGGCCGCGACGGACCGGCTGGTGCTCACCCCCCGACTGCGCGTGGCCGCGCAGTCCGTGCACCGCGCGACCTCGGTCGCGGCCGTCGGGTTCCTCGCCACCCACATCGGCGTGAAGATCGCCGAGCGGGACGCGAGCCCACTGGCCGCGCTGCTGCCCTTCGGCGGCGGGGCGACGTTCGCCGTCGGCCTCGGCACGCTGGCCGCCGACCTGCTCGTCCTCGCGGCCGCGACGGGCGCGGTGCGCGGACGCTTCGCCGACGCGCGCCGTCCTGGCCTGTGGCGGGTGCTGCACGCCTCCGCGTACGCGTGCTGGCCGATCGCCCTCGCCCACGGCCTCACCGCCGGCCGCGCGGCGGCCGTCTGGGTCCTGTGGAGCTACGGCGTCTGCGGCGCGCTGGTCGCGCTGGCCCTCCTCGTCCGCGGGCTCGGCCTGCTCGACCGCCGTCCCGAGGCCACCCGCCTCCGGGCCTACCGGCCCCGCCGTCCGTCGCGCGTCGCGCTCGCGGAGCTCGCCGCGCTCTCACGCGAACACCAGGCCGTCCCGTACGCCAGTCACGCACCCCGCGCGGGGGCGGGCGCGGGGCCCGGGGCGAGCGCAGTCCGCGACGCGTACGCGGCCGCGAGCCCCGGCGCGGCGCCCGGCGCCGACGCGGGCGCCATGTACGGCCCGGGTGCGAGGCACGGCGCGAGCACAGTCCACGACGCGTACGCGTACGCCGCCGCGACGCCCGGCGCGGCGCGCGGCGCGGGCGTCAGGCACCACGCGAACACGGCGCACGGCGCGAGCGTCCACGGCCCCGACGCGGGCGCGCTGTACGGCGCGACCGCCGCCGGGGGCGGCCCGGAGCGACCGCGGGAGCATCCGCGCCTGGCGGACACCCCGCCGAACGGCGTGCCGGTGCACGGCCTCCCTCACCACACCCGTCCCCGTCACGAGCCCTTCACCCATGCGACAGCCGCCGACCCGGCGCGCGTGGCGTCGCACGATCCCCACCGCACCGGACGCCACAGCCGCCGCCCCGCACCCGGCGTCTCCACCCCGGCCGGCGCCGCGCCGTCATGGGCGCATCCGCAGGCGCACGCCACGGCCGCCTTTCCCCCGGGCCACGGTCCGTGGCAGGGCCCCGGTGTCTCCCCCGGCGGCCAGGGGTACGCCGGGGGACCGTACGGCTGGGCAGCCGCGCCCCCCACACCGTGGGCCACCGAGGGCGGCACCCACCCGCACGCGACGACGCCGGACCCGACGTACCCGGCCGCCGCCGGCGGCTCCGGCTGGGCGCAGCCGGCCCCACCGGTGGCCGACCCCGGAGTTGACTGGGGATCAGGCGAATGGGGCCCGCTCACCTGGGACGCGCCGACGGCCGGAGGGGTCGGGGTATGAGCGGCGGGCTCGTGGTGAGCGAGGTGCGGCGGCTCGGGCCCGCCCGGCTCAGCGCCGGGCTGGACCGGTGGGAACGGCTGGACCTCGCGGCCCATGCACGGACCCACGGGCCGCTGCCGCGTGCCGCGCAGGACTCCCTGCTCGCCCTCGCGGAGCGGGTGGACCTGCGCGGCCGCGGCGGCGCCGCCTTCCCGTTCGCCCGCAAGGCGCAGGCCGCCCTCGCCGCCGCACAGCGCAGCGGCCGGGCGCCGGTGCTGGTGGTGAACGGCACCGAAGGCGAGCCGCCGAGCGTCAAGGACGCGACCCTGCTGACCCGCACCCCGCACCTCGTGCTGGACGGTGTCTCCCTCGCCGCCGCCGCGTTCGGCGCGGCGGAGGTCGTCGTCGCCGTCGCCGCCGGAGGCCAGGGCGAGCTCTCCGTCCCCGCCGCCCTGGACGAGCGGGCCAGGGCCCGCCGTGACAGCGTGCCCATGCGGGTGGTCTGCGTGCCGGAGCGCTTCGTCTCCGGCGAGTCCGGCGCGCTGGTCCGCGCCGTCAACGGGCACGCGTCGCTCCCGCCGACCCAGCCCGCGCGAGCCGCCGAGGGCGGACGCGGCGGCGTGGGCGGACGACCGACGCTGCTCTGCAACGCCGAGACGTGGGCGCAGCTCGCCCTCCTGGTCCGGCTCGGCGCGGACGGCTACGCCGTCGTCGGCACGCCGGAGGAACCCGGCACCGTGCTGGTCACGGTGAACCGCGCGGGCGGGCGGGCACCCGTCGTGGTCGAGGTCCCGGCCGGGGCACCGCTCGGTGTCCTGCTGGACACCTGCGGCGTGGAGCCGGGCGCGGGCGTCCTCGTCGGCGGATACCACGGCGCGTGGCTGCGGCCCGAGGCTGCCGAGCGGGTCGCCCTCTCGCGCGCGGGCCTCACCGCCGCCGGGGGCGTGCTCGGCGCCGCCAGCGTCCTGGCCCTGCCGGACGGCGTCTGCGCGCTCAGCGAGCTGACGCGCGTCACGGGGTGGTTGGCGGGCGAGTCCACCGGCCAGTGCGGCCCGTGCCGGCGGGGCCTGCCGGAGACCGCGACAGCGCTGGACGCGCTGACGCGCGGGAACGGCTCGGCGGAGGACGTACGGCAGGCGGCGACGCGCGGCCGTGGCCGAGGCGCCTGCGCCCACCCCGACGGCACGGCCCGCTTCGTCCTCTCCGGGCTGACCACGTTCGCGACCGACGTCGCCGCGCACGAGCGCGAAGGCGGCTGCGGCCGCCCAGCGGGCGCGACGCTGCCCCTTCCGGTCCCGGACGGCGCGCACCTCACCCTCGACTGGTCCCGCTGCGACGCCCACGGCCTGTGCGCGTCCCTCGCCCCGGACCTGCTCACCCTGGACACCCACGGCTACCCCGTCCTGCGGACGGACGCCCCCTTGGCCCCCTGGCAGCAGACCCAGGCCCGCAAGGCCGTCACCGGCTGCCCGGCCCTCGCCCTGCGCCTGCGGAGGGCGTAGCCCTCAGGGGCGCGAGGAACTGCGCGAGGAACCACCGGCGTGCGGATGGCCCTGCCCGTTCGGCGAGTCACCTGCCTGGGTGGCCTGGCGCGCAGTTCCTCGCGCCCCTGGCGGCTGAGCCGCCTGAGTCGGTGCAACGAAACGCCTGAGGGCCGGTACCCGTTTCGGATACCGGCCCTCAGGAACCGCACTGTGGAGCTACGGGGAATTGAACCCCGGACCTCTTGCATGCCATGCAAGCGCTCTACCAACTGAGCTACAGCCCCGTGCGCCTCGCGGCGACGTCCCTAACTGTACACGTTCCACGAGGCCGCCCACCAATCCGTTTCCGTCAGCGCGAAGCGCCCCGCACCGGCCTGACCAGCACGGCCGCGCCCAGCATCAGCGCGGCGACCGCGCCGAGCGTCAGGGCCAGGGCCGCGCCCGACGCCGCCGGCGTCGTGGTCGGGTACGAGACGCGGGAGAGGAAGAGGGTGCCGAGCGCGGCGACGCCCACGACCTGGCCGAGCTGAAGGACGGTCACCATGACGCCGCTCGCGTCCGCCGCGTGCTCCGGCTCGACGCGCCCGAGCGCGCGGGCGAAGAGGGGGCTGTAGGCGCACCCGCCCGCCAGGCCGATGGCCAGCAGGGCCGCGCGCTCCGCCCAGGAGACCGCGGCGCCGTCACGGGCCAGCAGGGCCACTGCCGCGAAGCCCAGGGCGCCGGTCGCCAGGGCGTAGAAGGGGAGCCGGCCGTGCAGGCGCTGCGGCAGGCGCTGCCACCACAGGCCGGCCGCGCCGAAGCCCACCATCGTCGGGGCGACTGTCAGGCCGCTGCGGAGCGCACTCGCGCCGAGACCGGCCTGGAGGTGCATCGCCAGCGCGAAGGAGAAGCCGGCGACGCCCGTCATCACCAGGAAGACCGCCGCCGCCGCGCGGACCAGGCCGGGGGCCTCCAGGACGCGACCGTGGATCAGCGGGTGACCGCCGGAGCGGGCGAGGCCGCGCTCGACCACGACGAACGCCGCGAACAGCGCGACGCTCAGGCCGAGCAGCGCCCAGCACCACACCGGCCACCCCTCGTCGTGGCCGAGCACCAGCGGGACCACCAGGCTGCCGATCGCGGCCGCGAGCAGCACCAGGCCGCGCAGGTCCAGCCGCCGTGTCCGCTCCCCCGCGACGGACGGCAGCAGCTTGGCGCCCGCGACCAGCAGGGCCAGGCCGATCGGGACGTTGACCAGGAAGACCGGGCGCCAGCCCCAGCCGAACAGGTCGGCGCTGACCAGCGCGCCGCCCACGACCTGGCCGGTGACGCCGCCGACGGCGAGCACCGCCGAGTAGACGCCCAGCGCCCGCACCCGGGCCGGGCCGGTGAAGGTGCGCTGGATCAGGCTCATGACCTGCGGCACCATCAGCGCCGCGCCGAGGCCCTGGAGCAGCCGGAAGCCGATCAGCGCGCCGATGCCGGGCGCCAGCCCGCAGGCCAGCGAGGCCGCGGTGAACAGGGCCAGCCCGCCCAGGAAGAGCCGGGTGAAGCCGTGGCGCTCACCGAGGCGGGCGCCGGTGATCAGCAGGACCGCGTAGGCGATGCCGTAGCCGGCGATGACCAGTTGCAGACCGGCGCCGGAGGCGTGCAGGTCGAGCCGGATGCTGGGGACGGCGACGTTGACGATGGTGACGTCGAGCAGGGCCATGAACTGACCGGTGAGGACCAGGCCGAGCAGCAGACCCGGCCGGGCCGCCGTGGCGGGAGGAGCGGGCCTGGAGGCGACGCGCTGGGGCTGAGTGATCGTCATGGATCAAGCGTCGCGGCTGTGCCCGGGGTCTGGAGAGAGCCCGTCGATGCTGGTACCGGGAGTACCCGTCAGCCTCCCGAACCGGCCGGGTGTGTCGGACCCTTCGGGCACGATAGGGGCATGACGACCGTCGCGACCGACCGCCGTGCCCAGCTCGCCGAGTTCCTGAAGACCCGCCGGGCGCGGGTGACGCCCGAGCAGGTGGGGCTGGCGCCGGGGCTGCGACGCCGGACGCCGGGGCTGCGACGCGAGGAGGTGGCGCAGCTGGCCGGGGTCGGGGTCACCTGGTACACGTGGCTGGAGCAGGGTCGCCCGATCAACGCGAGCGAGCAGGTGCTGCAGGCGATAGCCAGGACGCTGCGGCTGGACATCGCCGAGCAGGCGCACCTGCTGCGCCTGGCCGGGATGCGGCCCGCCGTGCCGGATTCGACGGAGTGCGCGACGCAGCCGCAGGTGCAGTCGATCCTGGACGCGCTCGACCCGCTGCCGGCGGCGATCAGCAGCGCGCGCTACGACATCCTGCGCTGGAACGCGAGCTACGAGACGATCTTCCCTGGGGCCACCCTCTCGGACACCTACCGCCGCAACTCGCTGTGGGCGGCCGCCGTCGTCCCCGGCTGCTGCAGCGCCTTCGTCAACCGGGACGAGGAGCTGCCGCGGATGATCGCGGTGCTGCGCGCCAACTACGCCGAGCACCTGGGCGAGCCGGAGTGGGAGACGTTCATCGCGGACCTGCGCGCCGCCAGCGCGGACTTCGCCGCCCTCTGGGCGCAGCAGGACGTGGCGCTGCACTCCGCACGGCTGAAGGTGTTCCGGCACGGTTCGGTCGGCGAGCTGCGGATGACGGCGACCAACCTCCAGGTGCTGGGCATGCCCACGGCCCGCATGGTCGTCTACACGCCGAACGACGACGAGACCCGTGAGCGCATCGCGTTCCTCCAGGCCAACCCCGGGCTGGCGGTCGTCGACCACCAGCACTGAGATGCGCGGAACCCCCCGGCGAGCGCCGGGGGGTTCCGATTCTGTGGAGCTACGGGGAATTGAACCCCGGACCTCTTGCATGCCATGCAAGCGCTCTACCAACTGAGCTACAGCCCCGCGAATGACGCTATGAAGTTGTGTTGCGTGGAGCTACGGGGAATTGAACCCCGGACCTCTTGCATGCCATGCAAGCGCTCTACCAACTGAGCTACAGCCCCTTGTCCTGCTTCGTTCCCGGCCGCTTCCGCGCCCTGCGAACGAAGAAGACTCTAGCGGTTGTGGGGCCGAACTGCGAAATCCGGCCCCGTCACCCCCCGGACACCCCCCGGTCGGTCAGGTGTCGTCGCCGATGACCGGCTCCGGCAGCGTGCCGGCGTTGTGCTCCTCCAGGCGCCAGCCGCGGTAGCCGCGGCCGAGCACCGACCAGCAGCAGTTCGAGAGGCCGCCGAGCGCCTCCCAACTGTGCGCGGGCAGGTCGAGCATGCGGCCGATGGCCATGCGGATGGTGCCGCCGTGGCTGACCACGACGAGCGTCCCCTCGTCCGGCAGCGCGCCGATGGCGTCGAGCACCACGGGGACGGCGCGGTCGGCCACCTCCGTGTGCAGCTCGCCACCACCGCGGCGGACCGGCTCGCCCTGCTTCCAGAGCCGGTACTCCTCGCTGTACTTGGCCTGGATCTCGGAGTTGGTCAGACCCTGCCAGGTACCCGCGTAGGTCTCCCGCAGGCCGGGGTCGTGCTTGACCGGCAGGCCGGTGACCTCGGCGAGCTGCTGCGCCGTCGCGGAGGCCCGCTGCAGGTCGGACGAGACGATGGCGTCGGGCTTCAGCGCGGCCAGCAGGCGCGCCGCACGGCGGGCCTGGGCCAGGCCCGTCTCCGTCAGCGGGATGTCCGTGGAGCCCTGGAAGCGACCCTCCAGGTTCCACGACGTCTGGCCGTGCCGCCAGAAGACGACACGGCGCCCGCCGGCCCGCCCGCTCAGCGCCGGGCCTTCTCGGCCTCGGCGGCCAGGACGGCCTCCACGTGGGCGAACTCGGCCGGCTGCTCGACCGGCAGGCCGTCGGCCTCGGCGGCCTCCTCGGCACGCTTGCGGCTGGCCTTGGCGTCCTCCGGCAGCTCCAGCTGGGGGCAGTCCTTCCACAGCCGCTCCAGGCTGTAGTAGGCGCGCTCCTCGGAGTGCTGGACGTGGACGACGATGTCCAGGTAGTCGAGCAGGATCCAGCGACCCTCACGCTCACCCTCGCGGCGGACGGGCTTGACCCCGCACTCCTGGGCGAGCCGCTCCTCGACCTCGTCCGCGATGGCCTTGACCTGGCGGTCGTTGGGCGCGGAGGCGAGCACGAAGGCGTCGGTGATGGCGAGGACCTCACTGACGTCGAACGCGATGATGTTGTGGGCCAGCTTGTCAGCGGCGGCCTGGGCGGCCGTGGTGACGAGTTCGAGGGCCCGGTCAGTTGCGGTCACAGCATGCTTTCCGTCAAGGGGCAGATACCCCCAGGGTCTCACGAACCGCCGACGGGCCGCGAAACCCTTGTGGGTCGCGGCCCGATCGGGGCGTGAACGGGCGGGTCAGGAAGCCCCCTGGTAGTCGCGGCCGAGGGTGACCACCAGGTCGACGGACAGCTGGGACGTGACCTTTTTCACAACCGTGGCCGGCAGGCCGAGGTCCTTGGCCAGCGCTTGGGCGTCCTTCAGCCGGGTGTCGTCGCCGTACTCGATGACGGTGGTGGTGCGGGTCGCCACCTTGCTCACGCCGGGCAGCAGGATGTAGCCGGAGTTGGTCATGGCCGCCGAGGCGTCGATGACCGCCTTGGGCGGCTTGCCCCCGGTGGCGTCGATCAGCTGGATGCGGGCGGCGGTCTGGCCGCCCTCGTTGCTGACCTTGCCCGCCAGCAGCCCGCTGACCATCGCGCCGGCGCCCGAGCCCAGGGTGCCGTTGCCCAGGACCGGCAGGGTCTCGGTCGAGTACTGGCCGCCGCGCGCGTCCCCGGACAGCTTGGCCAGCAGCGCGCCGAGCTGCGCGTCGGAGAGGGACGGGTCCGGGACGGCCCCCATCTGGGTGATCCGCGAGGCGGCCTGGGTCGCGTCCGTCGGCATCGCGGCGATCAGGGCCTGCAGCATGACACCGAAGCGGTTCAGCTGGGCCTGGTCGCTCTCGCCCTTGGCCTTGTAGATGGCGAAGGCCATCGCGGCGGCGCCGTTCACCTTGGTGTTCTGCCCCGGGGCGATCACCTGCTTGCCGTTCAGCGTGATCGGGACGTCGGAGGTGAAGCTCAGCCCGCCCAGCATGTCCACCAGGTTCTGCAGGAACGGCGTCTGGATGTTCCAGGTGGCGGAGACGTCGGTGCCGAGCAGGTTGTTGATGCCGGTCCGGGTGCCCGCCGTGCCCACGCTGTCCACGGCGGTGTTCAGCGCCAGCAGTCCGCTGCTGGAGTCCTGCGGCACACCGAGGGCACCGGGCAGCAGCAGGGTGACGCCCTTGGCCGGGGAGGGCTCGGAGATCAGCAGGGCGCTGTAGATGTTCTTGTTCAGGTCGTGCAGGTGGATCGCGATGACCTCGCGCTTGGTCGCGGCCGGGACACTGGCCGAGGAACCCGAGCCGATCCGGCCGGTGGCGACCAGGTAGCCGACGGTGCCACCTCCGGCCAGGACCAGCGCGATCGCGAGGGCGATGCCCCGGCTGCGCAGCTTGCGGCGCCGCTCGTCGCGGCGTTCGCCGCGGGTCTCGGAGAACTTGACCCAGTCGATGACGTCGGTGGACTCCTCGGCGTCGTCGACGAACTCGAACTCCTCCTCGCTGTACCCGGCCTTTCCGGCGGCCCCCGCGGCGGCCCCCGCACCGGCACCCGCGGCGGCGGGCTTGGGCCGCGGGGCCTCCTGGCGCGGGACACGCGCCGAGGCGGTCGGCTGCGCGGGCTCCGCGGGCTGCTGGGGCGCCTGCGGCGGTGCCGGCTGCGGCTGGGCCTGGTAGGCGGTCGAGAAGGACTGCTGGGGGGCCTGCGGGTAGGCGGACTGCTGCTGGTAGCCGCCGCCGTACTGCTGCTGCTCGTACGGCTGCTCGTACCCCTGCGCCTGCTGCCCGTAGCCGTGCTGCTGCTCGTAGCCCTGCTGCTGGCCGTAGTACGGGTCCTGCGCCGGCTCCTGGTACGCCGCGTAAGGGTCGTACGTCGGCGTGTAGGGGTCGTACGACTGCTCCGGCTGCTGGTACTGCTGCGGCTGCTGCTGTGCGTGCTGCGCCTGCTGGTACGGCTGCTCGGGATGCTGCTGGGAGGGAAAGACCCACTCGCCCGTGTAGGGGTCCTGGTAGGCCTGCTCGAATCCGCCGGTTCCGCTCACGCCGTACCCGTTCCTATCCCTGTGCCGTCGATGGCCCCGCCGGGTGCGGTGGGCGTGTACAGGTGGCGCTTGTCGATGTAGCGCACCACGCCGTCCGGGACCAGGTACCAGACCGGTTCGCCCCGGGCGACGCGCTCGCGGCAGTCGGTGGAGGAGATGGCCAGCGCGGGCACCTCCACGAGGGTGGCGCCGCCGGCGGGCAGACCCGGGTCCGTCAGCGTGTGCCCCGGACGGGTCACCCCGACGAAGTGCGCCAGGTCGAAGAGCTGCTCGGCCTTGCGCCAGGAGAAGATCTGCTCCAGGGCGTCCGCCCCGGTGATGAAGAACAGGTCGGCGTCCGGATGGAGCGCCTGGAGGTCACGCAGCGTGTCGATCGTGTAGGTCGGACCCTCGCGGTCCAGATCGATCCGGCTGACCGAGAACTGCGGGTTCTCCGCTGTGGCGATGACCGTCATCAGGTAGCGGTCCTCGGCGGAGGAGACGACCCGGCCGCTCTTCTGCCAGGGCTCGCCCGTCGGCACGAAGACGACCTGGTCGAGATGGAAGAGGCTGGCCACCTCACTCGCCGCGACCAGGTGGCCGTGGTGGATCGGGTCGAAGGTGCCGCCCATGACCCCGAGCCGCTTCTTGTGCGGCTCGCCTCCCGCCGGCGCCTCGGCTTGCTCTCTCATAGCGGGTCACCCTACGCGATCCGGTTGGGCCACGGCCGTACGGTCCGTGGCCCCGGATGATCAGCAGGCCGGCAGGCTCAGCGGTCCTTGTTGAAGCTGACGGTGACGACCAGGAGCAGCAGCAGAATGAGCAGGGCGCCACCACCGGTGAGCCACGGCTTGAGTGTGTCGTGCATACCGTTGCCCTCCGCGAGGAGAGCGGCCTGAGTGACGGGAGAGGTCATCTGAGGGGAGACTTTCTGACTCGGTGGCAGGTGGGGCAGGTGGTGCTCATGCTACGCACTCCGCTCAGTCGCGGTAGCCGCGCAGCAGCACCCACGCCATGAGCACCACTCCGACGATCGCGGCGATGACGATCACGCGCAGGAACATACCCGGACCGCTGCCGTTGGAGATGGCCGCGAGCTGGTTCAGCGTGCCGATGGTGTGCATGGGATGTCCTTCGTACGGAGAGGTGGCGCCATCCGAGCCTAGTCCTGTCCTTACGGGAACCCGACACCGCCCCGGATCGTCTCCCCCGACAAGGGGACGAGCAGTAGCGTGACGCCTCGGGAGGACACAGACACATGACCCAGCCCAACGACAGCAGCAACGTTCCCAGCCGGACGCGCAAGCGCTTCCCCGGCATCTCGACGCGGGCCTGGGAGCACCCCGCGGACCGCTCCGCCCTCGTGGCGCTGCGCAAGCTGAGCGGCTTCGACGACATCCTGAAGAAGCTCGGGGGTTTCGTCTCCGAGCGCGCCGTACGGCTGATGTTCCTGGCCAGCGCGGTGCGCGCGTCGGAGCGGCAGTTCCCGCAGCTGCACGAGATGGTCCGCGACGCGGCGTACATCCTGGACCTGGAGAAGGTCCCGCCGCTCTACGTCACCCAGGACCCCAAGCCGAACGCGATGTGCATCGGCATGGACTCCCCGGTGATCGTGGTCACCACCTCGCTGGTCGAGCTGCTCGACGAGGAGGAGATGCGGGCGGTCATCGGCCACGAGGTCGCGCACGCCATGTCCGGCCACGCGGTCTACCGGACGATGCTGATCATCCTGACCAACCTGGCGCAGCGGATCGCGTTCATCCCGCTGGGCGGCCTGGCCATCATGGGCCTGATCACAGCGCTCAACGAGTGGTTCCGCAAGGCGGAGCTCTCCTGCGACCGTGCCGGGCTGCTGGTGGGCCAGGACCTGCAGGCCTCGATGCGCGGCCTGATGAAGCTGGCCGGCGGCCACCACCTGCACGAGATGAACACCGACGCCTTCCTTGAGCAGGCCGAGGAGTACGACAAGGCGGGCGACCTGCGCGACGGCGTGATCAAGCTGCTGCAGGTGCTGCCGCAGTCGCACCCGTTCGCGGCGGTCCGGGTGGCGAAGATCAAGCAGTGGGCGGAGAGCGACGAGTACCGCTCGATCATGGCCGGCGCGTACCCGCGCCGCGAGGACGACAACAACGCCTCCGTGCGCGAGCAGGCCAAGGCGGCTGCGGACTCCTACGCGCAGAGCTTCAAGGACACCAAGGACCCGCTGATGGGTCTGGTCCGCGACATCGCGGGTGGCACGGCGGACCTCGGCGGCAAGCTGCGTGACGTCTTCGCCGGGCGCACCAGCGGTGCGAACGGCAACGGGAACGGATCCGCCGAGAACGACGCGCCGGAGGACGGGCGCGCGTAGGCGGCACGGCGAACGAAGGGGCCCTTCGGACCGGTGGTCCGAAGGGCCCCTTCGTGTCTCTTGCCTTCGTGTCTGCTGCCTTCGTGTCTGCTGCCTTCGTGTCTGCTGCCTTCGTGTCTCCGGTCACATCACCCAGGAGAGCTGACCGCAGACGGTCCAGGCGTTGCGGGTGTGGTCGAAGGGATCGACGGCGCCCGGCGTGTCGGTGGCGCCAGGGCTGGGATGCGGGGTCGGCGTGGCCTTCGGGGACCCCTTGGCCTTCGGGCCGGCCTTCGCGGTGGTGCCCGTAGCGGCGGGGAACAGCGGCTGCAGGAAGGCACTGTTGTCCGCGTCGCAGCTGGTGGCACCGGCCTGCGTCACGGAGTCGACGACCTGGAGGCTGCCGCCCGCGATGTCGTCCGCGGTCAGCCAGTAGGTGACCGCGCGGCGCACCGCGTAGTAGACCACCGGCTGCTTCGCGGCCACCGTCGCGGACGGGGAGGCGCCGCCGGAGGCCGACGCGGACGCGGAGGCGGAGGGTGCCACCACCGGCGTCAGCGCGTAGACGAAGGTGTAGTCGCTGGTGACCTCGAGCGTCCCGGCGTCCAGCTCGCGATACGTGACCTGGTTCGTCGGGGCCGCGTCCACCAGCACCTGGCTGGAGGCGAGACGCACCTTGGACGGGTCGAACCGCACCATCCAGCCGGTGGCCAGGTGGCGCAGGTCGTTGGCGGGATGGTTCACGCTGTCGTCGAACTGGCGGTCCTGCCCCGGGGAGATGTACTGCCGCACCGCGTCGGTGTCGTGCCCGGAGATGACGCCGAGGTCGATGGAGGAGGCCTTGAGGTAGCCGAGGACGACCGTCAGCGCGGCGCTGACCTGATCGTGGGTGAAGTGGTCGGTGTGCCGCGGGTTGGGCAGGTTGAAGCCCGTCGCCCCGATCGGCAGGAACTCCGAGTCGGGCAGGCCGGCGTAGACCGGGTCGTGGCTGACCACGGCGGGCGCCGAGGCGGAGGCCGACGCACCGCCCGCGGAGGCGGAGGGACTGCCCGACGCCCCGGAGGCCCCGGAGGCCCCGGAGGCCCCCGGCGAGGCGACGGCGGAGCCGGACGCGGAACCCGAGGCCGAGGCCGAGGCCGTCGGCGCGAGGGACGGCGACAGGGCGACCGGGTTGCGGTCGGTGGGGATGCCGTCCGGGCCGGGCTGAAGCGGGATGACCTGGGAGGTGAGGTTGGCGGCGGCGCCGGTGATCGGCGGCGCGTAGGGGTGGCGCACGCCCATGTAGACGGCGGTCGCGAAGGCGAAGCCGATCAGCAGCATCAGGGCCAGGGCCTGGCGGGGCAGACCACCGCGTCCGCCCCGGCGCCGCACCGAGCGGTGCGCCCCCGAGAGGCGCTCACTGGCCGAGAGCTCCTGGATGCGCGCAGCCTGAATGAACGACTCGTCGAACACGACGGATCGGAACTCGTCCTCGCCCCCGGCGCCGCCCTCCGGCCCGCCCTCGGGGGGCTCTGCGCGGCCGCCCATGCGTCCAGGGTAAGTCGCCTCGCGCCGAAGCGGTCAGGCCCGCCCCCTAAGTTCTGCGGCCGTGACGCGATTGACGGTTCGTCACCCGACGAATTATCGCTACTTTTGTGGCAAAAGGGACATCTCGCGGCTTCAGCCGTGCGCGAGAACCGTCGCCTCGCTCGTCGGCCTGCTCTGCCCGCCGGTACCGCCCGTGCCGCCCTGCCCGCCAGGCGAGGAGGGCGCCGTCGGCGCGGGGCTGCGGTGGGTGTCGGGCGCACCGGAACCGCCCGAGGCCCGGTAGACGGCGGCAGCCGCCGCCATCACCGCGACCACACCTATGACGACGAGCATCACCCGCGCGATCATGCGGTGCCAGCCGCCGGTGTGCTCCGCCTCGTACGGCAGCGGCCGCAGCTCCAGCGGCAGGCCGTCCGGATCGTCCTCGGAGTCGTTCTGGTAGTCGACGACGGGCACCCTGGCGGGTCCGCTCAGTGCACGCTCACGCGCCGAGGGCTCGTGCACCAGGGCCGCCCGGACGAAGGCCTCGTCGAACACCACGGCCGCGAACTCCCCGCCCGGCAGGCCGTGGTCGTCGTCACCCGCGCCTTCGACGGAGTCGAAGCCGTGGCCGGGGCCGTCGGACACAGCATCAGCGTAGGGCAGCGCGCCCGCTTTGTCTGCGTCTTGCGGCCAGACGGCGGCGCGCCCCCGGCGAGGTCAGCGGCGGATGTGGCCGTCCCCCGTGACGATGTACTTCGTGGACGTCAGTTCCGGCAGTCCCATGGGTCCGCGCGCGTGCAGCTTCTGCGTCGAGATACCGATCTCGGCGCCGAAGCCGAACTGCCCGCCGTCCGTGAACCGCGTCGAGGCGTTGACGGCCACGGTGGTTGCGTCCACCAGCTGCGTGAAGCGACGCGCGGCCGACTGAGAGTTCGTCACGATCGCCTCGGTGTGCCCCGAGGTCCACAGCCGGATGTGCGCGACCGCGTCCTCCAGCGAGTCCACGACCCCGGCGGCGATGTCGTAGGAGAGGTACTCGGCCTCCCAGTCCTCGGCCGTCGCCGGCACCACCACGGCCTTGCTGCTCTCGCGCTCCGCGATGGCCTGGACGCGCGGGTCGGCGTGCACGGTGACGCCCGCGTCCGCGAGCGCGGCCAGCGCGAGCGGGACGAAGGCGTCGGCGATGTCCTTGTGGACCAGCAGGGTCTCGGCGGCGTTGCACACGCTGACCCGGTGGGTCTTGGAGTTGATCAGGATCTCCACGGCCATCGCGAGGTCCGCGTCGGCGTCCACGTAGACGTGGCAGTTGCCGGTCCCGGTCTCGATCACCGGCACCGTCGACTGCTCGACGACCGTCCGGATCAGCCCGGCGCCGCCGCGCGGGATCAGCACGTCCACCATGCCGCGCGCCCGCATCAGCTCCTGCACGCTCTCGCGGCTCTCCCCCGGCACGAGCTGGACCGCGTCCGCGGGCAGCCCGGCGCCGCCGACCGCGTCGCGGATCACCTCGACCAGCTTGCGGTTGGACGCGATGGCGGAGGAGCTGCCGCGCAGCAGGACGGCGTTGCCGGACTTCAGGCAGAGCGCTGCGGCATCCACGGTCACGTTCGGACGCGCCTCGTAGATGATCCCGACGACGCCCAGGGGCACGCGCACCTGGCGGACGTCGAGGCCGTTCGGGAGCGTGTAGCCGCGGATCACCTCCCCGACCGGGTCGGGGAGCCCCGCCACCTTGCGCACGTCGTCCGCGATCGCGGCGACCCGCTCGCGCGTCAGCGTCAGCCGGTCGATCACGGCCTCGTCCGTCCCGGCGTCCCGCGCCCGCTGCACGTCCTCGGCGTTCGCCTCGACGATCTCGCGGGTCCGCACCTGCAGCGCGTCGGCGATGGCGAGCAACGCGTCGTCCTTCGGCGTCCGCGGCAACGGCGCGATGGCCGCGGCGGCGGCCTTGGACCGGTAGGCGGCCTGCAGCACCGGAGACTTCGGCAGCGGCGAGGGCAGATCGGGCGACGGGAACTCTGTGCTCATGCGCACAGGGTACGGCTTTGAGCTGCGCCGCCCCGGGGCGTTCCCGCCGAGTGAGACGAGTCCGTTGCTCCCACCTCAGGGGCGCGAGAGTCTGCCGATGTGCGGCTCCGCCGCAGGGCGCGAGAATCCCCAGCCTTCGGCTGGCGGTGCGCCTCCGGCGTGCGGATGGTCCGGGGCGCGCAAGGCCATCCGCACGCCGGCGGTTGCTCGCGCTCACGCCGGAGGCACCTCCGGGCCGAAGGCTGGGGGAGGAGCCGCACATCGGCAGAGTCTCGCGCCCCTGTCGGGGCTAGTAGGGGTGAACGCCGCCGAGGAAGGCCGGGGGCTCGGTGTAGCCCTCGGCGATGCGTTGGTGGTAGGTCGGGCGGTCGACGACCTCGAGGCCGACGACCTCCCACGGCGGCAACCCCGCCGAGCTGCGGTGTTCGCCCCAGAGCCGGAGGGCGAGGGCCGCCGCGTCCTGGAGGGTGTCCGCCTGCTCCCAGTAGCGGATCTCCGCGTGGTCCGCGGCGTAGCGGGCCGTGAGGAACGGGGGGTGTTCGTGGGCGAGCTGTTCGAGCCCCTGCTTCAGCGAAGGCAACGGCGTGACCCGGCCCGCGACATTGAGCACCACGTGCCATATGCGGGCCCGCTGCCCGATCTCCGCGGCGCTGGAGCCGGGCTGCGGATGGCCCCCGGGTCTGGACTGCGACCCGGGAGATCCGGAATCGGCGGGCGACCCGCCGCCGGGGATGCTGGTGAGCACCACCCTGCCCTTGCCCACGGGCCCCGCGCCCGGACTGCGCCTGTAACCCACCGGCGGCCTCCTGTCGGCGATTCGTCCCCGCGGTCCCAAGGCAGCCGCCACCCGCCGTTCAGCCGGTCAGCACGACGAGGTCGTCGCGGTGCACGACCTCCCGCTCGTACGCGGGGCCCAGTTCCCGGGCCAGGTCCCGCGTCGACCGGCCGAGCAGCCGGGGAAGCTCCCTTGCATCAAAGTTGACCAGCCCGCGCGCGACGATGTGGCCGTTTTCGTCAAGAAGGTCCACCGGATCGCCCGCAGCGAAATCACCCTCAACTCCCGTCACACCGGCCGGGAGCAGGGACGTTCGCCGCTCCACGACGGCCGCGACGGCCCCCGCGTCGAGGGTGACCGCGCCCCGGGGCGAACTGGCGTGCTCCAGCCAGAGCAGGCGGTCGGCCGCCCGGCGGCCGGTGCGGTGGAAGAGCGTGCCGGTGTCCCGCCCGGCCAGCGCGTCGGCCGCGTGGCGGGCGGCGGTGAGCACCACGGGGATGCCCGCTCCGGTCGCGATCCGGGCGGCCTCGACCTTGGTGACCATGCCGCCGGTGCCCACGCCGGCCTTGCCGGCACTGCCGATCTCGATGCCCGCCAGGTCCTGCGGGCCGTGCACCTCGGCGATGCGGCTGGTGCCGGGCTTGCTCGGGTCGCCGTCGTAGAGGCCGTCCACGTCGGAGAGCAGCACCAGCAGGTCCGCGCGGACCAGGTGCGCGACGAGCGCGGCGAGGCGGTCGTTGTCGCCGAAGCGGATCTCGGCGGTGGCGACGGTGTCGTTCTCGTTGACGATCGGGACCGCGCCCATGACCAGCAGCTGCTCGAGCGTGCGGTAGGCGTTGCGGTAGTGCGCCCGGCGGCTCGCGTCGTCCGCGGTGAGCAGTACCTGGCCGACGCGCAGGCCGTAGCGGGCGAAGGAGGCGGTGTAGCGGGCGACCAGCAGGCCCTGGCCGACGCTGGCGGCGGCCTGCTGGCGGGCCAGGTCGGTGGGGCGCTTCTCCAGGCCCAGCGGGGCGAGACCGGCCGCGATGGCACCCGAGGAGACGAGCACGATCTCGACCGGCTCCTCCTCGCTGCCCTGCTCGCGGTGGCCGCGCTCGTGCGCGCGGGCCAGCACGTCGACGAGTGCGTCGACCCGGTCCGCGTCGAGGCCGCCCGCCGCGGTGGTGAGCGAGGAGGAGCCCACCTTCACCACGATCCGCCGCGCCCGCAGCACGTCTTCCCGCAGGGTGGTGCCAGTCACGCCGTCGCTCCCGTACGTCCGATACCGGTCTCAAAACTGCACTCGCTTTTTGTGACGACGTGCAATCTACGCGAAGCGGGCACCTCGGCTCACGCGGGTTTCATCCAGCGGGACAGACGGGGCGTCAGCCAAGAGTAGGGTGCCGCCTGGCGGGGACGATCTTCGCCGGATCGGGGGATCGCCGTGTTGACGGCCGTGCTGGGCTTCCTGCTGGGTGTGACCGCGGTGCTGGCGTTCCAGGGGGCACGCCGCAGACCGGCTGCCGCCGGTGAGCCCCCGCGAGCCGCCGGCCCGGTCGACCCCGTGAGCCCGGCGACGCCGACCGAGGACGAGCCCGCCTTCGCCTTCCGCCCCGCCCAGTCACCGCCGGGCCGCCGAGCGTCCGGACCGCCGCAGGACGCCGGGCCGAGCACGCTGGAGCTCGCCGTCGACGCCTTCGACGCGGAGCTGGAGGCGCTGGCCTTCACTCCGGACACCCCCGGGCTGCCGCCGCTCGCCGCGGCCGAGTTCGCCCGCGCCGTCGCCGCCCTCGGCCACGCCCGGCGGCTGGTGCGGACCGCACCCGAGGCGGAGGTGCGGCGCGCTCTCGGGGACGGGCGTGCGGCGTTGATCCGCTGGGAGGCCCGGATGGACGGCCGCCCGGTGCCCCTCGAGGGCCTGGCGGAGAACTTCTCCCGGCACACCGCCGATCTCCTGGCGGAGGGCGTCCTGCTGCCCGCCTACAGCGGTGAGCGGTTCCGCTACGGCGGCACGGTCTCCGACGACAACGTGACCGAGCTTCTGCTGGACCGTCCCGAGCCGGGCCGGGCGGTCCTGGCCCACGTCGTCGTCCGGAGCACCGACGCCACGTACCTCGGCGTCCATCTGGAGGGGGTGGAGCGCACCAAGGGCAAGCGCAAGACCGACTCGGCGCTGGCGATCCAGGGCGGTGACTACAACGGCGTGGTGTACCTGCGGGCCGGGCTGACCCATCTGATGATCAAGACCTGGGGAAGCGAAGCCGAGTGGTCCGTGCAGCTGCTGCCCGTCGACCAGGCCCCGGCGCTCTGCCCGGAGCAGGTCGGCACCTCCCACGCGGTCTTCGCGCACGACAGCGACGAGCCGCTGGCCCTGGCCTTCCAGATCAAGGGCGAGGAGAGCTGGCAGGTGCGGATCGTCTGCGCCTGCGGCGCGGAGCCGGGGCAGGCCTGCACCTGCACTCCGCGCCGTCGGCCGAAGACGCGGGAGGACCTGGAGCTCAGCGACTGCCAGGAGGGCGGCGGCACACTGCGGCTGCCCTCACGCGGGCTGGTCCTCGTGGAACCCCAGGGCCCCATGCGCTGGTCGCTCCAGCAGGTGCCGGACCAGGCCTGAGCCCGTCCGGCACCCGGCCGGACGGGCTCAGGCCCCGGACAGCGCCTAGTACACGCCTAGTACTCCTCGTCGTCCGCCTCGATGGCGTGCCGGCTCAGCGGGTCGAAGTGGGCGAACTCCTCGGCCGCCGCGTCCGCGCGCTTGGCCTCGCGCTCCTTGCGGCGGTCGACGGCCGGGCGCGGGGCCTCGAAGCGGTGGTCCTCGCCGCGGCGGCCGAGCATCTCGGCACCGGCGGCCATGGACGGCTCCCAGTCGAAGACGACCGCGTTCTCGGTGGCGCCGATGACGACGGTGTCGCCCTCGCGGGCACCGGCCTTGGCCAGGGCCTCCTCGACACCGAGACGGTTGAGCCGGTCGGCGAGGTAGCCGACGGCCTCGTCGTTGCTGAAGTCCGTCTGCTTGACCCAGCGCTCCGGCTTGGGGCCGGTGACGCGGTAGAGGTCCTCGTCCTGGTCGTAGACGACCTCGAAGCCCGCGTCGTCCACGGCCTTCGGGCGGATGACGATGCGGGTGGCCTCCTCGACCGGCTTTGCGGCGCGCGCCTCGGCGACGATCCTGGCCAGGGCGAAGGAAAGCTCCCGCAGGCCCATGTGGGCGACCGCGGAGACCTCGAAGACCACGTAGCCGCGCTCCTCCAGGCTCGGGCGGACGATGTCGGCCAGGTCCTGCCCGTCCGGGATGTCGATCTTGTTGAGGACGACGATGCGCGGTCGGTCCTCCAGACCGCCGTACTGCTTGAGCTCCTCCTCGATCATGTCGAGGTCGGAGAGCGGGTCGCGGTCGGACTCCAGGGTGGCGGTGTCGAGGACGTGGACCAGCACCGAGCAGCGCTCGACATGGCGCAGGAACTCCAGGCCGAGGCCCTTGCCCTGGCTCGCGCCGGGGATCAGACCGGGCACGTCGGCGATCGTGAAGACGGTCGAACCGGCGGTCACCACACCGAGGTTGGGGATCAGGGTGGTGAACGGGTAGTCGGCGATCTTCGGCTTGGCGGCGGACAGCACCGAGATCAGCGAGGACTTGCCCGCGCTCGGGTAGCCGACCAGGGCCACGTCGGCGACGGACTTGAGCTCCAGCACGATGTCGGCGTCGTCGCCCGGCTCGCCGAGCAGCGCGAAGCCCGGCGCCTTGCGGCGGGCGGAGGCCAGCGCCGCGTTGCCGAGGCCGCCGATGCCGCCCGCGGCGGCGACGTAGGAGGTGCCGTTGCCGATCAGGTCGGCCAGCACGTTGCCGCGCTTGTCCATGACGACGGTGCCGTCCGGCACGAGCAGGACCAGGTCCTCGCCCTCGGCGCCGGTCCGGTTGCCGCCCGCGCCCGGCTTGCCGTTGCCGGCCTTGCGGTGGGGGTGGTGGTGGTACTCGATCAGCGTGGTGACCTGGGGGTCCACCAGGAGCGTGACACTGCCGCCACGGCCGCCGTTGCCGCCGTCCGGGCCGCCCAGCGGCTTGAACTTCTCGCGGTGTACGGAGGCGCAGCCGTGGCCCCCGTTGCCCGCGGCGACGTGCAGTTCGACGCGGTCGACGAAGGTGGTCATGATGCGGGCGCCTCTCGATCGGCGGAAAGAAACTACGGTCTTCTCAAACACCAAGGGTGGACCGGAATGTTCCGATCCACCCTCAGCGAGGTACTGCTACGTCCTGCGTGTCGGCCTAAGAAGCTCAGGCGACCGGGACGATGTTGACGACCTTGCGGCCACGGCGCGTGCCGAACTCCACGGCACCGGCCTGGAGCGCGAACAGCGTGTCGTCGCCGCCACGGCCGACGCCCGCACCCGGGTGGAAGTGGGTGCCACGCTGGCGGACCAGGATCTCGCCCGCGTTGACGACCTGGCCACCGAAGCGCTTCACGCCGAGGCGCTGAGCGTTCGAGTCACGACCGTTGCGAGTGGAACTCGCACCCTTCTTGTGAGCCATGTCCCTCGCCCCTTACTTCGCCGAGTCGATGCTGGTCACGCGGAGCGCGGTGTGGCGCTGACGGTGGCCCATACGCTTCTTGTAACCGGTCTTGTTCTTGTACTTCTGGATGCGGATCTTCTCGCCCTTGTGGTGGTCGACCACCTCGGCGCGAACCTTCACACCCGCCAGGACCCACGGGTCGCTGGTGATGCTCTCACCGTCGACGACCAGGATCGTCGAGAGCTCAACGGTCTCGCCAACCTTGGCGTCGACCTTGTCAGCCTCGAAAACATCGCCGACGGCAACCTTGTGCTGCCGTCCGCCGCTACGCACGATCGCGTACACGTTGAACCCTTCTCGATTCGGTCGGATCCTCTGACGCCAGCCACACCGGTCCGAATACCCGGGGGCCTCTTCCCGATCAAGACACCAGGAAGGGAGTTGCTCAGAAGTCGGCGCAACTCGCAGATTGCAAAGCACGCCGAGGGTCAAGACTACGGAAGCCAGGAGCCCGGGTCAAACCGGCCCCTATACCCCCGACCGTGCCATCGACGCAGCTCGGGGCCGGTCCGCGACGGCGGACCGGCCCCGAGGCGCTGCTCGTTACTCCGACGCCGGCGAGGCCTCGGGCTCGCTCGCGGCGGCCTTCTTCGAGGTCCGCTTGGTGGCCGTCTTCTTCGCGGCCGTCTTCTTGGCCGCGACCTTCTTGGCCGCCACCTTGCGCGCGGCGCGCTTGCGGGCGGGCGCGGCCGGGGTCTCGGCGGTGTCGGCGGTCTCCACCGCGTCGACCTCGGCACCCTCCACCGGAGCCTCCGCACCGGCCGGCGCGGCGACAGCCTCGGCGGCCTCCACGATCGGCAGGGGATGCTGCTCGACGACCGTCCCGGCGGTGGCCTCGCTCGGGATCACGACCACGGCCGGCTCGGCGCCGACCGTCGTCGTGGCCTTGCGGACCGCGCGGCGGCGGGTGCGGCCGCGGGTCGCCGGGGCCTCGATCATCGCGTCGACCAGTGCCTCGGCCTCCGCCTGCGCGGCGGCGTCGACCACGGGAGCGGCGGACGCGGCCACGACCGCCTCGATCGTCAGCGGCGCGGGCTCGGCGACGACGGCCTGCACCGTCACCGGCTCGGCCTCGACGAGCTCGATCTCCTCGTGCTCGTGGTCGGCGTGCGCGTGGTCCTCGTGCTCGTGGACCTCGGCTGCCTCACCGGCACCGCCCCGGCCGCGGCGGCGACGCTTGGAGCCGCCCTCCTCGGCCTGCTGCGCCTGACCGCCACCGACACCCGGCTTCGGGCCGGCGAAGCCCTTGGGCGCGGGCGCGGCCTGGTCCATGTGGACGATGACGCCGCGACCGTTGCAGTGGACACAGGTCTCGGAGAAGGACTCCAGCAGACCCTGGCCGACCCGCTTGCGGGTCATCTGCACCAGGCCCAGCGAGGTCACCTCGGCCACCTGGTGCTTGGTCCGGTCCCGGCCCAGGCACTCCAGCAGGCGGCGCAGCACCAGGTCGCGGTTGGACTCCAGCACCATGTCGATGAAGTCGATCACGACGATGCCGCCGAGGTCCCGCAGTCGGAGCTGGCGGACGATCTCCTCCGCGGCCTCGATGTTGTTGCGGGTGACCGTCTCCTCCAGGTTGCCGCCCTGGCCGGTGAACTTGCCGGTGTTGACGTCGACGACGACCATCGCCTCGGTCTTGTCGATCACCAGCGAACCGCCGGAGGGCAGCCAGACCTTGCGGTCCAGAGCCTTCATCAGCTGCTCGTCGATCCGGTACGTCGCGAAGATGTCGACCTCGGAGGTCCACTTCTGAAGGCGCGGCGTCAGGTCCGGGGCGACGGAGGAGACGTACTCGTGGATGGTGGTCCACGCGGTCTCGCCGGACACGATGACCTTGGAGAAGTCCTCGTTGAAGATGTCGCGGACCACACGGACGGTCATGTCCGGCTCGCCGTACAGGAGAACCGGGGCGTTGCCGCTGTTCGCCTTCTTCTGGATGTCCTCCCACTGCTGCTGCAGTCGCAGGACGTCACGGGTCAGCTCCTCCTCGGAGGCGCCCTCGGCGGCCGTGCGCACGATGACGCCGGCGTCGTCCGGGACGATCTTCTTGAGGATGGACTTCAGGCGCGCGCGCTCGGTGTCGGGCAGCTTGCGGCTGATGCCGGTCATCGAGCCCTCGGGCACGTAGACCAGGTAGCGGCCGGGCAGCGAGATCTGGCTGGTCAGGCGGGCGCCCTTGTGGCCGATCGGGTCCTTGGAGACCTGGACCAGGACGGACTGACCGGACTTCAGCACCGACTCGATCCGGCGGGGGCCGTTCTTCAGCCCCAGCTGGGAGAAGTTGACCTCACCGGCGTACAGGACGGCGTTGCGGCCCTTGCCGATGTCGACGAAGGCGGCCTCCATCGACGGCAGCACGTTCTGGACCTTGCCCAGGTACACGTTGCCGACGTAGGAGCTGGCCTGCTCCTTGTTGACGTAGTGCTCGACGAGGACGTTGTCCTCCAGCACGCCGATCTGGGTGCGCTCGCCCGACTGGCGGACGACCATGACGCGCTCGACGGCCTCGCGGCGGGCCAGGAACTCGGCCTCGGTGATGATCGGGACGCGGCGGCGGCCCTGCTCGCGGCCCTCGCGGCGGCGCTGCTTCTTCGCCTCCAGGCGGGTGGAGCCCTTGATGGACTGCACCTCGTCCGGGTCGAACGGCGCCTCGGCGGTGCGGCGGCGCGGCTCGCGCACCTTGACGACGGTGCGCTCGGGGTCGCCGTCGGTGGGCTCGGCCTCGACGGCACTGTCCCCGCTACGGCGACGACGACGGCGACGACGGCGGCTGGAGGCGGACAGGGCCTCGCCGAGCTCGTCGTCCTCGCCCTCCTCGTCCTCCTCGCCGTCCTCGGCCTCGGTGGACTCGTGGTCCTCGATGTCACCCTCGCCCCGGCGACGGCGACGGCCGCCACGGCGGCGACGGCGGGAGGGTCGACCCTCCTCGGTGTGCTGCTCCTCGGCCTCGGCGGCCTCGTCGTCCTCGTCCTCGTCCGCGTCGTCCTCCGTCTGCTCGACGGTGACGAAGGCGGGCGAGGTCGCCCGGCGGCGACGGCGGCGGCCGAAGGACGGCTCCTCCGCCTCCGCCTCCTCGTGCTCCTCCTCGTGCTCCTCCTCGGCGGCCAGCGGCTCGCGCGTGGCGACCTGCTCGAAGACGGCGGACTCGGTCGGCACGGCGGGCGCGGCGGCCCGGCGGCGGGCGCGGCGGCGACCGGTGGTCGCCTCCTCGACGGCCTCCTCGACGGCTTCGACGCTCTCGGCCGTCTCGACCTCGACCGCGGCGGCGGGCGCCTCGACCCGGCGACGGCCGCGACGACGCGGCTCGGCGGCGGCCTCGTCCGGCACGACGAAGGCGGCGGCCGGCGCGGTGCGCCGCTCGACCACGGCGGGCGCGGCCTGCTCGGCGGCGGGCTCGGGTGCCTGGAACACCGGCGCCTGGAAGACGGCGGTCGCGGGACGCACGGCACGCCGACGGGACCGCGGCGCGGGCTCCTCCGAGGTGGGCGCGGCCTGCTCGGCGGCGGGCGCGACAGCGGCGGCGGCGCGTTGCCGCAGCGCGGCCAGGCGGCGCTCCAGCTCGCTCCCGGCCGCGACGGCCATGCCGCCGGTCACCCGGGCGACCAGGTCCCCGACCAGCGCCTCGAGCTGCGTCCCGGGCACCAGCCCGGCCTCGACCTGCTGCTCGACCTGGTCCAGCTCACCCAGCAGCGCGAGGCTGTCGGCGGGCGCGGCGGCAGCGGGGACGGCGGCAGCGGCCGGAGCCTCAGCGGCTTCGCCGCTCTCGGCGGCGGCAGCGACGTCGGCCGGAACGGCCTCGGCCTTCTTGCGGGTACGACGAGCACGCTTGCGCGGCTCGGGGGCTTCGTCGGCCGGAGCGGCCTCAGCAGTGGAGCCGGAGCCGGCGGCAGCGGCCTCGGCGGCGGAGCCGGTGGCCTGCGCCGCCTCGGTGGCGGAGCCCGAGGCCTGTCCGGCGGAGCCGGCGGAGGTCTCGGTGGCGGCCTCGCCGCCTTCGGTGGCGGCCGGCTCGGCCTTCTTGCGGGTGCGGCGGGCACGCTTGCGCGGCTCCGGCGCCTCGTCGGCCGCGGCAGCAGCAGCGGTCTCCGTAGCGGGCGCCGGCTCGGAGGAAGCCGGGGCGGCCTCGGCCGGAGCGGGCGTCACGGCCTCGGCGGCCGGGGCGTCCTTGGCCGGCGGGCCGGCCGGGCGGGAGGCGGCGCGACGGCGGCGCGGGGCGGCCTTGGGGGCAGCCTGCGTATCGCTCTGGTCGCGCTGTTCGTTGTTCTCGTTGTCGGTGATGTCGGGCATGCGGGCGGTTCTCCCGTCACGCCCCCGGGCGCCGCGCCGGTGGGGCGGGCGCCGCACGGGGGCTCACGTATGTCGTAGTGGCGCCCCCGCGGGGTTCGCGGGCGTGCCGAAGTCTTCTGGACGCACCCCTCGACCCGGCCCCGGATGGCTCCCAGGGCGCCGGTCGGGCGCCGACGACGCCGCGTCGACGACCCGTCGCCGCTACGCGAGCTCCGGCCGGGCCTCCTCGGAACCAAAGGCTCCAAGGGCCGCGGCCGCATCGCGGTCGGACGCGAACGGGTCGGTCACCGCACCGGACTCCTCGTCGAGCGGCCCCTGCGCCAGCCTGGTCACCCCAGCGGGGACCGGCAGCGCGAGGTCGGCCGTCGCACGAAGCCCGGTCAGGACGTCGTCGGGTCGGACGGCGGGTGTTGCGTGCCGAACAACCAGCCGCAGTATCGCACAGGCGCGGCCTGCGGGGATATCGGTCGTACTTTCCGGTAGGGCGGGCGCACCCGCGTCCACCTGGGCATCCACAACCTGCAGCGAGATCACCGCGCCGCGCGCGTCGAAGCTGCGCAGGCCGTTCTTGGTCTGCCGCTCCACGATGACCTCGTCGGCGGCGAGGAACGCGGTGACGGCGGTGCGGGCGGCGTCGGGCTCGACACCGTCCAGCTTGAGCTGCCAGACCGAGGCCTGGAGCCGCTCCATGAAGTCCTTGTGGTGCACCTCGACCGCGTCGATCACGTCCAGGCCCGTCGGCAGCGACTCGTCCAGCTGCTTGCGCAGCAGCTCCGGGTCGCGGTGCTCGGCGAGGGCGAGCTCGACGTACTCCGCCTCACTCGCGGCACCGGTGGGCGCGGCGTTCATGAAGCTGATCCGGGGGTGGGGGGTGAAGCCGGCGGAGTACGCCATCGGGACGGCGGAACGCCGCAGCGCGCGCTCCAGGGCCCGCTGGAAGTCGCGGTGACTGGTGAAGCGGAGGCGCCCGCGCTTGGTGTAGCGGAGACGGATCCGCTGGACCACGGGGGCGGGCGGCGGACCATCGGGCGTGCGGCGTGCCAGTGCGCTCAGTCCTTCGGGAGTAGGGGCGGTGGTGCGCCTACAAGGGTACGCGGGCGCGTCAGTCGATCGAGCCGGGTTCGGCGAGCCACTGCACGGGCTGACCGGCCGCCCGGCCGACGGCGTCGACCTCGCGGTCGTAGTGCAGGAGGGTCAGCCCGTGGTGCCGGGCGGTGGCCGTGAGCAGCAGCGGGGCCAGGCCGGCCGACCGATGGGTGCCCGCCTGCTGAAGTCGGCCCTGCGCCGTCCGGGCGTCGGACCAGACCGAATCGGGGATCGGCCACCAGGTGTAGGCGGCCTCGAGGCCGGCCCGCACCCGCGCGTACTCCTCGCCGGACCGGGCCGAGCGCAGCAGGTCGAGCGCGGTGAGCTCGCAGATGCCGATCCGACCGGAGGTGAGGGGTTCGCGCCAGGCGTCGATCACGTCCGGGCGCATCATCCGGCCGATGGCCGAGACGTCGATCAGGTAACCGTCCGCTCCGGACAAGGCCGGTCGCCTCCTTCGGGCCGCATGGAGGCGTCGAAGGCACCGGCCTGGAAAAGCCGGATCATCTGCTCCAGGCCCCGCTCACGCCTCGCCCGTGCCCCCGTCTCCCGGAGCGCGGCATTGACCGTGTCCTTCTTGGTCCTGGTGCCGAGAACCTCGGCCGCGAAAGCCAAGGCCTCTTCGTCCAGGTCGATCAGGGTCTTCGCCATGCTATTCAGCATATTCGGACGAGGGGACTGCAGAAACATTTCCGCGTGCCCGGTAGGCGCGCATCTTCGCGCGACTTCCGCATACGGCCATGCTGCACCAGCGGCCCCGCCCCGCCGGTGAGCGGTCGTAGTAGAGCCAGCGGCAGTCCTCCGCCGCGCAGGCCTTCATCCGCAGCCAGTCCTTGCCGGAGGCGGCGATGGCCGCCGCGACCTGGGCAAAGAGCTGCTCGGTGGGCGGCAGACCGGGCGCGGGGACGAGGTCCGCGCTGCCGTCGGCCCGAGGCGCGAGGACAAGCGGGGCAGTCGCCAGCAGGTCGCTACATATGCGGATGGACTCATCAGGGATATCCAATCCCGCATGGTCCATGCATACCTCGCGCAGCAGCTCGCGGAAGACAAGGGCTCGGTCGAGCGCGACCCCCGGCGCCACGAAGGCCGCCAACTCGTCCGCCCCGGTCTCCACGTCCAGCGTGTTCACCAGGTCCTGGACGAGCCGCAGCGGCTCCGGGGCATCTCCCATGGTTGCGATGTTACCGATTCTGCGGCAGCATCCAGTAACGCCAGCGGTTACCCATAGACCGCATCAACAGGTAACACCAGGTACCAGGAGGCTCGACGTGATCGGCACTCTCCGCGCCTACGCCCTCGACTGCCCGGACCCCCGCGCGCTCGCCGGCTTCTACGCCGGACTCGTCGGCGGCAAGATCGTCGAGGAGGACGACGAATGGGTGGAACTGGTCGGCGACCACGGCCCGACCCTCGCCTTCCAGCGGGTGGAGGGCTTCCGCGCCCCCGCGTGGCCCACGCAGGACGCTCCGCAGCAGGGCCATCTCGACATCGGTGTCACGGACCTCGACGCCGCGCAGGCGCAGGTGCTGGAGCTGGGCGCGACCCTGCTGGAGGACTGGAACGGCACCAAGGGATGGCGGGTCTTCGCCGACCCGGTCGGCCATCCGTTCTGCCTCTGCGCCTGCTGAATCGCATTTTCGCTCCGGAAAGGGGCGTAAATACCAGCCACCCCTTTCCGGAGGATCCGTCAAGAAATAAACAGCGTGGTTACCTTGCGGTAGCAATCAGCCGTGTGTCAGATTCTGCGCACCGGCCGGTGAACCCCACCCCTCACCTGGAGTTCACCCATGAATGGCTCCACCACCAGAGTGGTGCGACTCGCCGTCGCATCGCTGACCATCGGCTTCACGCTTTTCAACGGAACCGGCGCCGCACACGCCAGCGCCGGTTCCGGCCCCGCCGCCGTCGTCTCCATGGGCGACAGCTACATCTCCGGAGAGGCAGGTCGCTGGCAGGGCAACAGCGACGACACCTCCGGCAGCCGCGACGGCACCGACCGCGCCTACGTCAACGGCGGCTACGACCCCACCGTCGTCTACGGCTCGACCTACTCCAGCGGGTGCGACCGCTCGGACACGGCCGAGATCAACAGCGCGAGCGGCCTGAACGCCACCCGATTCAACCTCGCCTGCTCCGGCGCCACCACGGCGAACGTGCTGCGCGCCGCCGACGGCGGCACCTCGTTCAAGGGCGAGGCCCCGCAGGCCGACCAGCTCGCCCAGATCGCCGCGTCGAACGACGTCAAGACGATCGTGCTCTCGATCGGCGGCAACGACCTCGGCTTCACCAGCGTGATCACCAGCTGCGTGGAGGACTACGAGGTCTGGTACAGCTACTGCCACGGCTCCCAGCAGCAGAAGATCGCCGCCGCCCTCCCGGGCGCGATGGCAGGCGTCGGCAAGGCGATCGACTCGGTCAACGCCGCGATGGCCTCGGACGGCTACGCCCCCGGCAGCTACCGGATCATCCTCCAGTCCTACCCCTCCCCCATCCCCCGCAGCAGCGAGACCCGCTACCCCGAGAGCGGCTGGAGCCGCACCAGCACCGGCGGCTGCCCGTTCTGGGACGGCGACCTCGACTGGGCCAGGGACACCCTGATCCCCGAGATCTCCTCCGGTCTGCGCAGCGTCGCCGACGCCAAGGGCGTCCAGTTCCTCGACCTGCAGAACGCCCTCCAGGGCCACGAGGTCTGCTCCAGCAGCGCCCAGCTGGCGACGTCCACCCAGGCGCCGTCCGCCGCGACCAGCGAGTGGGCCAGGTTCCTCACCACCGGCGCCACCCAGGGCACCATGCAGGAGTCCTTCCATCCCAACGCCTACGGCGAGCAGGCCTTCGGCCAGTGCCTCAGCCTGATCAGCGCCCAGGCGTCCGGCGACTGGTCCTGCACGGGCGCTGCCGGGATCGAACCCTCCGGCATGACGCTCAGCTCCCTGCCCTGACCGGGCCGGCCCCGCGTCCGTCCGTCCGGGCGGACGCGGGGTCACTCCGTCAGGCGGCGCGCGTCCCTGAACTCTCGCGAGAGCGCCCAGGGGTCGGCGACCGGGCCGACGTGCCCGAGCTTCTCGGGGTTGAGCACCAGGCGGATCGCCTGGATCTGCCCCTCCCGCACCTCCAGTGCCATGGCCTGCAGCACCAGCCCGGACCGGTCCCGGAAGATCGCGCCCGGCTGCCCGTTGATCTCGTGCGGCTGCACGGTGACGTCCAGCCGGGCCAGCACCGGGAAGACCGTACCGAGCAGACGGGCCACCTTCTCGCTGCCCATGATCGCCCGCGCCAGCTGCGGCGCCTTGCCACCGCCGTCGCCGACCATCGACACGTCCGCGGCCAGCAGGTCCTGGAGACCGCCGACGTCCCCCTCGGCGAGCGCCTCGAAGAACCGCGCCGCGAGTTCGTCGCGCTCCTTGCGCTCCGCCTCGAAGCGCGGACGGCCCGCCTGCATGTGCCGCCGCGACCGCACCACCAGCTGACGGCAGGCAGCCTCGGACCGACCCACCGCCGCCGCGATCTCGTCGAACCCGAACCCGAACACCTCCCGCAGCACGAACACCGCCCGCTCCAGCGGGCTGAGCCGCTCCAGCAGGAGCAACGCGGCCATCGACACCGAGTCGGCCAGCTCCGCCGCCCGCTCCGGATCCTGGTACGGATCCTCCAGCAGCGGCTCGGGGAACCACGGCCCGACGTACTCCTCCCGCCGGACCCGCGCCGAACGCAGCACGTCGATCGAGATCCGGGTCACCACGGCGGACAGGAACGCCTTGGCCGAGGCGGGCTCGGTCGGGGACGCCTCGAAGCGCAGCCAGCTCTCCTGGACCGCGTCCTCGGCCTCCGCCACACTGCCCAGGATCCGGTAGGCGATGGAGAACAGCAGCGGTCGCAGCTCCTCGAAGTCCTCGACCTTGCCCATGTCCGCGACCCCCTGCTGACGTGATCTCAGTGTGCCTGTCCCGCCTGGTAGTTTCCCCCGGGCCGGCGGGTGAGGATGTTCATCCGGTTGGCCAGGTTCATGAACGAGACCAGCAGCACGAGTGCGGCGAGCTGACCCTCGTCGTAGTGCTTCGCGGCGTTCGCCCACACCTCGTCGCTGACGCCCTGCCCCGCGTCCGCCACCCGCGTGCCCTCCTCGGCGAACTCCAGCGCGGCCCGCTCGTCCTCGGTGAACACCGTGGCCTCCCGCCACGCCGCGACCAGGTGCAGCCGCAGGTGGCTCTCCCCCGCCGCTGCGGCCTCCTTGACGTGCATGTCGATGCACCCGGCGCACCCGTTGATCTGGCTCACCCGCAGCGAGACCAGCTCCTGCGTCACGGCCGGCAGCGCGGTGCCCCGCAGCTCCTTGCCCGCCGCCATCAGGTACTTGAGGGCCTTGCCGGTGGCCGGCTCGGTGAGGAAGTCCAGTCGCGCGTTCATGGGGTGCTCCCTGTGTCGTCCCGTTCGCTTCCGTACACGGGACGAGACAGCGCACGCTCCTGTGACACGGGAACGCGAAAGGCCGGCCCTGTCGCCACGACAGGACCGGCCTTTAAGCCGAGTGCTACTTGTTGACGACCGTCAGGGGCAGCATCTTCTGCCCGGTGGGCCCGATCTGGATACTCGTCTGCATCTGCGGGCACACGCCACAGTCGAAGCACGGGGTCCAACGGCAGTCGTCGACCTCGACCTCCTCCAGGGCGTCCTGCCAGTCCTCCCAGAGCCAGTCCTTGTCCAGGCCCGAGTCCAGGTGGTCCCAGGGCAGGACCTCCTCGTACTGCCGCTCGCGGGTGGTGTACCAGGCGACGTCGACGCCGGTGCCGGCCAGGCCCTTCTCGGCGCTGCGGATCCAGCGGTCGTAGGAGAAGTGCTCGCGCCAGCCGTCGAAGCGGCCGCCGTCCTCGTAGACGGCGCGGATGACCGCGCCCACGCGGCGGTCGCCGCGGGAGAGCAGGCCCTCGATCAGGCCAGGCTTGCCGTCGTGGTAGCGGTAGCCGATGTTGCGGCCGTACTTGCGGTCGCCGCGGATCGCGTCGCGCAGCTTGATCAGGCGCTCGTCGGTCTCCTCGACTCCCAGCTGCGGCGCCCACTGGAACGGCGTGTGCGGCTTGGGCACGAAGCCGCCGATGGAGACGGTGCAGCGGATGTCGTTGGTGCCGGTGACCTCGCGGCCCTTGGCGATGACGCTCTTCGCCATCTCGGCGATCTGCATCACGTCCTCGTCGGTCTCCGTCGGGAGCCCGGCCATGAAGTAGAGCTTCACCTGGCGCCAGCCGTTGCCGTAGGCGGCGGCGACCGTGCGGATGAGGTCCTCCTCGGACACCATCTTGTTGATCACCTTGCGCAGGCGCTCGCTGCCGCCCTCGGGCGCGAAGGTCAGGCCGGAGCGGCGACCGTTGCGGGAGAGCTCGTTGGCGAGGTCGATGTTGAAGGCGTCGACACGGGTGGACGGCAGCGAGAGGCCGACCTTGTCGTCCTCGTAGCGGTCGGCCAGGCCCTTGGCGATGTCGCCGATCTCGGTGTGGTCGGCGGAGGAGAGCGACAGCAGGCCGACCTCCTCGAAGCCGGTGGCCTTCAGACCCGCCTCGACCATCTCGCCGATGCCGGTGATGGAGCGCTCGCGCACCGGGCGGGTGATCATGCCCGCCTGGCAGAAGCGGCAACCGCGGGTGCAGCCGCGGAAGATCTCCACCGACATGCGCTCGTGGACCGTCTCCGCGAGCGGCACCAGCGGCTGCTTCGGGTAGGGCCACTCGTCGAGGTCCATGACGGTGTGCTTGGACACCCGCCACGGCACGCCCGGACGGTTCGGCACCACGCGGGCGATGCGGCCGTCCGGCAGGTACTCGACGTCGTAGAAGCGCGGGATGTAGACGCCGCCGGTGCGGGCGAGGCGCAGCAGCACCTCGTCGCGGCCGCCGGGACGGCCCTCCGCCTTCCAGGCGCGGATGATCTCGGTCATGTCGAGGACGGCCTGCTCGCCGTCACCGACGACGGCCGCGTCGATGAAGTCCGCGATCGGCTCCGGGTTGAACGCGGCATGGCCGCCCGCGAGGACGATCGGGTCGTCCAGCGTGCGGTCGGCGGCGAGCATCGGGATGCCGGCGAGGTCCAGGGCGGTGAGCATGTTCGTGTAGCCGAGCTCGGTGGAGAAGCTCAGGCCGAACACGTCGAAGGCCTTGACCGGGCGGTGGGCGTCGACGGTGAACTGCGGGACGCCGTGCTCGCGCATCAGCGCCTCGAGGTCCGGCCAGACGCTGTAGGTGCGCTCGGCCAGGACCCCCTCGCGCTCGTTGAGCACCTCGTAGAGGATCATGACGCCCTGGTTGGGCAGGCCGACCTCGTACGCGTCGGGGTACATGAGGGCCCAGCGGACATCGCAGGCGTCCCAGTCCTTGACGGTCGAGTTGAGCTCGCCGCCGACGTACTGGATCGGCTTCTGGACGTGCGGGAGGAGGGCCTCCAGGCGCGGAAAGACCGACTCGACAGACATGAAAGGCAAGGACTTTCGTGTGGACACCGGGGTGACCCTCAAGGTTACCGCAGCGATTAAGGTAAGTGGTTTGACCCGAATGTCCCGCACCAGTCCTGTCGACCGCACGCACGCGAACCGAGGAAGATCACTGTGTCGCCCATCCCCACAGCGGCTGTGCCCCCACTCCCCAAAGCGGAGCTGCACCTGCACATCGAGGGCACGCTGGAGCCCGAGCTCGCGTTCAAGCTGGCGCACCGCAACGGGGTGGACCTCCCCTACGCCGACCCGGAGCAGCTACGGGCCGCCTACGCCTTCTCCGACCTTCAGTCCTTCCTGGACCTGTACTACCAGCTGATGGACGTGCTGCGGACCGAGGACGACTTCACGGCCCTCGCCGAGGCCTACCTGGCGCGGGCCGAGCGCGAGGGCGTCCGGCACGCGGAGATCTTCTTCGACCCGCAGGCGCACACCTCGCGGGGCGTGGAGCTGGACGTGGTGGTGCGCGGCCTGCGTCGCGCGCTGGACGCGTCGCAGGAGCGCCACGGCATCAGCACCAAGCTGATCATGTGCTTCCTGCGGGACCTCCCGCAGGAGTCCGCGCTGGCCACGTTCGAGGCCTGCCGTCCGTACTTCGGCACGGCGATCGCGGGCGTCGGGCTGGACTCGGCGGAGGTCGGCAACCCGGCGTCGAAGTTCGCGGACGTCTACCGGCTGGCGCGGGAGGCCGGGCTGCGGCTGGTCGCCCACGCGGGCGAGGAGGGCGGCCCCGACTACGTCTGGGAGGCGCTGGACGTGCTGGGGGTCGAGCGGATCGACCACGGCATCCGCGCGATCGAGGACCCGAAGCTGGTGGACCGCCTGGTGCGGGACCGGATCCCGCTCACGGTCTGCCCCTTCTCGAACGTCCGGCTGCGGTGTGTGGACACCCTGGCCGAACACCCGCTGCCCGCGATGCTCGCGGCCGGGCTGCTGGTGACGATCAACTCGGACGACCCCGCGTACTTCGGCGGGTACGTGGACGAGAACTTCGTCGCCGTGGGCGAGGTACTGGGGCTGAGCGAGGACCAGCTGCGGCTGCTGGCACGCAACTCCTTCGAGGCCTCGTTCCTGGAGGACGACGAGGAGCGGCGCCGCAAGCTGCTGGCCGAGGTGGAGTCGTACCGGTTCTGACCTCCGCGTCGCGAGCCCGCCCCGCAGCTCTCGCGGGGCGGGCTCGCCTCCGGATCAGGGTTGCAGCTCGCGAGCGACCCGCTTCTCCGGCTCGGAGAGGGAGAGGGACCGGGTCTTGGTCGGCTGCACCGAAATCGGTGTCGACGGGAAGTTCGTGCAGGAGACGGGCGACATGTCGGTGGCAAAGGTGCAGGTGGTCGCGTAGACCACGCCGGTCGCGGTGATCGCGTCCACGAGAATCGTGTGCCCCTGGTCCGCCACGGCCACCCCACAGGCGGAGACGCCGGTCGGCAACGCAGGGCTGGTCCAGGTGGTCGCGCCGGGGGGCATGGGGTTGACCTTCGCGGAACCCACATCGACATGGCCGGGGGTGCCCTTGACCACGGCGGTGTAGAGGAAGTCGCCGTGCACGACGGAGTCGATGGTGACGCAGGGACCCGTGGCACCGGTCGCACCCGTGGCACCGGTGGCGCCCGTGCCCGTGGCGCCGGTCGGGCCGGTGGGGCCCGTCGCACCCGTGGCACCGGTGGCACCCGTCGCACCCGTCGCACCCACACCCGTGGCACCGGTGGCACCCGTGACACCCACGCCCGTCGCACCCGTCACGCCGGTGGCACCCGTCACACCTGTCACGCCCGTGGCACCGGTCGCCCCGGTGACACCGACGCCGGTGGCACCCGTCGCACCCGTCACGCCGGTGGCACCCGTCACACCTGTCACGCCGGTGACACCCGTGGCACCGGTCGCCCCGGTGACACCGACGCCGGTGGCACCCGTCGCACCCGTGGCACCTGTCACGCCGGTCGCACCCGTCGCCCCGGTGACACCCACGCCGGTCGCACCCGTCGCGCCGGTGACACCGATACCGGTGGCCCCGGTCACACCCGTGGCGCCCGTCGCACCCGTCGCCCCGGTCACGCCGGTGCTCGGGCCCGTCGCGCCCGTGGCGCCGGTGGCGCCTGTCGCGCCCGTGACGCCCACGCCGGTGGCACCGGTCGCGCCCTTCGGGCCGGTGGCGCCCTTGGCTCCCGGCGGGCCCTTCGGGCCCTTGGGGCCGGGCGGGCACTTGCAGTGCTTCTCGTGGTGGCACGGCGGCGGCTTCGGCTTGTTCCAGTTCGGCGTCACCGCCGCCCGGTGCACGACCGCGGGCACGACGGCGGGAACAACCGCCGCGGGCGCCTTCAGCACCACGGAGGTGTGCGTCGCCGCGAGATCCGCGGCGAGCGCCGTCACCTGCGGCGTGAGCAGCGCCCCCGTGAGCGCGGCGGCGCCGCCGACGCCCACGACCACGCGAGCGAACGTGCGCGGGATGGATCTGGAGCCCTGGTGGTCCGAATTCACTTCTGCCTGCCTTCGCCGAGGGATCGACCTTGCTGTCGAGGCGTCAGATCCCACGCGGCGAGCAGTGAATATCACAATATGACTGTCGGGTACTCGCTCGGCCTACAGTTGCCAGCCGAAGAGGCGTCAGGTGGCCGACGCCGGGGCGGGAAGTTGACTGACGAACCATCCGATGTTCGCTCGTACCCGTTCGGCCTGCGGATTGCCACGCAACGAGCGGACACCCGCGTTCAGCGCCTCCTCGTGCCGGCCGGAGTTCCCGAGGCACACGGCGAGGAAGTCCCAGGGCGCCCACTCGTAGTCGCGACCCCGGACGAACCCCCCAGCCGGGCGCGCCTGCGCGACACTCGCCGCGTTGAAGAACGGGACCGCGCGCGCCCACTCCCCCCGCTCGTAGGGGATCATCCCGGCCACCATCCAGGCCTCCGGCCGGGTGGGATCGAGCAGGACGGCCCGCACCGCCGACTCCTCCGCCTCCGCGTGACGGCCCGTCGCCTGCAGGCACTCCGCCCTGGACATCAGTGCGAAGTAGCGCTCCCACGCGGGCTGCGACAGCTCCAGCACCTCGGCGTAGGCGGCGGCCGCCTCCTCGTGGCGGCCGTTGTCGCGCAGCTCGTTGGCCCGGTAGTAGAGCGTGCGCGGCGAGCGGTCGCCGGACGCGTAGAGCTTCTCCAGGATCCGCAGGTTGCGGCCCTCGTCCTGGGCCGCCTGCGCCTCGGTGCGGCGGTGCTCGACGACGAGCTCCGGCTCGTCACGAGTCCGCACGGCGGTGATGTCCACGACCTCGTGGATCGCCCCGGCCCAGCGCAGGCCGGCGGCCCGCCGCATGACGCGCTCTCGCAGGGTGGTGAAGGTGGGCGCGCCGGTCTGCTCGTCGAAGGCGCAGTGGTAGGGGGAGATCAGCGCGTCGACGTCGCCGTCGCCGTCGCCGCCCAGGCCCGACAGGATCCGGGAGAAGGCCTCCTGCGCGGCGGGCGGGACCCGGTCGTCCGCGTCGAGCCAGACGATCCACTCGCCCGTACAGGCGTCCAGGCTGGCGTTGCGCGCGGCGGCGAAGTCGTCCGTCCACGGGACGTCGATCACGCGCGCTCCGGCGGCACGGGCGAGCTCCTGGGTGCCGTCGGTACTGCCGGTGTCGGCGACGACGAGCTCGTCACAGAAGGCGGAGGCGTCCGAGAGGACGTCGGCGATCGACTCCGCCTCGTCCTTCACGATCATCGAGAGCGATACACGGGCCATGGGGCCGATTCTGCGCTGCCGCTCGCCCCGCACCACCGAGGGGCGCGGGGAACTGCGCGACAAGCCACCCGGACAGCGGATGACCTGCCGCGCGGGTCACCCCGCCATGCTGCGCTGTATCTTCACCGACTGCAGCAACCCGATCCCGATCCAGATCGCGAACATCGACGACCCGCCGTAGCTGACGAACGGCAGCGGGATGCCGGCCACCGGCATGATGCCGAGCGTCATGCCGATGTTCTCGAAGCCCTGGAAGGCGAACCAGGTCACCACGCCCGCCGCCAGCACCGTGCTGTACAGGTCCGTCGCCTCGCGGGCGATCTTGCATGCGCGCCAGAGGATCACGCCCAGCAGGCCGATGATGACCATGCCGCCGACGAAGCCGAGCTCCTCCCCCGCCACGGTGAAGACGAAGTCGGTCTGCTGCTCGGGGACGAACTGCCCGGTCGTCTGCGTACCGTGGAAGAGGCCCTGGCCGAGCAGGCCGCCGGAGCCGATGGCGATACGGGCCTGCGCGGTGTTGTAGCCGACGCCCGACGGGTCCAGACTCGGGTCGGCGAAGGCCGCGAAGCGGGCGATCTGGTACTGCTTCAGGATATGCAGCTGGACGATCGCGGTCGCGCCGAGGGCGCCGACCGTCGCCAGCCCGGCGAGCCAGCGGCCGGACGCGCCGGAGGCGAGCAGCACGCCGAGAATGATGACGACCATGACCATGGTCGAGCCCAGGTCCGGCATCATCAGCACGATGCCCATGGGCACCGCCGCCAGGCCCAGCGCCTGGAGGATCGAGCGGGCGTTCGGCCGCTGCATCTCGCCCGCGTCCACGCGCGCGGACAGTATCGTCGCGCAGATCAGGATGATGGAGATCTTGCAGAACTCCGAGGGCTGCATGGAGAAGCCGCCGCCCAGCACGATCCACGAGTGTGCGCCGTTGACGGTCGAGCCCAACGGGCTCAGGACCGCGAGCACGCCGAGGATCGACAGGCCGTAGATGAACGGCACGGCCGTCCGCAGCCGGTGATGGCCGAGGACGACCAGCCCCCCGCACAGGCCCACGCCGATGGCGAGGTTGACCAGGTGGCGGATCAGGAAGTACTGCGGGTCGCCGTGGTTGATGTCGACCCGGGAGCGGGTGGCGGACCAGACCAGCAGCGAGCCGATGCCGGAGAGCGCGAGCGCCGCGAGGACCAGTATCCAGTCCATCCGCCGCACGGGGTTGTCGCGCTCCAGCAGCCGCGCCATCCCGTCCCGGCGAGGCCGGTACCGGGGGGCACTCCAGGAGGGGTTCATGCCAGCCATCCGTCGGTCCTCCGCTCCGGGGCGAGGGCGGCGACGTCCAGCGCGGCCAGCAGCGGCGCCTGGTGGTCCGGCGCGGTGGCCTGGGGCGGCACCACGACGGTGTAGTCGACCGGGCTGGTGATGGTGCCGTCCGGGTGGAAGCCCGGCAGGTCGCCGACCGCCGGCGGGTGGATCGCCTTGCTCGGGTCGATGGTGTTGTTGGCCTGGATGCCGTAGAGCGCGTTGTAGATGTTGCGCACGGCCGGACCCGAACCACCGGAACCCGTACCACCCTGGGAGATCGTCATCACGATCGCGTAGTCCTTGGTGTACGTGTCGAACCAGGAGGTGGTCTGCTTGCCGACGACCTCCGCGGTACCGGTCTTGGCGTGCAGCTGGATCTTGTCCTGCGGCCAGCCCTGGAACTTCCAGGCGGCGGTACCGCTGGTGATGACGTTGGCGGTGGCCTGGTCGATGTAGTTGATCATCGCCGGGGTGTCCGGCAGGTGACCCTGGACGACCGGCTTGACCGTCTGGACGTCCTTGCCGCCGGGGCTGACGATCGCCTTGGCCAGCTGCGGCTGGAACAGCGTGCCGCCGTTGGCCAGCGCCGCGTAGACGCGGGCCATCTGGATCGGGGTCACCAGCGTGTCACCCTGGCCGATCGCGTAGTTGACCTCGTCACCGGCGCGCAGCGTGGCGAAGTCGGCGCAGTCCTCGGTCGCGATCGCCTTCAGGTACGGGTCGGACTCCGTCTTGGCCTGCTTGCACCAGATGTCCTTCATGGCGTCGTAGTAGTCGATGTGCCACTGACGGTCCGGGACGCGGCCCTTGACCTCGCCCGGCAGGTCGATGCCGGTGACGGCGCCGAGGCCGAACTGGTGCGCCGTCTTGTACAGCCAGTCCTTCGGGTTCTTCGGCTTGGTGCCGCCGTCGGACAGCCACTGCTGGTAGGCGATGTTGTAGAAGACCGTGTCGCAGGAGACCTCGAGCGCCTTCGACAGGTTGATCGCGCCGAAGTTCTCGCCCTCGAAGTTCTTGAAGACGCGGCCGCCGATGGTCATCGACGAGGTGCAGGGGAAGGTCGAGTCGAAGGTGTAGCCCGCGTTCAGGGCGCCGGTGGTGCTGACGACCTTGAACGTCGAACCCGGGGCGCTCTGACCCTGGATCGCGCGGTTCAGCATCGGGTAGTCGGAGGCGGTGCTGTTCAGCGCCGCGTAGTCCTTGGCCGAGATGCCGCCGGACCAGATGTTCGGGTCGTAGGTGGGCGCGCTGGCCATGGCGATGATCTTGCCGGTGTGCACGTCCATGACCACGACCGCGCCGGAGTCGGCCTTGAAGTTCTCGTGGGTGACGGTGTCGTAGGTCCCGCGCAGGGTGACCAGCGCCTGCTGGAGCTGCTGTTCCGCTATGGCCTGGACGCGGGCGTCGATGCTGGTGACGACCGAGTCGCCGGGGACCGCGGCGTCGCCGCCGGCGGTGCCGATGACCCGGCCGAGGTTGTCCACCTCGAGGTTGCTGGTGCCGTTGGTGCCGCGCAGCGCCTTGTCGTACTGGTACTCGAGACCGGCCCGGCCGACGGTGTCGGAGGGGGCGAGCGAGGACTTGCCGTTGGCGTCCGTGGCGGCGTTGATCTCGTCCTGGGTGACCGGGGAGAGATAACCCAGTATCTGCGCCGCGTTGGCCTTGTCCGGCGCCGGGTAGTCGCGCACGGCGGCCGGGGTGGCGGTGACGCCGGGGAAGTCCTCCTGGCGCTCCATGATCTGCATGGCCTGCTGGGTGGTGGCCGTCTGGGTGACCGGGATCGGCTGGTAGGGCGAGCCGTTCCAGCACGGGGCCGGGGTCTTGGCGTCGCAGAGCCGGACCTTGTCGTGCATCTGCTCGTAGGTCATGCCGAGCACCTGGCCGAGCCGGGTCAGCACGGCGACGCCGCCGTCCTTCTGCCCTATCAACGAGGTACGGGAGACGGAGACGACCAGCTTGGTGGTGTTGGTGGCCAGCGGCACGCCGTTGGCGTCGAGGATCTCGCCGCGCACCGCCGGGACGACGACCGTGCGGATGTGGTTGGACGAGGCCTGCTGCACGTAGGAGGCGCCGGTGCGGATCTGCAGGTACCACAGCCGGCCGCCGAGCGTGCCGAGCAGCGAGAGGACCAGCACCTGGAGCACCAGCAACCGGCCGTTGATTCTCCGGGTGCGGCCCGTCTCCGGGATGTTGCCCACGTCGTTCCCCTCCTGCCTTCAGGCTGTCAGTTCTGGTGCGTCTTGCCGCCGATGCGGCTGAGCACACCGCCGCGGCCGGACTTGCCCGATCCGGAGCCGGAGCCGGGGCCGAAGCCCGGGACGGTGCCGAGACCGGACGCGCCGCCGCTGCGGGTACCTCGGTCGTTGAAGAAGGTGCCGCGACGGTTCAGGCCGATGCGGCGGGGCTTGGGCGCGGGGCCCTGCCCGGCACCGGCGGCCGGGTCGGTGACGGTGCGTCGGGCCAGCGCCATCACCACGGGCACGACGAACGGCGCGAGCAGCACGTCGTAGATGACGGACGAGATCAGCAGCCCGGTCAGGCCCACGTGGCGGGCGGCGGTGTCGCCGACCAGCGCGCCGACGCCCGCGTAGAGCAGCGTCGAGCCGACCGCCGCCGCGGCGACGACCATCAGCGGCGTCATGACCGAGCGCAGGTGGCCTGTCTCGGGCTTCATCAGCCCGGCGACGTAGCCGACGACGCAGAGCACCAGCGCATAGCGGCCCACCGCGTGGTCGGACGGCGGCGCCAGGTCGATGAAGAGGCCGCCGAAGAAACCGATCAGGCAGCCGGTGACGTGCCCGTAGACCAGCGCGAGGCCGATCACGACGAGCAGCAGCAGGTCCGGCACGGCGCCGGGCAGGCCCAGCCGGGCCAGGATTGAGACCTGGACGACCATGGCTCCGACGATGAGCGCCGCGGAGAGCAGGAACCGCTGGATCATGCCGTCACCTCTTCTTCTTGGCGCTGGTCGCCGCGGCGGTCGGCTGGGTCGACGCGGCCGGCGTGTTGGACGGCGCGGGCGCCGGCTTGGGCGGGAGCACCGCGAAGCGCGGGTCCGTCGCCGGCGGCTGCACCACGATGCCGACCAGGTCGAGCTTGGTGAAGCTGACGAACGGCTGCACCAGCACGGTCTTGGTCAGCTCGCCGGGCGTGTTCACGATCGAGGTGATCGTGCCGAACGGGACACCCGGCACGAACGGCTTGTCGTTCTCGGAGCCGAAGGTGACCAGCCGGTCCCCGACCTTGGCGTCGGCGTGGCCGTTGAGCAGCTGCACCCGCATCGGGGCGTCGCCCTCGCCGGTGCCGAAGCCGACCTCGCCGCTGCCCTCGAGCCGCGCGCCGACGGTGAACCGCGGGTCGACGGCGAGCAGCACGGTGGAGGTGGTCGGCGCGACGGTGGTGACCCGGCCGACCAGGCCGTCGCCGTTGACGACGGTCATGTCGCGCTGGACGCCGTCGTTGCTGCCGATGTCGACGGTGATGGTCCAGGAGAAGTTCTGGCTGGACCCTATGGCCACGACCTGCGCGACCTTGATGGTGTACTGGCCCGCCCCGGCGAGGCCCAGCAGCTTGGACAGCTGGCCGTCGCGGGACTTCACCAGGTCGGAGGAGGAGAGCTGCTGGCGCAGCAGCTCGTTCTGCTGCTCCAGCGCGCGGATCCGGTCGGCCTGGTTGCCGGAGTCCCGCAGCGAGTGCAGGCCGTCGGCGACCGGGCTGACCAGGCGGGAGATCCCGCTCTCGACCGGCCCGAAGACCGACGCCGCGGCAGTGCGCGGACCGTTCATCGGCGAGTCGTCACCACCGCGGATGTCCACGGTGATGAGCGCGAAGGCGACCGCCACCAACAGGATCAGCAGGAGCCGGCTCTCTCGTGTGTCCCTCACGATTCTCGGCGGAGCCCTTCAGGATGTGTGGAACGCAGACATCGGACGGGTGACGCAGGTGACGGAGGGTCAGCGACGCGGCTGGGCGTCCAGGACCTGCTGGAGCGCCTCGAACTCCTCGACGCACTTGCCGGAGCCGAGCGCGACGGAGTCCAGCGGGTTCTCGGCGATGTGCACCGGCATCCCGGTCTCGCGGCGCAGCCGCTCGTCCAGACCGCGCAGCAACGCACCGCCACCCGTGAGAACGATGCCGCGGTCCATGATGTCACCGGCGAGTTCCGGCGGGCACTGGTCCAGGGTCGTCTTGACGGCGTCGATGATGGTGTTGACCGGTTCCTCGATCGCCTCGCGCACCTCGGCCGCGGAGATCACGACGGTCTTGGGGAGCCCGCTGACCAGGTCGCGGCCGCGGATCTCGCTGTGCTGCTCGTTGTCCCCGTCGACCGGGTAGGCGGAGCCGATGGTCATCTTGATCGACTCGGCGCTGCGCTCACCGAGGAGGAGCGAGTACTCCTTCTTGATGTGCTGGATGATCGCGTTGTCGAGCTCGTCGCCGGCCACCCGGATGGACTGCGCGGTGACGATGCCGCCGAGGGAGATGACGGCCACCTCGGTGGTGCCACCACCGATGTCGACGACCATGTTGCCGGTCGCCTCGTGCACCGGCAGCCCCGCGCCGATCGCGGCCGCCATCGGCTCCTCGATGATGTGCACCTGGCGCGCGCCGGCCTGCGCGGACGCCTCGATCACGGCACGGCGCTCGACCCCGGTGATGCCGCTGGGCACGCAGACCACGACGCGCGGGCGGGCCAGGTAGCGACGGCGGTGGATCTTCAGGATGAAGTAGCGCAGCATGCGCTCGGTGATCTCGAAGTCGGCGATGACGCCGTCCTTGAGCGGGCGGATGGCCACGATGTTGCCGGGCGTGCGCCCGATCATCTTCTTGGCCTCGGAGCCCACGGCGAGGATCCCGCCGGTGTTGGTGTTGACGGCGACGACCGACGGCTCGTTGAGCACGATCCCTCGGCCCCTGACGTACACCAGCGTGTTGGCGGTGCCGAGGTCGACAGCCATGTCACGGCCGATGAACGACATGTTGTTCGCCATGGGGTGGGGGCCTTCCCGGGCTCGCGGTTGAGGGGGCGACGACGGCGGACGGCAGGCGGAGACGCCGACTCACCGGCCGTCAGCTACTGACCATGTACTGACCCTGAACGACGCTGCCGTCGGGCGGTCACCATGGTAGCGACGGGATCTTTATCGTCATTGTCCGTGCAGACGATCGGATATCCCGCCATTGGGACGCCGTGTGTCGGATGTTCGGTTCTCCACGGCCCGGGCGAGGACCGTGGAATTTCCGTGAATGTGGTGTGGCTGGAGCGTTTCAGGCGTGCGCGGGAAAGAAAATCTTGATCTCGCGCTCGGCGGACTCGACCGAGTCGGAGGCGTGGATCAGGTTCTCGCGGGTGATGGTCGCGAAATCACCGCGAATGGTGCCCGGACCGGCCTCGAGCGGGTTGGTCTTGCCGGCGAGGAGACGAATGCCCTCGATGACGCTCTCGCCCTCGATGATCATCGCCACGGACGGGCCGGAGGACATGAAGCCCATCAGCGGCTCGTAGAACGGCTTGCCCACGTGCTCGGCGTAGTGCTGCTCGAGCGTCGCGGCGTCCAGGGTGCGCAGCTCCATGGCGGCGATGCGCCAGTTCGCCTTGCGCTCGATCCGGGAGACGATCTCGCCGATCAGGCCCCGGGACACGGCGTCGGGCTTCAGCAGGACCAGGGTGCGCTCGGACGACGAGGACATGGGACGACTCCCGGAGTTTCGTGATGTGATGATCGACACGAGACTACCGGAGTGTCGCCTCGTCCTTCGCGGCGGGAGTCCTTTTGGATTCACCCGCACGGAGGCTGTGCTACGCCTGTGCGGCAGCTTCCGGCGCGGCGGCGCGGGCGGCCTTGATCACGTCGATCTTCCGTCCGTAGTGGACGGACGCCCACCACAGACCGGCGAAGATCACGCCGAGCGGGTACATCATCCCGACGATCGTGCCACTCGCGATGAGCGCGATCTGCAGCGCCCATCCGATGGTGACCGCGCCGCGGCGGCTGAGGACGCCGCAGAGCAGCACGCAGAGCAGCATGGCCGCACCCGACACCGACCACAGCGTCGCGGCGGAGACATGCGACAGCCGCATCGCGACGAGCGCGGCGAAGCCGATGACCATGGCTTCGCTGATCAGGGTGGAGGAGCAGAGGGTACGCACGGAGAAGAGTCTAGACGGCCGGTTTCCGGGGGCAGACGCCAGGTTCCAGTACCCCAGGGGCGCGGGGAACTGCGCGAGAACCACCCGGTTCCTCGCGCCCCTGATCGTGCAACTGTGCCGAGACGCGGAGCCTCAGCTCTTGCCCAGGAGGATGCGGGCCTCGCCGATGGTGATGATGGAACCGGTGATCAGGACGCCCGCGCCGCCGAGGTCGCCCTCCTCCTCGGCGAGGGTCACCGCGGCGTCGATCGCGTCGTCGAGGCGGGGCTCGACGTGGACGCGGTCCGCGCCGAAGATCTCGACCGCGAGTTCCGCGAGGCGGTCCACGTCCAGCGCGCGCTGCGTGCTGTTCTGGGTGACCACGATCTCCGCCAGGACCGGCTCCAGCGCCTCCAGGACGCCCTCGACGTCCTTGTCGCCGCTCGGCGAGAAGACGCCGACCAGGCGCGTGAAGCCGAAGGACTCCCCGATCGCGTCCGCGGTCACCCGGGCGCCGCCCGGGTTGTGGGCCGCGTCCAGGACGATGGTCGGGCTGCGCCGGACGACCTCCAGGCGGCCCGGGGAGCTGACACCGGCGAAGGCCGCGCGGACCTTGTCGATGTCCAGCGGCTCCGAGTGGGCGGAGCCCACCCCGAAGAAGGCCTCCACCGCGGCCAGCGCGAGCGACGCGTTCTGCGCCTGGTGGGCACCGTGCAGCGGGAGGAAGATCTCCCCGTACTCGTGCCCGGCGATGCCCCGCAGGGTCACCAGCTGGCCGCCGACCGCGAGATCGCGCCGCAGCACGCCGAACTCCATGCCCTCGCGGGCCACCGTCGCGTCGATCTCGACCGCGCGGCGCAGGATCACCTCGGCGGCGTCCAGCGGCTGCTGCGAGACGACCGCAAGGCCGCCCTTCTTGATGATCCCGGACTTCTCGCCCGCGATCGCGGCGTGCGTGTCGCCGAGGCGGTCCATGTGGTCCAGCGAGATCGGGGTGATCACGGAGACGACCCCGTCGATGACGTTGGTCGCGTCCCAGGTGCCCCCTATGCCGACCTCGACGACGGCGACGTCGACCGGCGCGTCGGCGAAGCAGGCGTACGCCATCGACGTGACGACCTCGAAGAAGGACATCGGGATCGGCTGCTGGGCGTCGACCATCGCCACGTAGGGCTTGATGTCCTCGTAGGTCTGCACGAACAGCTCGGGGCTGATCGGCTCGCCGTCGAGGCTGATGCGCTCGGTGATCGACTCGACGTGCGGGCTGGTGTAGCGGCCGGTGCGCAGCTCGAAGGTGCGCAGCAGCTGCTCGATCATGCGAGCTGTACTGGTCTTCCCGTTGGTGCCGGTGATGTGAATGGACGGGTAGGACCGCTGGGGCTGGCCCAGGATGTCCATCAACGCCTTGATCCGCTCCAGGGAGGGATCAATCTTGGTCTCCGGCCACTTGGCGGCCAGTTCCGCGGCTACCGCGGTCAGCTCAGTGTCGCTCACGGCGCAAGTGTAGGGGCGCTGAGCGGCACCTATGCACTGCCTGCGCTGGGCACCATCAGGGGCGCGAGGAACTGCGCGACAAGCCACCCCGTGTGGTGACTCGCCGAACGAGCAGGGCCATCCGCACCGGGTGGTTGCTCGCGCAGTTCCTCGCGCCCCCAAGGGGGTGCGACTAGCTCTTCGGAAGGCCCGCCAGCTGCGCCGTGAGGCGCTCGATGTCCTCCGTGGCCTTGGCGAGGCGGCCGCGGATCTTGTCGATCGCCGCCGGGGCCGCCTTGGCGAGGAAGGCCTCGTTGCCGAGCTTCGCCGAGGCCTGCGCCAGCTCCTTCTCCGCTGCGGCGAGGTCCTTGCCGAGCCGCTTGCGCTCGGCCTCGACGTCGATCGCGCCGGAGAGGTCCAGCGCCACCGTCGCGCCCGCGATCGGCAGCGTGGCCGTCGCGTGGAAACCCTCGTCCGCCGGGGTGAGGCGGGCCAGCGAGCGAAGCGCTGCCTCGTGGGCGACCAGCGAGGTGCCCTCCAGGGACAGCTGCGCGGCGACCTTCTGACCGGGCTTGAGGCCCTGCTCGGTACGGAAGCGGCGGACCTCGGTGACGACCTGCTGGAGCAGCTCGATCTCCTTCTCGGCCGCAGCGTCCCGGAAGCCGCTGTCGGCCGGCCACTCGGCGACGACGACCGACTCGCCACCGGTCAGCGTCGTCCACAGCGCCTCGGTGACGAACGGCGTGATCGGGTGCAGCAGTCGCAGCGTCACGTCGAGGACCTCACCGAGCACGCGACGGGTGACGTCCGCGGCCGGACCGCCCGCCATCAGCACGGGCTTGGTCAGCTCGACGTACCAGTCGAAGACCTCGTCCCAGGAGAAGTGGAAGAGGGCGTCGGCCAGCTTGGCGAACTGGTAGTCGTCGTAGAGGCCGTCGACCTCCGCGACGGTCGCGTTCAGCCGCGACAGGATCCAGCGGTCCGCCGCGCTCAGCTGCTCGGCAGCGGGGAGCGGCCCGGAGACCGTCGCGCCGTTCATCAGGGCGAAGCGGGTCGCGTTCCAGATCTTGTTGCAGAAGTTGCGCGAGCCCTGGACCCAGTCCTCGCCGATCGGGACGTCCGCGCCGGGGTTGGCGCCCTTGGCGAGGGTGTAGCGGACGGCGTCGGCGCCGTAGGCGTCCATCCAGTCCAGCGGGTCGACCGCGTTCGGGTTGGACTTGGACATCTTCTTGCCGAACTCGTCGCGCACCAGGCCGGTCAGGGCGATGGTGTGGAACGGCGCCTGACCGTCCATCGCGTACAGGCCGAACATCATCATCCGGGCGACCCAGAAGAAGATGATGTCGTGGCCGGTCAGCAGCACGTCGGTCGGGTAGAACTTCTCCAGATCCGGGGTCTGCTCGGGCCAGCCCAGCGTGGAGAAGGGCCACAGGCCGGAGGAGAACCAGGTGTCGAGGACGTCCTCGTCCTGGTGCCAGCCCTCGCCCGTCGGCGGCTGCTCGTCGGGGCCGACGCAGACGACCTCGCCGTCGGGGCCGTACCAGATCGGGATGCGGTGGCCCCACCACAGCTGACGCGAGATGCACCAGTCGTGCATGTTGTCGACCCAGTCGAAGTAGCGGCGCTCCAGCTCCTTCGGGTGGATCTGGACCCGGCCGTCGCGGACCGCGTCGCCGGCCTCCTTGGCCAACGGGGCGACCTTGACCCACCACTGCATCGACAGCCGCGGCTCGACGACCGTGTGGCAGCGCGAGCAGTGGCCGACGGCGTGGACGTACGGGCGCTTCTCCGCGACGATGCGGCCCTGCTCGCGCAGCGCGCCGACGACCGCCGAGCGCGCCTCGAAGCGGTCCAGGCCGAGGAACGGGCCGTGCACGGTGATCACGCCGCGCTCGTCCATGATGGTGAGGTTGGGCAGGTCGTGGCGACGCCCGATCTCGAAGTCGTTCGGGTCGTGGGCCGGGGTCACCTTGACCGCACCGGTGCCGAACTCCGGGTCGACGTGCTGGTCCGCGACGACCGGGATGGTCCGGTCGGTGAGCGGCAGCTTGATCTGACGGCCGATCAGGTGGGCGTAGCGCTCGTCGTCCGGGTGGACGGCCACGGCGGTGTCGCCGAGCATCGTCTCGGCACGCGTGGTGGCCACGACGATGCTGTCGTCGCCCTCGCCGTAGCGGATGGAGATCAGCTCGCCGTCGCGGTCCTCGTGCTCGACCTCGATGTCGGACAGCGCGGTCAGGCAGCGCGGGCACCAGTTGATGATGCGCTCGGCACGGTAGATCAGCCCGTCCTCGAAAAGCTGCTTGAAGATGGTGAGGACGGCCGCGGACAGCCCCTCGTCCATGGTGAAGCGCTCACGGGACCAGTCCACGCCGTCACCGAGGCGCTTCATCTGGCCGAGGATCCGGCCGCCGTACTCCTGCTTCCACTGCCAGGTGCGCTCGACGAAGGCCTCACGGCCGATGTCGTGGCGGGACAGACCCTCCTCGGCGAGCTGCTGCTCGACCTTGTTCTGCGTGGCGATACCTGCGTGGTCCATGCCGGGCAGCCACAGGGCCTCGTAACCCTGCATGCGCTTGCGGCGGACGAGGGCGTCCATCAGCGTGTGCTGGAAGGCGTGGCCCAGGTGCAGCGAGCCGGTGACGTTGGGCGGCGGGATGACGATCGTGTACGGCGGCTTCTCGCTCTTCGCGTCCGCCGTGAAGTAACCGCGCTCTACCCAGCGCTCGTACAGCGGCCCCTCTACCTGAGCCGGCGCGTACTGCGTCGGCAATGTCTCGAGGGCGCTGTCGACCCCGGCGTCGGCGGGGTGCTGGTTCATGTCGGTCACGACGGCAAGTTTAGGGTGCGCACGTCCATGGTCACGAACGCTTTCACCCCGCGCACGCTCCCTGGACGAACAGGGAGGAATCAGGGCGTCCACCGGATGTTCAAAGGAACGCGATGGACACGGACCGGCCACGCTGGTCTGATTATCGACCATGTCGACGAATCCGCCGCCGGGTGGCTACCCCCCGCCCGAGTATCCGTACCAGGGGCAGCCCCAGCAGGGCTACCCGCAGCAGCCCGGTTACGACGTTGGTTACGGCCAGCCCGGCCAGCCCGGCATCCCGCCGCAGCAGGGCGCGCCGATGCCCGGCTACGCCCAGCCCGGCCAGCCCGCGGACCCCGCGGCCTGGGGCTACGCCCCCGTCCCGCCGCAGAAGAAGCGCAGCGTCCTGAAGATCGTGCTGATCTGCCTCGGCGCCTTCGTCCTCGTCGTGGGCGGCCTGATCACCTGGCTGGTGGTCGACCAGACCTCGAAGATGGGCAAGTACAAGCTGAACCCGCCGAGCAGCTTCGACGGGGCTCCGCTGACCACCACCAACAGCCTGGGCAACTCGCTGAGCACGGCCAACCAGAAGATCGCGCAGGACGGCCAGACCCCCGTCACCGCGATCTACGGTCCGGACAGCGGCATGCCCAAGTACGTCAGCTACGGCCTCTACGGCAGCCTCGCACTGCCCTCGGTCCAGCTGGACGCGGCGTTCAACTCCGCCGCCTCGGGCGCGACGATCAGCCAGAAGACCGACGAGGCCACCGGCCCGCTGGGCGGCGCGATGCGCTGCGCCGTGATGACGACGGCCGGCAACACCACGGTCCAGATCCCGATCTGCGCCTGGGCGGACAACAGCACGATGGACATCCTGATGCAGATGCCCGACGCCAGCGGCGCCGCCACCACCGTCGACCTGAGCGCGCTCGCCGAGAAGACCCGCGAGCTGCGTCAGCAGATGGAGGTCAAGAAGTAACGGCACCAGCCGTGCCTCCCACGTGCCCCGTCGTCGAACCGGTCACACTTGTGTGCTGACGGTTAGGCAACGGGGCACGAGTGTGTGGAGGAGCAAGGTGAGCGAGGACCCGGGCGCCGCGCGGCGAGCGCGGATGGAGGCGCTGCGCGCCCAGGAGCAGGCGAAGGCGCGGCAGCGGAAGGTGCTGGGCATCGGGGCCGTGGTGCTGGTCGCACTGCTGGCTCTCGGCGGAATCCTGTGGGCGACGCTGGGCTCGTCGTCGAAGAAGTCGACGACCACCGCCTCGGGCGGGTTCTCCTGCGGGAACGTCGCGGCGGGCGATCCGAGCACCAAGCAGTGGCCGCAGCCGCCCGCCATGAGCATCGACACGAAGGCGACCTACACGGCGACGCTGAAGACGTCCTGCGGGGACATCGGCCTGAAGCTGGACGCCCAGCACGCGCCGAAGACGGTGAACAGCTTCGTCTTCCTGGCACAGCAGGGCTTCTTCGACCACAGCCACTGCCACCGGCTCACCACGGCCGGCATCTACGTGCTGCAGTGCGGCGACCCGACCGCCACGGGCACCGGCGGCCCGGGCTACAAGTTCGACGACGAGTACCTGAACGACCCGGCGATCCAGGGCGGCACCTACCCGGCGGGCACCCTGGCGATGGCCAACTCCGGCCCCAACACCAATGGTTCGCAGTTCTTCCTGGTGTACAAGGCGAGCCAGCTCTCGCCGGCCTACACCCCGTTCGGCACCATCACCTCGGGGCTGGACATCCTCAACCACATCGCCCAGGACGGCAGTGACAACTCCAACGGGCAGGGCGACGGCAAGCCCAACGACACCGTCGTGATCAACTCCGTTCCGGTGACCAAGCAGTAGAGCAAAAGAGGGGGTGGGGGGGGGGGGGCCCGCCCCCCCCCGGGGGGGGGGGGGGGGGGGGGGGGGGCGGGGGGGGCGCGGGGGGGGGCCGCGGGGGGGGGGGCCGGGGCCGGGGGCCGCCGGCGGGGGGGCGGGGGGGTG